>NZ_OZ244997.1:3934561-4237220 GCF_965223285.1 Candidatus Leptofilum sp. | reverse complement strand
CACAGAAATTACTCCATCGCGGCTTCCGCTTCCTCACTGTCATCCAGCGTTAACGATGGGGCTTCAGACAAACCGAGACGACGTTTGCGCTCTTCAAGCTGCAAATCCAGTTCCGCGCTGCCCAGGGCCGCATCCATTTGGTTATCTAAACGATCGGCGTACATTTCGCTGTGCGCAGTTGCCTTATCCAGTCGGGAGCGAATTGATTCACCCAAACGAGCAATATCTGCATCCCCTACACCCACCAAATCATCCAAACTCTTGATCGCCTTCACGGTTGTCTCTTTAGACTTGGCCAGGCGCATCAACGCTTCTAGCTCTTTCTGCTCTTGGCGGATGGTTTGTAATTTGGCTTGCAGCTTCAAGCGTGCATTAAGCAGCGATTCGTATTCACGCTGCTGCCGCACCCATTGCTCATGATATTGTTCTTGCAAACGACGCGCACTGTTTAGCTCGTTTTGGGCCGCGCGGGCTAAATCTGCCTTGCCCTGCATCAACAGTGCATCAATGTTGCGATCCAGCTGATCTGCCTTCTTTTTGTACTCTTTGTATTTGCGCTCCATGCTTTTAACTTCACCGCCAACGGTGGCGGCAGCGTCTTCAAGTTCGTCCAGATTTTTTTCAGCATCACGGATATATTGCTTCATCACCGCGACTGAATTGGTTTCCAACGCTTTATCAACCATCTCATGCATATTTGCCGAGATTAAGGTTTGTACTTTTTCAAGTAATGTTGCCATCTTATTTGCTCCTTATGCTTAATTGGGAGGGTCTACGGACTTTGCTTTCGATACGCAAAAGGCCCGTTTTGGTTGTTGTGTAATCGGCAAAAGTTACCATTCCGATGAAAAATGCACTTCATGGGAAATATCTCCAGGGTAAGGCTACTAGAGACTCAAAGAGATTGTAAACAAAGTCGGCTGTTTTTCAAGCAGAAATTAGGAAAGATATAGTTATGCCCGTCTGAAACGGCCGTTTCACAAACGAAAGGTCTGGAGATTGCGACAATAAAAGGCGTCTTCCCGTTTTACCTACGCTTCGTAAGCCGGTAGCTTAATGGCAAAATGGAAACTGCCGTCTTTCCCCTCACTAAATGAAAGCTGCCCTTGATGCAGCCCGATATACCCTTTGGCAATGTACAGGCTTGGCCCAATTTCAGGGTTTTGCAGCAAATCTGGCTCCTCATTAGTCAAAACTTCATTGAACTGCGCCATTGTCTCTGCATCCAAGCTGGCTGAAACCGTGATGACAATTTTCACATTGCTTGATTTGCCATTATAGACCGAAACAATGAGTTCGTTTTTCCGTTGGGTAGGTTTTGCATATTGCAGGCTAATCTGCATCAAACGCTCAATCGCTTCCTGTAGGGTAGACCAATCAGCTTCAACCTTGGGCATATCCGTCAGAGTCGTCATATCCACATGCCAACCAGACGCTTCAGGACGATGCCTAAAAGATTGAACCGTTTCAAAAAGCAACCCACCCAGATTAGGCAATGGATACGCTTTTAGGCTATGCGCTGTCCACGCTTCGCCCGTTTTTAGCTCCGCCAGCGTAATGAAATCTTCAATAAGGTGCGTTAATCGCAAACTATTGTCCTGAATGCCATGCAGGGAATGTTTGAGATCGCTGTCGGTATTTGCGTCTTGCAATGCTTTCGACAACACATCTGAATGTTCCGACACCGAAGCCAAAGGCGTACGGAAATCTGGTGAAATGAGGTTGATGATGCTTTTCTTGAGATCATCAAAGCTCTGGGCAATCAAACTCTGGTTGTGAAAATGTTTGTCTAGCTGCTTTTCCACAAAGCGCAACACATCATCACTATCGTAAGGTTTGGTAATGTATTCATCTACGCCGCGTCGGAATCCTTCATACTCATCCCGTTTTTCGCCCTTAGCAGTGAGAAAGATGAAGGGAATATGCAGCCATTGCGGATGTTCGCGAACGTTGGTTAGCAGTTCATACCCGCCCATTTTGGGCATCATAATGTCTGAAATGATGAGATCGGGGATTTGCTTCTTAATTTCTTCGAGTGCAGCAACGCCGTTGAGCGCGGTGAGGACGTTTAGCTTGTATTTGCCATCAAAAATGGTGAGCAAATCTTCTAATCCATTTAGCAGATTGCGATCATCTTCGACGACCAGCACAGTTGCTGTCCGCGTACCATCTTCATCGGTGGCACCGCTAGCTGTTGCATGTTTTCTACGACGGTATACAGGTAAAGTGACGGTAAATTTACTGCCTTTACCTTCTTGACTTTCGGCAACGATACGGCCGTTGTGCAACCGCGCCATGCCTTGAACAATGGCTAGCCCAGTGCCTGCCCCCTGCTGCTCCAAAATTCCTCGATTGTATTGCACAAAGGGTTCAAAAATTTGGCTGGACATATGCGCCGGGAAGCCCATTCCCTGGTCGGCCACTTCGATCAGGATGCTTTTTCCTTTTACTGAGGCCTCTACAACAATCTGATTGATCTCTGAGGAGTTTGGATCGGTAAATTTTGTGGCATTGCTTAACAACCGTCCTAAAATGCTTTTTACATTGCTGGCGACGCCCCAGACCAGCGGCAGTTTGTCTGGAATATGGCTTTTAATCTGGTAGTGGGCTTCTTGAGACGCAGTTTGGTAGTCTGCCACCACTTCCCGCAGCAAGTCAGCAACATTGGGCAGTGGCTTTGCCTCAGCCAGATATTTGGCCTGCGCTTCTCCGCTGCGTAGCTCCATCACGTAGATAAAATCATCTACCAGGCGCGTGAGCCGCAAACAGCCTGTCTGAATTCCACGCAAATATTCCCGGTAATTACGGCCGTCGGTAAACTCTTTCAAGCTATCGGCTAACATCTCGTAGTAGGCCGTTACGTACGTTAGTGGTGTGCGGAACTCATGGTTCAATATTTGCAGAATATTCTTTTTGAGCGAGTCAATATTCCGCTGGCGTGCCTCTTTACGCTCGTAAGCCATATCTAGCTGGGCATGGATTAGTGACAGCAATTCCGCAATGACAAACGGTTTGGTAATGTATAAATCAGCATCGCTTAGCCGCCCCTTGCGAATATCTGGCTCTTCGCCTTTGGCTGTGACAAAAATAAAGGGGATTTGAATCCAGTCGGGATTGGCACGCACGTGATTCAGAAATTCATACCCGCCCATTTGGGGCATCATCACGTCAGAAATAATAAGGTCTGGCTCATGATTGGCCATCACATCCAGGGCCATTTGGCCATCATTGGCCTGAAGTACGGTAATCTCATAGCCCAAATCGGCAATATCTAAAAGGTCGTTAATGCCGTCCAGCATAGATTGATCATCTTCTACAATTAAGATGGTTGCAGTACGGCCGTTCGTTTCGGAAGAAGGTTGCATAGATTGCTCTGCCAAAGTATTAAAATTTTCTGGAAGCACTTGTAACGGTGAACCAGCGTTGTTCATCGGGATTGTCCTGACAAATAATTTAGCCCCGCATTGCCCCACGGAAAATTATACCGTGCATCAAGTTTGGACTATGAGGTGAATTTTGTACTGTATTTCTGACATCCTATCTAATCATCAGACAAAAAAACAACCGGCACCAAGCTGGGCACCGGTTGTTTGTCGTTAGTGCCCATTCGCAGAATAATGGCTATTCTACAGCTAGGAATTGGCGAATGGGCTTAAAGTGCAGTTCGGTTCCGAAACCACCAAATTAATTCCGAACGGCTACTTAGATATTTGTAGCTGCCAACCGCAATAAGCGGTAACGGATTGCTTTTTAGCCAGACATACGTAGGCGGCGGGCAAAGATTAACAAGCCAAGCAATCCCAGAGCAGCCACAATGATCCCCCAGGTATCGAACCCTGTTTCTGGCAGCGCATCGTCACTGCCGGTCTCACTCGTGGCTGAATCCGTGCCATCACTGGTACTATCCCCAGCAGTATCATCGTCGGTGGTATCGTTAGCATCATCGGTCGTTGCGTCACCACCAGCATCGCTGTCTTCGCCTTCTTCTCCATTTTCGGCCGTCTCGCCTTTGTCACCACTGTCGCCATCTGCCTCATCATCAATTTCGGCAACTTCTTCACCAACGACTGGCGTGTTGGTAGGCGTTGGGGTGGCAGGTTCTGGCGTTTCGGTGGGTGCCTCGGTGGGCACAGGTGTCTCGGTGGGTACCGCTTCGGCCGTTGCAGTGGCAGCCACGGCCGTTGCCCCATTGGAGATTAATGTTTCGGCATTCCGGGTTTCAATGGCAGACCGTTCAGCATTCTGTGCATCTGCGGCGCGATTTTGCACCAGGAAAACGGCCGTGCAAATGCCCATCAAAATAAACAAAGTAACTAAAACACCAACGGCAATTAAAAATGGGCGGCGATTTGAAGAACGCTCCTCATCCTCAATAAAATCGTCTTCAATATACTCTTCCATCATTTCCTCCGGTTCCTTTTTATACGATCACGTCTAGATTTGCGGACGGAATAAACACAATCTGTCCATCGGCCAGGGCCACATCTACACCGGGCACTTTTAGGCCAATGGGCAGCGATTGTAAGCGTGTATAAATATGCTTCACAGTACCAACTTTGCCAACGTGCTCTGTGCCTAAAATACGGACTAGCTGTCCTGGCTCTATGCCTTTCTTTACAGTGGCAGCGTCTAGGCCAATAGAGGCGGCCTGCGGTAAAATAATCTCTGGGCGTTGCCCGGCAGCCGCTTTGTACTTGCCAAACAGGGACACCGAACGGCCGTCTGCCTGCTGCAATAGCTGGAAAATCGGTTCGGCCATGCCACTGCCGCCCACACCATCGGTTACAATAAGCGGCAGCGGAGACTGTTGGCTGGCACGGCAAATTTCAGCCGTGGTGCTACCCACAATCAGGCCGCGCACACCCAAATCCTCTGCCCGGTGAAATAGCTCCACATCATTCAGGCAGCCAATCGTCACGACTTGTCCGGTCACATCGCCACCCAGATGTTCAGGCGTCAGCACCAGGTTGGGCGCGCTTCCCACCACCTTGAGCCGCCCGACACCTTCTTGCCCAGATCCCCAGGCAGCTTGAATCAAGCTGCCGCTAGTTTCTAGCATTACGCCCCGGTTGCCCACGTAGCTCACCACACGCCCGGCCACCAACGCCCGCAGCTCCAGCCAGTCAGATGTTGGTTGAATAGCGATACGGCCGTTGACCACATCAAAAAGCACCCCGTCCACAGGGGATACGACCTGTCGCTCCCTCAGCAATCGCCGCCGAGAAGCTAACACAGCACCAGCTTCTACCGGAGCACCTTTTTCTACATGCAAATGGTCGCTCAATGTGTCCGGTTCAACGCCTAACTTTTCTGAGGCGGCAAGAATGGCAAAGTCCGAGGCCATTGTTGTGCGTGCCACCACCTGGATGGGGCTTACCTCTTGGCCAACCCGCACCACAATTTCACCCCCCTTGGGCAGCACACGCTCGCGCCGAATCTTGGTTTGGGCCTGGATGACGGTGGCCCGGTAAAACTCTTTCATCGCCTAGCCCCCCATATCCCACAGCCATTTACGCATCAAGCTGCGTCGGTCGGCTTCATCACGTGGCAAGGTAAACGGCCGTCCGCGGGCATCAATCACCAAACCACCAGCTAGGCCACCAGTCAGCGTCATTGTTTTCCCTTGGCCGGGGCCAAAGCCAATATCAAACCGGCTGGCCGGCTTTACCGTCACCTTGGCACTTTTGCCTGGAGCGATTGGGAAAATTTCAATCTTGCCAAACTCTATTTCCCCTTCAAACCGAATCTCGTCAGATTCAATGAAGACGTCTAACGCTTTGCGTCCTAGCTGCCCCTTGCCAGTTGGGGCAATCACCCAACCCAGATCAGACAGCACGCCTGCTTCCAACGTTTGAATGACAGCCAACGGTTGTTGAGCAGCCAACGCCCCCAGCGCAGGCAGTACGCCATACCGATCCAACGCCATCGCAAAAATGCCAGTTGGTTGCAGGGCGTCTAAAAGCATGAGCATAATTTGGCCGGGGCGTGGTGCATTGGCTAAGGTGCTGCCGCGTGCCAGCAGCAAGCCAAACGGTGGCGGCGTATGCTGCTCGCCAACCTGCGGCCAGCGACCATCTCGCCCAGCCTCGGCAGCGGCACAGCGAATGAGGGTGCGGGCCACCGCCTGTTCTAACTGCAACATCTTTTCGTCAGTAGAGATAGCAAAGGGGTGAAGCGATTTATTGAAGATAAAATCGGCCGTTTCTGCCGTTGAGACCTCCACAGGCACCCATTGGCGCACATCATCAACTGCTATCTTATCCAACAAGGTTGCTACCGAATGCCCCATACCTATATCGGAATGAATTGAAACTTGCGCCTGTTCTGGCGTCGCCAAAATCAATGAAACGCTATCGCTGCCCAGATCAACACCGAAGACAGTTTGTTTTTGCAACGCCGCCAAATAGTGGCAAACGCCGCCAAACGCCTGGGCCGTGGGCAAGATGGGATAGCTACTCCAATCTTTCAGCTCTTGCACGCCAGGTAGGGCATTAATCTTTAAATCTTCATACAGCTCTGTAATAAGCCGGGTGGCATCATTCAGGTTTTCAGTTTCTAAGGTGGGGCGTAAATTATTGGCGACCTGCACATTGGCATATTCGCTCAACATGGTCTGCACACGCTCACGCAGCTTGATATTGCCCGCAAAAATAATCTGTGGCTCCTGACCGTCGCTCATCACACTGACGCCTAGCCCAACTGACTCCACAACCTGAAGCAGCCGATCTTCTGCCCCGCCATCGGTGCCACCAGCAATAAATATGAGATCAGGTTGTGATTGCACCACTGCACCAACCTGCTCATGTGGCGGTCGCTGGTCGGAGAGGGTGAGGCGGTCTTTTTCATGGTGATAAACTGAACGCAGTGCTTTGCGTGCCGAGGTGATGCTCACTTCATCAAACAGGCCAACCAACAGCACGTTAAGCGGTTGGGCGGCACTGGCTACGGCCGCAAAATGATCTACTCCGGAGCCATCGGTGCGGACGGGTCTAACCAGTCGACCTTGTTCGTTGAGTAACTTGCGCCCAGTAATTTCCGTGATGCGGCTGATAGCCTGCTGCACTCCCTGAGCCACATCGAACCAGGGAGCATTGACGGTGGTGGGTACGGCCGTTCGGGCAATCAGTCGGTAGGCACCAGCGACCATATCGAAAAGCACCACGGTCGTGTGGGTGCTGCCACAATCGGCCACTAAAAAGGATTCATATCTTTCTACCTGCGGGGCATCAGTCGTCATTAGAATCGCTGTACCAGTTCTGTAATGAAATAGTTAAGTCGTTCTGCCAATAAAATAAGCCCTGTGCTAAGCAAGGTGGCAAACAAAGCCCCAAACGTCACGGTAACAACAATGCGTCCAACGGCCGATATGCTTCGCTGCCACATGGCAGGCTGCCAACTACCGCTGCTGCGGGGCCGCAACATCGTAAATTGAAAAGCTAGCAAGGTGCAAATAGTCAAGATGGCCACAACGAGGCCTTGCAGCGGACTCGCAGGCTGCACGTTTACAATTTGGGGCCATAGCGTTCCCGTCAGGCTGCCAATCAAAGCGACTGCGGCCCCAACGCCCACCAGCAAGGCCAAGGTTGTATTCCCCAACCAGCTTACGCTGGGCAAGCGGCGCGCCAGCAGCATCAATAAAAACAAAATGGGAATCAACCAGATGACAGAGTCGGTGCTAGCCGGATTGGCCTGAACTTGCCGCCAAATTGGTAACAAGACCTGTTGAATGACAACCACCACTGCATAGGCGGCACTCACGCCCACCAGCAAATGGACGGAAATCCGATATAGTGGATTATCGCCAATGAGGTAGCTGTAAATAAATAGCGTCAGCAAAATACCTATGATGAGTCCTGCAAATTCAATCATTTTTACTTATTTTTTTGGCGGCGACCGCGCATCAGCCCCGTGGCACCATACGCCAGTAAGCCTATGAGCAACAGCCCACCGGCCAGTAATTGGCCATAGATTTGGGCATTTAGCTGGGTTTGGGCGTTGCCATCTGGCACGTTCGCAAGCTGTTCATATGCGGCCAAATCGGGCATACCGCGCAGCAGCCCAGCAAGCTGCCCTGTGGCGGCATAACTGTTGGCAACGGGCGCAAGCGATTGCGTAACCCCCGCGACCAGCGGCACATCTGTGGCCACAGTGCCAACTTGCTCTACCCAATTCACCAGGTTGTCGCGGTCGCCGGTGAGCAAAATGACCAGCCCAATTTGGTCGAGGCTGGCCTGCAAATCTTCAGCCAAAACACGGCCGTTTAGCTGATCACACTCATTTCGCCCACCCAGGCAATCGCCCAACTGCCGCAACCCGATTCCTTCGCCGGGCAGGTAACCGATGAGCTGGGTTGGGATATCGGTAGTGAGGCTGTTGGCAACGGCCGTTCCTGCGGCGTATTGGCTGGTAATGACTACAGGGCTGTTGTTGGCGGCTAATTGTGTGAGCAACATCTCTGCCTGAGGCGATAGCTCCCCGGCCATAGCAGGCGTGTACTCAACGGCGAGCAACACGGGCTGACCCGCAGCGGCGGCAACGGCCGTATCGATCGCTTGCACGTTTGCCGGAATGTCGCCATTGGTAGCCACCAAACTTGGCCCCAACAACCCTGCCAACAGGGCCAAAATGAGTAACAGGGCCAGCGAGAGCCGTAGCCATGCGGCCGTATCGTAAGCTGGCTTGGCGGAAAGTGTCGTGACACGCTCTGGCATTTCATGGGTTAGCTGCTGGAGCAATGCCACCTGCTGCTGCTGTTCCGGGGTGGTGACGTACGGCGTGGGCAGCGTTGCCACCCGTGGCCGGGCGATAGCTGGTTCAATACCCACAACGCCCTGCATGCCCTTCAGCGGGCCAGTTGTCTCTTCTGGGCCTTCCGGCTCTCGGGGCTGTTCCCCAGTCAGCTCCGATGGCTTTAGTTGCTGTACCCACTCTGGAATATCGGCCTTGGGCAGCGATTCAGCGAGCGGTGTTAATGGCGGCAGTTCATCCAGCAATGATCGCCATTCGCTGCGGCTGCTGCCCGCTTCAATAGGTTCTGGCTCGCTGCTGCTGGGAGCGGCCTCGGTTGGTGCTTCCTTATCTGCCTGCGGCTGAAGCCAATCAGGAATGTCTAACGCTTCTGGCTCTTTTTCAATTGCCGGAGTGGCCGATGGCCCGTCTAGCGGGGTGTCTTGTAGCCAGTCGGGCAGTTGCGCACCCGCCAACTCTTCCGGGATGCCTTCTAACGTGTCGCGTAAATCCATCTCAGAAAGGACACCGGGTAGCTCACTGCCAATAATGCCTTGGCTGGGCCGCATACTAGCAATCCAGTCTGGCAGTGCTTCGTTTTCCTCATCCGGCGCGGCTGGCGGGGATGTCTGACCTGTGTCGTCTAGCTGATCTAGCCAATCTGGTAAATCGTCGCCAACGACCGTTTCAGCCAAAAACGTTTCGCTACTCCAGCTCTCTTCCTCAACGTCGGGTTCCGGCTCAGGTTCTTCGTCAGGCAACGATGGTGTGGTGGGAACGGCCGTTTCCTCAGAAGCTGGCTCTGGTTCGGGTTCCGGTTCTGGCTCTATAACAAGTTCACCAGTCTGGATGGCTTCCATGTCTGTAAGCCAATCCAAATCGTCTTCACCGTCTGGTGCCTCTAAGTCGCCAGACAAATCTAAATCTGCATCGAACCCAATAGCTTCCTCAACCAATTCCTCGGCGACCGACTCATCAGCATCAAGAGACGGCGGCTCAGCCTCGTCCAGAGAGCCTGTCTCGGCCAACTTTTCTAAATTGCCCGTTTCTTCCAGCCAATCCAGATCGGTCTCCGCCACAATCTGGTCAGCAGTTAGCCAGTCGCTGTCAGCCTCGGACACAATCTCTGGCACCGCATCCTCATCTAGCTGAGCAGCTGGTTCTGACAAGAATGTTTCGCCTTCTTCCACCGCTGTATCCAACCAATCTGGCAAGCTCTCTATCTCGTCGCCGGCCGTTTCAAACAGGTCTGTAAAGGTAACATCAGCCCCAGCTTCTTCATCATCAATCAGCTCATCATCAGCCATGCCGGTGAGTGGCCCGGTAAGTTCGGCAAGTTGACTAGGGTCTAGCAAATTGGTTTGCAGAGGACCAAGTTCATCCATCCACCCCGGCAACTCATCACCTTCTTGCTGTAGTTCATCTACGACCTGTTCTGGGAACACGTCCGTTTGGGCTGGGCCTAGCTCCTGCAACCAATCTGAGGGGTCAGGGGACTCATCCGCAGCATTGTCGAGCATTTCTTCCAGAGCGGCGGCATTCACGTCTTGATGATCGTCGGCCGTATTACTCAGATCGTCTAGCTCTTCGAGCCAGTCGGTTAGCCCGCTGCTCACATCTTCGGTTTCATCTGAGGCAACGGCCGTTTCCTCAGCTCCACTGTCATCACTTAGGTCACTCAGCCAATCCGTCAGGCCAGAGCGAACGTCCGATTCTTCTACTGGCTCGGTGGCATCAGACAGCCAATCTGGCAAATTGGCATCCTCTTCATCAGAAAACAGATCGTCCGGCTGCGGCACATCTTCCGCCTTATCCACCAAATCCTGGTAAAACTCCGTCGAAATGGTGGTGGGAGCGTCAATGATTGGGTCTGGGTCGCTGTCGTGAACCAACCATTCAGGCAAATCACTGGTTCCTTTACCTTTCTTTTCAGGCGGATCACTCGCCGTCTCGTCTGCTCCTGGCCCTACGGAACCAGTGTCTCCGGTGCGCAGCCAGTCGGGCACGGCCATCGGGTCTAGCTCACCCGTATCGCCAGGGCGGCGTGCAGGCAAAGAGAATGGTTGATTTGTTGGGGGCGGGCTGGCGTCTGGTTCCTCGGCAGGTAGTCGGCTGGTTTCAGGAATTAGCCTGGTGCCACAGGTATCACAAAAGACGCGGTCACGGGTGTTGGGCGTTTCGCAGTTGGGGCAGATGATATGCGTGCTGAGCGGCAGTTTTGCACCACAATTGTTGCAAAATTTACTGCTGTGTGGATTTTGATACCCACATTCTTTACATTGAATCTCTTTACTCATTGTTATACGGCCGTTCCACACCCATTAACAAACGTAAACTCAACAGCAGCGTTCCCAATGCCACCCCAATGAGCAAACCGCGAATGCCCGAAGTGACCATGACATTTTGCACAAATTCATACACCTGGTTCACCGGCTGACGCAGCGTTGTAGGCAATAGACGGCTAGCGAGGAGTGCCTGCGCCAGCAGCATGACCGTCGCCGTCAGGCCAAATAAAAAAGCCCAGCGCGTCTGCTGCCGCTTGAGCAGTTGCACACCAGCCAACAACAAAAAAACGGCCAGCAGTGAGGCCAGGGCAGCTTCCAACGGTGCCTGCACCCAGTCAAATAACAGGGAAACGTTTTGGCTACCGCTCAAGCCATCTAGCACAGCCGCGCCAAACAGTAGCAACATGCCCAGCACCAACACGCCACTGTACACATTTTGCTCCTTGAAGAGGCGATTCAAATGTACCATCAGCAAATTAAACACACCCAAAATCAGGGCTATCGCCGCCAAAAAAGATGCCCAACCTAAAATGATGGAACTCAGACCACTCACGTTAAACAGCAAGGCGATGAGCGTCGTTAATCCAAAAAATACGGCAATAAATACGGCGATGCTTTGCTTGAGTTTCATCTAATCGTAATCGTCTAGATCAACTGGTAAACGGCCGTTCCCAAAATAAAGAGAACCACAATCCAACGTAAAATATCCTGCAATTGCAGGCTGGCAATCTGGCTGGGCTTGCCTTCCAGGTAGGCACTGGTGGCAAACAGTTCTTCACCAATCAACACATCTTCCGTTGCCGCAGTCGCCACCGCCAAAGCGGTTGGATCATCCGTGCCGATAACCTGATCAATATTTTGGCGATTGGCTGCCTCGGCAATGATGGCCAACTCTGGACCAAACCGCCCTACCATGATGTTGCTGGCTACGCGCTGCTGCTGCAACAGGGTGGCAACGCCACCGCCATAGGCAAATGGGTCGGTGTTGTGGGCTACAAACTGGGTCAGCGAAAGGTCAAAATCACCAGAACGGCGGGCCAGAGCCAGCGCATTTTGCAAACTACCTTGCGCCAGCGGCAACAGCGTACCATCGCCCACCGTTATGAGCGGCGGCGTGCCGTTGGCACAGCCATCTTTAGCCAGATTGTTCAGAACGGCCGTTGCGCTAACGCTCGTTGGGTTCGTACGCCCGACCAAGCTACCTTGCCCCATTGTTAGGTGTAGCTGCCGCCCAGACTCGATGGCTCGGCCAATTTGCCCGGTAAGCCCCTGGTAGCTAATGAGCGGCCGCAAGGCAGTCGTGCGTCCCGCCCGTACGCTGCGCGTGAGCAGGAAGAGTAAAAGCCCCAATACGAGGATAACAGCCAGGACAATAATGGGGGTCATCTCATCGCCTCATCTGGTGTCAGCGCATTCATTAATTGGGGAACGGCCGTCGGGTCTTCCATCAATTGGGCCAAGTGACGCACCTGCACCTTTGGCCACAGCAAAGCCAGGGCTGGTTGCGCCAACCATAAGAGCTGCCCGCCGATGAAGGCCAAAGGCTGCCCTACTTCCAGCAGGGCCAGCGCAGCAGTGCCAAGCCCTCGCTGCTTGAGAGCAGCTGCAATTTGGTCTAGAAGCGGATCGCGATTGGGTGAATGCGTCATGGCGTCACGGCCGTGGTTTGCTTACTTCCAATAATAAAATTTATGGCTACAACATACGGATTGTGTAAGCCAGCCTGGAGCTAAAAACTGTTAAAATTCACTGCTGTTGCCTGAGATGTTTTTAGCCAAAATCAACTTGACGTAACATAAAGTTATCGGTCGGAGTATAGCACGTTTGTTTGAGGGTGTAAAGCTATGAGAGGGCTGCTAGGGTCTTGGTACTATGACGGCCGTACCGCTGAAAATCAGTCTGTAATTGCCGCCGCAGGCGACGGCCGTTGCCTAGCCAAACAGCAGTGGCGCGTACCGTTTTAGCATCGGTTTTTCAAACAGTTTGATGAGCAGAAACGGCAAAAATAAGCCTGCGGCCGTCAGAACAGGTTGATACACTGCTTGCTGCCCCAACACCGAAGGAACGCGCTGGTAAATGAGGGAAGAGGTGAGATATATAGCCGGGGTATTCGCCAGGTAAATGCCCAAAGAGACTGTACCAAACTGCCCCAACGTTTTCTCAAACGGCAGCTTCACCTTATCAAAGGCTAGCACCACAAAACAGAACAAAATCGCATATGCTGTACGGAAAATACCTACAAAGCTAGGCCCAAGCCACCGTTCGCCAATAAACTGATCTACCCACAAATATTCCACAAAGCTAAGCGCGGCAAACAAGATGAGCGCGACCAGCAAGACGTATCGCCGCTGTTTCAGCCAATCGCCAAACAGCTTCCGATGAAAGCCCAACACCAGCCCAATAGCGAAAAAGAAGATACGCGAAGGGAAAAACCAGATTGGCGTGAGGGTGATAGTCAGCTGCACCCAGCCTGCTTCAACCCCCAGAAGTCGCAAGTAGCTGGCTCCCTCCGCTACAAATTGAATGATAAATGTGATTAGCAAAAAAGCGCGCCAATGCTTCTTAGCTAACGGCCCCAACCAGGGCGAGAGCAGGTAAAGCTGAATGATGAGCGGAATATAGTAGTAAGCGCGCAAAATGTCATTGAGATTGCGTGGCAAGGTGCGCTGCATGCCAAAAAAGATAAGTGTCCAGATGAAAAAGGGGGGGATGAATTTTTTAGAGCGGTTCCAGATTGCTTGCCAGGCCATACGGCCGTCTCCATCCGAAGCAAACGCCGCATAAAACCCAGAAACGATAAGAAATGCGGGAATCGCATAACTGCCAATAAGCAACCGCACGCCCAGCAAATAGTAGTACGCAGGCGAACCAATCATGTCGTAGTTGGGAACCAGTACATCCCGATACGCATTGGTCCAATTAAACAGTGCCAAAAAACCATAGGCTGCCGCATGGTGAAAGGCAACAGCAATCGAAGCAAGGCCATTTAGAGCTAAAAAACGACGAATCATAAAATAACTACGATGAGGGATTGGGTCATAATTTGTGCGTTGCTCACCGCCCACGGTAAGGATACAGAGAAAATATTTCGATCTGACTAAAGATAATGGTTGACGTTGGTTCAGAAACGGCCGTACCGTATAATTCTCTTCCACTGACTGAAAATTTCTGGAACTTTGGAGAGGCAACATGCGCGTACAAGTCATCTTAAATCCGTGGGCAGACCGGGGGCGCGGGGCCACACAGGCCACGGTCATCCAGCAGGTGGCACAGCAGTACGGCGGCGTTGATTTGGTGCAGACAGATCGCCCTGGCCATGCCGTTGAGCTGGCGCGGCAAGCCGCCGATGACGGCTACGACTTGGTCGTGGCGGCAGGCGGCGATGGCACCATTAGCGATGTAGTGAACGGCCTGATGCGCGGGAGCAAGGCAATTGCCAAACTGGGCATCATTCCCATTGGCTCTGGCAATGATTTGGCCTGGAGCTTAAAGATACCGACGGATGTAGAAACGGCCGTCCACCAACTGTTCACCGGCGCGCCCAAAACCATTGATCTGGCCCGCATCGAGGATGATCACGGCCGTTTCCGAATTGTAGACAACAACGTGGGCATCGGCTTTGATGCCGTGGTGGTGATTGCTACGGAAAACATTACCCGCATCCACGGCTTCTTGATGTATTTAACGGCCGTCTTGCGCACCATCGCCACCTACTCCCAAATGCCTAAAGTGACCGCTTATTTTGACGATGAGGAAGTTGAGCAAACCATCATGATGATCTCTTTTGGCGTGGGGCCACGCGGCGGCGGCGGCTTTTTGCTCACGCCAGACGCCAAGCAGCATGACGATTTGGTGGACACCCTCACCGCTAACAAGATGGGCCGCCTCAGCATGATTAGCCTACTGCTCAAAGTGTTCAACGGCAGCCATGTGCATTCAAAGCTGGTGACGATGCGCCAAAGCAAGCAAATCCGGGTGCGCTCAGACCGCCCCATGCCTATTCACACCGATGGCGAAATGTTTGCCTACCCGCAAGACAATGTGCGCGAAGTCACCGTCACCAGCCTGCCCGCCGCGATTGAGGTGATTGTAAATGGGGAGATTAGAGATTAGAGATTGGAGATTTTGAAGGCAATCTCATCTCTAATCTCCATTTTTTGGAGAATTTATGCGACCTTTGCAGAAAGCGTTACAGGAACATGAGCTCATCGTCCTGCGGGTGATGGGGGAGTGGTATGACCTGGATTTAACGGGCGAGGACAAAGCTGCCTGCGTGACAGCATTGGCGGAGGGATTAGCCCAGCTTGATTTTGCCCAGGAAATGATGTGCCTGGGGCCAGAAGAAGCGGCCGCTGTGCAAACGTTGGTGCAGGGGAACGGCCGTTCTCCCGTCGCCACCTTTGAACGCATTCATGGGGAGGTGCGCCTCATGGGGCCAGGTGCGTTGGAGCGGGAAGAGCCGTGGTTTGATCCGATCAGCCCCGTGGAATCCCTCTGGTATCGCGGCTACGTCTATCGCGGCTTCGACGAAACGGCCGAAGGCATGATCGAGTTCTACTACCTGCCCGATGAGCTTTTTGCCAGGCTGCCCCAGCCGGAAAAGCCAAAAGTTGTGAAAGAAAAGGTTGCTGCTCCAGCCAAGCCAACCAAAGAAAGCAAAGCCAAATCAGCCAGCCCATCCAAGCAAATCCAACCAGAGCCAACGGCCGTTGCCAACCTCAAGCCCGTCCCAGAACCAAACCGGTACACCCCCGCCAACAGCAGTGCCGTGGATGACCTCACCACCTTGCTGGCCCTGGCCCAGCGCACCAGCCTACGCCGCGAAGCACTCGACCTGCTCAAACAGCTGCTGCTCAACCCCGATGCCGACCGCCGCTCCCTGCTACTGAACCTGGCCCGCGAGATGGGGATGCTGCGCGAGGTGAATGGTGGCATTCGGCCTACGCGTACGGCCGTATCCTGGCTCACCAAATCCCGCGAAGCGCAGCTGCGCGACCTGATGGACGCCTGGAGCAGCAGCGGCTGGAACGATTTGTGCCACACACCCGGCCTCAGCTGCGAAGGGGACCAGTGGCGCAACGATCCCATCCTGGCCCGCACCGCCCTGCTGGACGCCCTGCCCCAAACCCCCGACTGGTACCGGTTGGGCGACCTCATCAGCCAAATTAAGCAAACCGACCCCGACTTCCAGCGGCCAGACGGCAACTACGACACCTGGTACGTCCGCGACGAAGCGCAAGAAAGCTACCTGACGGGCATCGAAAATTGGGATTTGGTGGAGGGCCGTCTGCTGGCTTTTTTGGTGCAGGGGCCGCTGTTTTGGTTGGGATTGGCGGAAACGGCCGTCCTCGGCCCTCAAACCCTCTTCCGCCTCACCGACCGCGCGCTGGAATGGCTGGCCAATGCCCCGCCCGCCACAAAGGAAATCACCACGCCCATTATCGTGCAGCCAGATGCTACCATTTTGGTGGCACACAACGCCAGCCGCCACCATCGCTTTCAGGTGGCCCGCATCAGCGAACCGCAGCCGGTTGCGCTGGGCAAGCCGTACGCTTACCAAATCACCCCTGCCTCCCTCAAGCAGGCCCGCGCCGAAGGGATCGAGCCAGACCGAATTTTGACTTTTTTGCAGGAAGCCAGCGAACGGCCGTTACCCGCAGCCACCAAACGAGGCATCGAGCGGTGGCGGGAGCGTGGGGTGGAAGGAAAGTTGGAAACGGCCGTTATCCTGCGCGTGCGCGAAGCAGGCATCCTGGAAACGCTGCGCACCAATCCCAAAACGCGGCCGTTCATCGATGAAAGCCTGGGCGACCTGGCGGCCACCGTACGGCTGGAAAACTGGGAAAAGCTGCGTGAAGCCGCCGCCCAACTCGGCCTCCTCCTCGACAGCACCGTGCAGTAAAATAGCATGCGGTCGAGCGCAGACAAGCGCGGATTTTAGCCTGAACTTTTCCGCGTTCATCCACGCTCGTTAGCGTCCAATTCAAAACAGGAACCAACAAACATGTCCCTACAAACACTACGCCTTAGCTGGCAAGTGATGACCCTCAAGCTGCGCAACCCGTTCCGCATTTCCTACGGCGTCAGCACCACGCGCCGCGCGTTTTGGCTGCGCCTGGCCGATGACGCGGGCTGGGGCGAGGCGGCGATTCCGCCTTACTACGGCATCAGCGACGAGGCGATGATCGCCTTCTGGCAAACCATCGCCCAGCGCATCAAGTCATTCCCGGACGACCCGACAGACATTCCCGCCTGGATTGGCGACGATGGGCCAGCCCCTGCCCGCTGCGCTCTAGATTTGGCGTTGCATGACAGAATCGGCCGTTTGCGGGGCATGCCGCTGTACCAACTGCTCAATTTGCCAAAACCGAAACCGCTCACCACAGCCTTCACCCTCAGCATCGACACCCCGGAAGAGATGGCCCGGCAGGCAACGGCCGTGCCCAACTATCCCATCATCAAGCTAAAACTGGGGGCAGAAGGGGATGTGGCACGAGTAGCGGCCGTTCGCCAAGCCCGCCCGGATGCGATTTTGTGCGTGGACGCCAACGGCGGCTGGCAGCCAGATGAAGCCGTCGCCCTGGCCCAGGCTATCCTGCCCTATGATTTGGCCTTCATCGAGCAGCCCGTGCCGAAAGATGAAATTGAAGCAATGGGGCAGGTACAGGCCGCTGTGAATGTGCCCGTCGTGGCCGACGAATCGGTGCAAACATTGGCAAATGTTGAACAGTTGGCCGCCGTCGGCGTGCAGGGCATCAACCTGAAGCTGATGAAGCTGGGCGGACTGGCCGCTGCGCTGCGCGTCGTGGATCGGGCGCAGGAGCTGGAGCTGCGGCTCATGCTGGGCTGCATGATGGAATCGTCAATCGGCATCACGGCGATGGCGCACCTGGCGGGCCTCGCTGAATGGCTGGATTTGGACGCGCCGCTGCTCATTGCCAATGACCCGTTCAGCGGCGTGCAAATTGACGCAAACGGCCGTCTCCATTTGCCAGACCGCCCAGGGATTGGGGTTATCAAGAAGCACTCAACAGATTTCGCAGATTGAAAAGATTGAAAAAATCTGGTGAATCTGCGAAATCTGTTGATAAAATATTATGTCAATAACTCAATTGTCCAAACAAGCACAAGTGCAGCATATTTTTCGGGAGCTGGTCGGGCGAGACCCTGCCGTGGTTGTACGTGCGTCGGGGGTGGTGCAACTGCTAGGCGGTGAACTGGAGCCAAGCGAGGGGTGGACACTGGCGGGGGCCATCGAACCGGCCGTTTGGCTGGCCGCTGCGCCCACTACAGACAATCGAGTAACGGTGCGGGTACTTAATTTGGGGGAAACGGCCGCTTTCCAACTCCCCCACCTCGAACTGTTTGCTTCCAGCGTGGGAGGAAACTGGATCAATTACCCGATGGGAGCAGCGTGGGCGCTGCAAAATGCTGGACAGCAACTGGTGGGGTTAGATGTGGTGCTGGTGAGCGATTTGCCGCAGGGTGTGGGGCTGGGTTCGTCAACTGCCGTAACGCTCGCCTTTATCCACGCCTGGGAAGCAGTGGCCGGGTTCGAACTGGACCCACTCAGCCGGGCGCACTTGGCGCAAAAGACGGAAAAGGAATACGTTGGCGTCCAGGCGGGGCTGATGACGCCGTTTGTGTGTGCCGCCAGCCGGGCCAACGAGCTGCTTTTGGTAAACGGCCGTACGTTCACCCATGAATCACTCCCCTTGCCAGCAAATATCTCTCTCATTTTGGTAGATTCGGGCGAGCGGGGGCAAGCCGCGATTTTACGGGAACGGGCGCGAGAATGTGCGGAAGCAACGGCCGTTCTCCGCCAATATCTCCCCCACATCAAAACCCTCCGCGACGTGTCGCCAGACGAGCTGGAACTGCTTGGCCACCACCTGCCAGAGCCGCTGCGCCGCCGCGCCAGCCACGTTGTGAGCGAATGTGCCCGCGTGAAGGCTGCCGCCACCGCACTGCAAGATGGCGATCTGCCCGCGCTAGGCCGCCTGCTGCGCCAATCCCACCTCAGCCTCCGCGACAGTTACGAAGCCAGCACCCCCGCTCTCGACTCGCTGGCAGCGACCGCCTGGGCCACGCCTAGCTGCATCGGGGCGCGGTTAGGTGGCAGTGGGTTTTTGCAGGTTTTGGTAGAGGATGAGGCGGTGTTTAAGGTGCTTGAGAAGTTGAATGAAGTTTTTGTGGGGGAATACGCTAGCACTGAGCAAAGTCGAAGTGGCCGTACGCCCCCCAGCCTCGTCACCAAATTCACCGAAGGTGCAAGTTCCATATTGGTATCGGATATGCTATAATTTAGGCTATCCGATACCAATATGGAGTTTTTGATGGATCCGCGACTGCAAAAACGCATTCTGCAAAAGAAACAAGAGCTAGACGAATTACGGCCGTTGCCGCAAGCTGCTCTGCGCCGCCTCGATGAGCAGCTAACGATTGAGTGGATTTACAACTCCAACGCCATCGAGGGCAGCACGCTTACCCTGCGCGAGACGCAGCTCATTTTGGAGCAGGGGATCACCATTGGCGGCAAAACCTTGCGCGAACATTTTGAAGTGGTCAACCATCAGGAGGCAATTGAGCTAGTTAAATCGCTCGTGGCGCAAAAAGAACCCATTTCGGCATTCCACGTGCGTCAGATTCATGCGCTGGTGCTGGCCAAAATTGATGACGACAACGCGGGGCAGTACCGCACCATACAGGTTCGCATCGTTGGGGCGGCGCACGAACCGCCGCCCGGTTGGGAAATTCCGGCATTAATGACAGATTGGGCAGATTGGTTGGGTAAACAAGAAAATGTTTTGGATACTGTAGAATTGGCGGCCCTGGCACATCACAAATTGGTGGCGATTCATCCGTTTATTGATGGCAACGGCCGTACCGCTCGCCTCATCATGAATTTAATCTTAATGCGGGCTGGCTATCCCCCCGCCATTATCGCCCGCATCAACCGGCAGCAATATTACCGCGTCCTGGCTCAGGCCGATCGGGGCAAACCAGAGCCACTGGTGAATTTTGTGGCTCGTGCCGTGGAGCGCAGCCTGACGCTGTACCTGGAAGCTAGCACCCCGCAAACCACCCCGCTCCCGCCGGAGGATGAATGGATTCCTCTGCGCGAAGCGGCCGAGCTAGTGTCTTACAGTCAGGAGTACCTCAGCCTGTTGGCTCGCACGGGTAAGTTGGAAGCGATAAAATACGGCCGTATCTGGCACACCACCCCCCGCGCCCTACAACTTTACATGGCATCAGTAACTGGTGAGCAATAAAACATCAGCCGTCATTCTGAGCGCAGCGAAGAATCCCGCTCAACTTTGCCAGGGGAGAGCCTGCCCTTTGCCAAGTTTTTATAACTGCAAGATGGTCGGGATGCTTCGGAGAACCTCAGCATAACAATTACATTCACTTCAAGTTGCACTTAATGTTGAATATTGCAACAATTGCTTTGGTTTTCGCAAAACTGAGCAAATAACAATGAGCATACTAAAAAGATTTATCGCGTATTTGAAGTCAATACATATTCAAAAATATATAAATGCTATCATCATATTTATTGGTCTTGCAGCTGATATTATTTCATTGGCTCTTTTCTTCGGAGCAATTCAATCCCCCCCGACCCAATCTAATTTTTATGTCAATAATCGGGAGTTTCTGGCGTGGGTGCTTGTAGCAATTATTTATAGCTTGGGTTTAATTAATGCTTGGGTTCGCAGAAGATGGAAAGAAAAATTTGGTAATGAGAAAGGCGACAATTCTATTTTTAATTTTTTCGCCATCCTAGAATTGTCGAATTCACACTCGTCTAACTACGAAAAGCATAAGATAAAGTGGAAAAATTTCCAGAGAGATTTTTCATTTCTATTTATCATTCTTTTTCCGATCGTTTTTTTGTTTTCTCGCGCTTTAACTGCGACCGAAACTACAACTAGCATAACCGGTTCACCGTGGGGAGATTTACAGATAGCACTATTTCATACTACCTGGGTCTCAATTTTGATGATGGTAGTTACAAGCATGTTTGACTTCGCAATGTCAATGTTTGTTGGGGACAAATAATTCAACCTTATTTCGATAGCTGGCTAACAAAATGGAGACGCAGGAGGTGGAGTTCTTCGTAATCAACTGTTTCGTTAAGGGCGACGTAGACGGGGCGCAGATACTCTGTGCCGTGTTGGGCGAAGGCGGCGAGGGCTTGCTGCTGTTGGGCTGGCGTGAGTTTTGAGTGCGCTAGCAAGTTGCTTTCCCGCAGCGTTTCGCCTGCCTGGATAGCTTTCCACAGATGGCCCACAATGGTGCTGCGCTTGACGTCGTACTGTTGGCACAGTTCGGGGAGGGAACGGCCGTTGTTATACAAATTCAGCACCTCATACGTCCGACCACCCGGCGTGCGGCTGCTTTTAGACACTGTGGTCGGAGCCGACTTCTGCACTTCCTCGATGCCGTTTTCCGCGCAGTACGCCTGAACCAGCGGCAAAAAATCATCCGCAAAATTAGCTAGCTTCGCCTCGCCCACGCCGTACAGCTCGCCAAAGCTGGCCCGCGACTGTGGAAAGTACGTCGCCATCTCTACCAGCGTCCGGTCCGAGAAGATGACGTAAGGCGGCACGCCTGCCGCGTCGGCAAGGGCTTTGCGCTTTTGGCGTAGCTGCTGGAACAAGTTCTGATCGTAATTGGCGAAATCGGTGGCGGAAGGCGCCGCCCGTGGCTTGTCTGGCAGGGTGCCGCGAACCAGTTCCCCCTTGAAAACGGCATAGGCTTTCGGTGTTAACTTGAGGCTGCCGTACTCCATGTCCTGCGTCATCAACCCCTGCTGCACAAACTGCCGTGCCAAATATTGCCACTCCTTCTTGCTAAACTCCAGGCCGATGCTGTAGGTAGACAGCTTATCGTGCCCACGCTGCAACACCTTTTGGCTCCGCGACCCACGCAGCACGTCGATGATGTGGTTGATGCCAAACAGTTCCCCGGTGCGCTTGACGCAGGAGAGGAATTTTTGTGCTGGGATGGTTAAATCGACCAGTTCACCCACCTCGGCGGTGCAATTGTCGCAGGTTTCGCAATTTTCTGTGTGGTATGGCTCGCCGAAGTAATTGAGCAACGGCCGTCTCCGACAAATAGCCGTCTCCACAAAGCCCAGCATCGCTTCCAGCCGTGCCCGCGCCCCCTGCTGCTGGCTGGGGTCTTGCTGGTTAATGAAGTAGTTGATCGTCTGCACATCTGAGTAGCTAAACAGCAAAAGGCAGTCAGACGGCAGGCCATCCCGCCCCGCCCGGCCAATTTGCTGGTAGTAGCTTTCCAGATTTTTAGGCAAATCATAATGCAAAATGAAGCGGACATTGGGCTTGTTGATACCCATCCCAAAGGCGATGGTCGCTACCATAATTGGCACGTCATCACGGATAAAGTCCTGCTGGTTTTGGCGGCGCGTGGCGTCGTCCAGACCGGCATGGTAAGGTAGCACCGACCAGCCGCGTCGGGCCAGTTCACCTGCCAAAAAATCTACCTGCTTGCGCGTATTGCAATAAATAATGCCCGATTCATCGGGGTGGGCCTGCAAAAAGTGGATCGTTTGGGCTAATCCGTCCGTTTTTGGCTCGACGGACAGCATTAGGTTTTCGCGGTTAAAGCTGGCGACAAACTGATGCGCAGCGGAAATAGCCAAACTGCTTTTGATATCCTGCCGCACCCGCTCGGTGGCTGTTGCCGTAACCGCCAGGCAAACCGCATCGGGAAAGCGGCGGCGCAGTGCCACCAGTTGGCGATACTCTGGCCGAAAGTCGTGGCCCCACTCGGAGATGCAGTGGGCTTCATCAATGGTTAGGCAATCTACCTGGCATTTGGCCAGCAGGTCCAGGGTTTGCGGCTGCACCAGCGTTTCAGGCGCGGCGTAGAGCAGCTTGGCGGAGCCAGCCAGCAGCTGGTCGGCAACCCAGTCGTAGCCGTGATGATCTAGGGTGGAGTTGAGGAAGACGGCCGTTACCCCCAACGCCCGTAGCTGCATCACCTGGTCTTCCATCAGCGAAATCAGCGGCGACACCACCACCGTCAGGCCGGCGAACTCCAGTGCGGGTAGCTGGTAGCAAAGCGATTTGCCGCTACCGGTGGGCATCACCACCAGTGAATCCTGCTTACGCAGCACATTTTGAATAATTTCTTCTTGCAACGGCCGGAAGCTATCGTAGCCGAATATTTGTTTGAGTTTAGACTGGATCATGCCCGTTATTTTAGGGGAAAATTGTTGGAGGGGAAAGGGAGACTGGAGATTAGAGACTGGAGATTACGAGCAATCTAATCTCTAATCTCCAGTCTCCAATCTCTTTTAAGCATCTTGCTGGCGGGAGAAGCGGCTGCGGAAGTTTTGCAGCTTCTTGGCCAACGTTTGCCGGATGAGGATGGGGCGCAGTTTTTTCCATTGAAGGCGCGCATTAAAGCCCAGATCGAACTCTTTGGCAGCACTAAACTGCTTGATGACAAACTGTCTGGTCAACGTGCGGATTGGTTCTTTGCCTTCGGGAACGGCCGTTACCAAAATCTCAGCTTGCTCATAAGGCGTGTTGGTTTCCCGGGCAGATAATCCCAGCCAGGCAGACCAGTTGCGCAAGCGATTGAAGCTCTTATCTACATCACCTTCAACCCGCTTGTTCATCTCGTTGGCAAATAGCGAGAGTGCCACAGCAACCAGCAGCACCACTGTTGCCCCCACCGCTTGCCACACCGGGAACGTATCCCAGAACGATGGCTCGACAACTGGCTGCTGATCCTCACCCTGCAACTCTGCCAAAAGCTCCTCATCTACCGAGTTGTCAATTTCTGGCTCCAGACGCTCCTGCAACAGTTCTTCCCGATCCAGGAAGGATTGCGCGGTAAATTGGCTAAAAGCATCCCCGCCGCCACTGCCACCCACCTGCTCTGGCCGATCCCAGGCGGGAATGGAAGCGGTTGGCTCAAACTGAATCCAGCCATACGCTGGAAAGTAAACTTCTACCCAGGTATGGGCATTGCTAGCCTGTACCCGGTAAGAGCTGGTTTCCTCGTCGAAGCTGCCTTGGGCGTACCCGCTAACCAGTCTGGAAGGCACGCCCTGTGAGCGAAGCATAAGTGCCATCGCTGAAGCGTAATAAGTACAGTACGCCTCCTGACTGACAAATAACGTGTAATGCACGGGGTCTATCCCTTGCGGCGTCGCCTGAATCTGGTCGTTGTAAGCGATATTGTCCCGCAAATAGTCGCGGATGGAAATTGCTTTATCGAAGGGATTGTCGAACGGTGCAGTTAGCTCTTCTGCCAAATCCAACGTTTCTGGTGTGAGATTGTCTGGCAGTTGCAAATAAGTTTCTGTTACCCACTCTGGATAATTGGTAGTGGCACTTCGTAAGCTGCTGGCATCCGCTAGCGAGAGGCGGGAAATCACTTCATATTCATCCCCAAGCTGCAACACGTATTTGGCCCGTACCTGGCTTACCAATTGTTTACCACGGTTGTCTGGGCTGGCATATACGTTGATTGGCCGGTCCACATTCACAATGTCTGGGGCACCATAAATGAAGCTGGAATTAGGCAGATAGGTAATAACGGTCTGAGTGATTAGCTCTCGATCAGCAGTAAGCGGCAGATCAATTGCGCCATCTTCAGGTAAATATTCCGTATAGGGCTCATCGATGCTCTTCCACTGCCCATCTTCATAGGTATGGTGTACTTTGGCCTGCCAGTAAACATAGGGTAGCTCTTGGGGGACGATGATGTCCATGACGGCCGTATTGCCCACCGTCCTTGGCCCCCCCAACACCAATGTATCCTGGTAAGGGTCGCTAACCGTCGTGCCGTAAGAGCGCAATGCTGAAAACATCCGCGTCCAGTTGTCCTGAAATTCACGCCACGGGCCTCTGGCCCCATTAAGCGCATCCCCGACGGTGGCACTGGCAGATAGCGGCGGTAGCCCCCAAGCAAAAATTAACGCTAACAGTGCGGCAACAAATCCTGCCCGTATAAAATTAAACCAGATGCGCTTTTCATAGCGCACGGAGCTGGATCGCCACCCTTTTTCTTGCTCCACCAGGAAGGTGCGCGCCACAAACAGCAGAGCCAGCAGCATGTAAAGTGCCAAATACATTTGCAGTGGGCGCGGCCCAGCATAGTAGTAGACCACGCTCAGTAAAACCAGCCCGGTTGGAACCACGGCCCACCAAACACGCGGCTTACGGAATGTGTACCAAGCGGCCGTATACCCCAAAATCCAATAAATCATTGACGTCTGGAAGACAAAAATCAGCCCATCCCGACTGGTGCCACCATCAATCAGCTTTTGCAGCCAAATAACCTGGCGCATGATAATGCCATTTTCCGCATCCAGAATACGGTCACGCCATGGCATGGCGGCAAAAGTATCTACCGTGCCCACCATGACAAACACAACAAACAAACCGTATATCAATGAAAACAGATGGGCACGATTGGGAGAAAATTGGCTTTTGGCTAGCAGGGTACCCGCCAATAAAGCAGCAGTGCCAACCATCGGAATAACGTGTAAGCCAAAAATGAGGTCAGCGCGGGCAATTGCCATCGCTGAAATGAGGATCATGGCCCACAGTAAAAAGAGCGTGGACCATCCTTCTTGTAATCGTGGTCTTAGGCGCATGTAAACATCCCCGGCGTTTTTTCGTTTCTTCTTCTTGCAAAGAATTATAAATGGTTGTCACCAAAATGTCACTCAAATAGCTGATGCTTCATTGACGCTTAATCTACAGATCGTCTGCGCGGAACCGCCTTGGAATCCCCTCGCCGCCAGACAAGCACCACCAAGCCAATCACAAACAAGCCAGCCGCAATGCCCCCCACCCAGGGCAATATCGAGCGCGGTGTTACCGTCAGCGGGAAAGCAATATCCCCTTCACCCGCTTGCCCACTCACCACAACCTGCATCTCGTAATTGCCCGTTGGCATTGGCTCTAAATCAGCTTCATAAAACAGCCGATTAACAGATTGTTCGGTGGTCGCAACGGCCGTTGCGACCACATCCCCTGCTCTATTCACAATCAGCACATTTACGGTTGCGTCCAACACCGGCTCGCCCGTACTTTCCCGTGCAATACCCACCGTCACGTGGATCACTTGCCCAGCCTGCACCGTTGGTGGGTTCACCCAGGCAGAAACCAAATAGCTGCCAATGGGTGCACTGCCCACTTTTAGCTCCCCACCACCATGTGCCAACAGTTGGCTAACCGGCAACAGGTAAAAGGCCAGCATAATCAACAAGCACCATGGCCATCTTCTCATCATCATCACACTATCTTTTTTATTCATGATTTATTTTGAGGAGGAGACGCCTGCGCTGAGCGAGGTCGAAGCGGCCGTTCCCGCTCTGAACGCCGCACAAAAACCAAATACAGACCACCCGTAAGCACACTAAAAATAAACCATTGCAGCGCATAGCTTAAATGCGGCCCTTCCGATAAATCAACTTCACGCGCCGCTCGCAATGGTGGCTCCAGCTCCACTGCTTCGCCCGGTGCCTCTACCATAAATATGGGCAGCACCTCATACGGCAATGCGGCTTCGATGGCAGGAATATCCACCCGGTACAGGTCACTGCCTGCCGCTTCGCTGCTTCCGTTACGGCCAGGCTGGCTTAAAGCCAGATAGCCATCAACCTGCACCAAGCCCGTTTCAAAACGATATTGATTTAACGCCCCTGCCTCATAATCTGCTTGTGGCACCCAGCCTCTGTTGATGAGAACGGCCGTATCCCCACCCTCAATCATCAACGGTGTTATTAACTGCACGCCCGGTCGCCCTTGCCACGGTTGTAGCAAAATCACCCGCTCATTGGCAAAATCATACCATCCACTCACCGTTGCCAACCGATTTTCCAATGCTTCTGGCCCATCTGGCAGCGGTTCCGCCAAATCCAATGGCGGCAAATCAAGCACAGCTTGCAAAGCCGCGTTTTCAGCTCGACGCTGTTCCAAACGATCGAGCTGCCAAATGCCTAAACGCACGAATAGCCCAACAGCAACCAGCACCAACAGCGTGCCACCCAACCAGCGGCGGCTAAATAATTTTCTTAACAAGTTCATGATCGGCCCAACCCTTCCCCTTACGTGCCTGCTATTGCTCCAAACCAGGGGCACTGGCTACCCCTGCGGATGCCCACTCTGACTTCGGCAACGGCGGCTTGCGATCTTCCTGGCTCAAAAAACGGCCGATTAAAATCAACGCCGCCACAATATACATCATACTCCCCGGCACCCACATAATCAGGCCACCAAGCTGCTGGTCCATCAGCACATCAAAGCCCCACAGGCGAGGCACATTTTCATAATAAGAGTAATAACCTTGCTCCGCAAACGACAGCACAATGCCGGTTACCATATTGGGTGGCACCACCGAAATTACCAACCCAATGCGGCCCAGCAAGCCAAACTGTTTGTATACCCGCGGCCCTGCGCCAGTTAAGTGCCACCACAGCAGCATGCTAGCAATAAAAAAGGTGAGATGCTCAACATTATGCACCCACTCATACCGCAACGCCGCATTATACATGCCCGGATCATGCCACCCAATGAGCGAGATCACCCACACCATCCACACAATACCCGGTTGGGTTAGCTTACGCAGCCATTGCCGAAAGCCAGATTCCCGATGCAATGCCTGGCTAAACAAGCCGCCTATGCTCAGGCGCAGCCCACGTGGTAGCCCCCACAACACAAATGGCATCGGGTTGGCAATGAGCAGCAGCGGCGGTGCAATCATGATCAGCAGCAAATGCTGCACCATGTGCATAAAAAAAAGCTGCTGCCCTAAGGCGTCAATGGGTGATAGCAAAGCCAGTGCTACCGAAATTAGCCCCACCCAGTAGGCGACCAGCCGCCAACTCACTGCCAGCCGCCAGCGTGACCGCACAGATCGCTGGTAACGATGTGCAGACCCGCCAGCCCGCTGACGCAGCTGCCACCATCCCCTAGAATAAAGCGTCCCGGCCAAAGCCAGGACGACAATCACTTCAATCTTCCAATCCCAGGAGAGCAAAATTGCTTTCGTAATGGGATCCATATTTTTCTCGCTTGTATTCCGTTAACTAACTACCAAACACCGATTCTCGATGTTAACTATGTCCTACCGTACCAATCAGATAGAGTGCCGGGTAGAAAAAGACCCACACCACATCTACGTAATGCCAGTAGATAGCACAAGCCTCAACACCCCAATGCTTATCTTCTGAAAAATGCCCTTTGCGACCCAGATTCCAGACAAACAAAATGAGAATCAATCCGCTCAATACGTGTAGAGCATGCATACCAGTCATGGCAAAAAAGACACCGCCAAAGACGCCATCGGTTGGCTTCAGGTGACCAAACCATTCAATGCCAAACAGCTCTAATTCCAGGCCAAAGATATTCCACTCCAACACAACCACACCGATGAAGAAGATGAACCCTAAAACGGCCGCAACCATGAAGCTGCTCAAAAATGTCTTGCGGTCTCCATGCTCCATTGCAGTTTCACCACGGAATATAAAGTAACTACTTACCAGCAGCACCGTCGTCGTAATTAGTCCCAGGCCCTGGCTCAATTCTGGCCGTTCGCCGCCCCATAAATAAAAACGAGCCGCTAACAGAGCCAAGAACAGAAAAACTTCCGAAATACAAAACAGCCAAAGTCCCATCCGGTTAGCCCGTAACTGTTCGGGCCAGGACAGTTCATGGCTGTGACCATGTCCATCTTCATGGGCATCATGATGCGCTTCTGCAGTTGCTGAACTCATCAATGACTCTCCTCACGCCATAAGCGATATACATGCATAAAAAAGTAAATAATCAGGGCGGCCTTTACCAAAGCAATAATTAATAGCAAGACCGTAATTGGCGTCTCTAAACCACCAACGATGGATTCAACAATTGTTAAAACCAGCAGTGCCAGAAAAACATACAAACCTGTGCGCTGCGCGACTTTTTTTGCGTCACTCACTTCCACATCCTCCTTGTAAGGCTAGCAGTTAGTCTCCGGTAGCTGCCGGTGCCGTATTAATGTATTGCGACGAAGCCAAACCATAATCATATGGATCGCCCACAACTTCAAACGGCACATCATAATTGAACTCAGGAATAGGTGTTGGCGTTTGCCATTCTGGAGAGCGGGAACGCCACGGATTTGTCTCTGCCACGGGTTCTGTGCGGGCACTGGCGATGAAATTGTACACCATAATTAATAAAGACCAGCCAATTACCAAAGCTGTAATTGTAATCAGGATTTGCGTATTGCCGATGCCCAATGCGGGTTCATAATCAGCGTAGCGACGATTCATGCCCAAAATACCGATGCTCATCTGGCCAAAGCTCATGACCCAAAATCCAGGCACCATCAACCAAAAATGAAGCCTGCCTAAAGATTCCTTGTACATGTGCCCCGTAATCTTGGGATACCAATAATAAAGAGCCGCACAGAATGGGAAGATAAAGCCACCAAACATCGTAGCATGGAAATGACCCACTACCCAATAGCTATCATGCAAATGCATGTCGGTGGGAATCGTACCCAGGATGGGTCCGGTAACGCCCCCGATCAGAAAAACTGAAATAGCACCAACCACAAACAACATTGGCGTCTCAAATGACAATTTTCCTTCCCACATTGTGGCTACCCAACTGAAGAATTTCACCCCTGTGGGGATAGCAACAAACATGGTGGAAATCATAAAGACAATGCGTAACGTATCGCTCATGCCGGCTACAAACATATGGTGCGCCCAAACTAAAAAGCCAACCAGCGCAATGCCCAAGCTGGAAAGTGCAATCCAACGGTAACCAAAGAGCGGCTTGCGAGAGAATACCGGCAGCAGTTCACTAATAATACCCAGCCCCGGTAACACAAACACATAAACGACGGGATGTGAGTAGAACCAGAACAGATGCTGGTATAAGATCGGATCACCCCCATTAGCCGGGTTAAAGAAAGTGAGACCCAATGTTCTCTCCGCAATGGTCATGCTCAACGCCACACCAACTGTCTGCGTAGCAGTAAACTGGATGAGTGCCGCAGCTAACGCTCCCCATACAAAAATTGGCATACGGAACAGCGTCATACCTTTGGCCCGCATAGTGAAGGTGGAGACGATAATATTGATGGCACTGGCAATTGAGGAGAAGCCGTTCATATAGAAGCCAAGCAAGAAGAGCTGTACACCCAACATTGCCGGGTTCAAAGAAAGTGGCGCATAAGCTACCCATCCTGTGTCCCAACCGCCAACAGCCATCCCCGCCAGGACAAGAACGATTGATGGAACGCTGATCCAGTAGCTGAAGGCATTCAAACGCGGGAAAGCCATGTCAGAGGCACCAATCATCAGGGGTACTAGGTAGTTGCTCATGGCACCGATACCCAACAAGATGCTAACAATCATGACGATGCCGTGGGCACTAAACAGGGTATTGTACTGGTCGAAGTTTAGGAATTGCATACCTGGCTGAGATAGTTCCAGCCGGAAGATGATGGCGAAGATACCACCAACAAATAAAACGAGGAGGCTAGTCACACCGTATTGAATGCCAATTACTTTGTGATTAACGTCTACGCTGAAGTAGCGGAACCATTCTGGTTTGCCTTCCGGTGCGCCGTGGCGCAGCGGGGTTTTATGACCGCCAATCCACAACAGCCAATCGGTAAGAACGCCCGCACCAAGCAAGGAGCCGATAATACTAATAATGGCTCCAAAGACGACGGCCCCTTCATTCAGCCAGTCCCACTGGGCACCACCCAATATACGGAAGAGATTGATAAATGCGTTACCTGCCGCAAAGGAGACAGCCTGACCAAACAGACCCCACACCAGGGCTGTTTCGGATGAGTAGTAGAGGAAGCGGCCAAGGCGTGTGTTCTGGAATAAACCCAAAGCACTCCCAAACCCAACGACAACGTGGCCAACGATGATTAACACAGCAATGACGTTGATAGCAACTGGATAAGCGGAATCAAGCGTAGTAGCTGGAATAAGCAAGAATTGCAGCAGGAACTTCACAAAGTTGGCAATTGGCTCTAAGATAAATATAGCCTGTACTAATGCTGCTAGCACGAGGCCTACCACACCGCCAAACAGCGCAGCGACTAACGCAAAGGCAAATCTTGAGCGAACAATTTTCAGTAATGTAGTCATAGATTTTTCCTCTAGAACTTATTGATCCAACGTCTGCATAAATGCAATGAGGTCAGCAATAACATCAATCTCGACACCCTCGTTAGCCAGAATCTCTGCCTCTACGGTGGCAATGCGTTCCCCAAAATTCTGAGGCATGGCACCCTCGTTGAAGCCTTGAACGATTTGCTCATTCGGGTTGATAATTGAGCGGCGAAGATAATCATCATCGGCAATTACTACAGAACCGTCGTTTAGCACTTCTTCGCGCAGGTAAATGCCTTGCCAGGAAGGCCCAGCACCAACAGTGCCATCTAATGAGTGGCAACCATTGCATGTAAGTTCCACATAAAACTGCTCGCCACGCTCTTCGGGGGTGAGGTCTGAATAACGGAAGGCAGAATCAATTAAAAACTGTTCAAAGTCAGCTCGGGAAACCACTTCAACATCGGCCAGCATGTCTGAATGGCCAGTGCCGCAAATTTCGGCACAGCGCAAGCGGTAGCTGCCAATCTCGGTGGGCGTGATGCGCAGCGGCATCATGGAGCCTGGCACAAGGTCTTGTTTCACGCGGAATTCAGGCACCCAAAATGAATGTAGCACATCTTCCGAGTACATCTCAAGCAAAATGGGTTGATCCACAGGCAGCACCAGTCGGGCTGAGCTAACCTCGGCATCGGGATATTCAAAGCTCCAAGACCATTGTCGACCAACAACCTCTACTACCATCTCGTCAGTCTGTTCGGCCGTTACCTCACGAAAGAGGACCAAGCCATATACACCAAACCCGATGACGACAATGGTTGGAATAATTGTCCAGGCAATTTCTAAGCCAGTGTTGCCATGAATGTGGGGGCCATCAGAGTCATCACCAGGACGACGACGAAAAACAACAACGGCATAAAGCATGATGACCATGATTAAAGCAAACAGGAGGGCCATCATGATGAAGTGTGCCTGAAACAGGTCTTCAATCGGTGCAGCTTGGGCACTGGCGGCTTTGGGCCGGGTAAACATCCAATCAAATAGGAAGTACAAACCTGTGGCTGAGATTAGTGTAAGCACACCAACGATTATTGGGTGTTTCAATTTTCCCATGTTTCTCTCTTTTCCTTACGGTTTTACATGCAACTAGCTTTTGATTATTGTTAAACAAATCACAAGCAAATTTCCGAATTTAGGCATTCAAATAAGCCATAAAGCCAATTCCTAGCCCTATCATGATAAGGCCAGTTATGAGTACGGCAATAAAATCCCAGGGGATTCGGCCGAAATCTGTGTCATCAACCGCATCAAGTTTTTGTGGCCGCAACCGCCAGCCAATGATTGCCAATGTAATGGCCGCTAATACGAGGAAGACGGGCATGGTGACGCTAACAAACTGACCCTCGTCGTTGATGATGTAGCCTTCTGGAAAGAAATTGCGCACAAAAACCATGGTGGCAAAGCCAATAAACATGAGCACAATGAGCGTGTTGCTAATGATCGACCAGCGCGGCATTTGATGTGACGGGGTGGGATCGGTGGTACGGCCGTCTCGCATTTGCGTTAGCTGCTCTTTGGTGCGTTGGTCCAGGGCATTTTGGTGTTCGTTGAACGCCTCGCTTTCTAACGTGTTGTTGCGAATATTGGAAAGCAACCGAGTAATAAACGCAATGCCACCACCAACAACCACAACGCCACCGATAGCCAACGCAGCGACTACTGCCAACCCCACAAATGGAGAGATTTCATCCGGTAAGGCTTCTGCCGCACCTGATAGCGGCGAAGCAGCCAGGCTTGTTTTCAGTGCTTCCAGACTAATGGGTTCAATTTCAGTCGGCAGCGGAGTGCTGCTGCCCCCGCCAAAGGATAGTGACGGCAAAGAAAACGCATCGGCCAGCGCAGGCCAAATGGCCGTTACCACCGCAAAAATAATGAGCAAACCAATCAGCGGCAGCCAGGTTTTCCAAGATTCAGATGTTTTCAATGGTTCTTCTCCTGCCGGGGTCTCGCGCAATCACGTTTTCTGCGAGAAGGCTCCGGTCGCCAAAAAGTGTCATTGGAAGTATGTGCAGGTGTCAGATCATGCGTTTTGAGTTGTTTCCTCTCGTTTGTGGATTTTAGCACAATCTAATTGTCAAGCAACAGCCAGCCACCTTGCCAACAGCTCATCGCCGACTGGAAAACGGCCGTCTAAAAAGCGATCTGGTACGAGATGGCGTAGACACAGAATCAGTCCCATGACGTTCACGCAAGTCGTCGCGCAGCGAGAGTAATGTGCGATGATAAAGTGACTTAATCGCCCCCTCGCTACGACCCATAATATCGCCAATTTCCGCGTTCGACAGCCGCTCGACAAATTTAAGAATTAACAACTCCTGGCGGTCAGTTGGCAGTCGGCGAATTGCGTCTAGCAGCAAACTTTTATCTTCCAAAAGCTGGGTGGCAAACTCCGGGCTTTCATCCCCCACATGCCAATGCGTAATGTCGTCCAACGCTACCATTTGGCGACGGCTGTTGTCCCGGTGCCAGTTGGCTACCAGATTGTGGGCAATGCGGTACAGCCAGGCTGAAAACGGCACTCCTTTATCCTGGTATCGGGGGATATGCTTCATGGCTCGGACAAAGATTTTGGCTGTCAAATCCTCAGCATCCGCTACGTTGCCCGTGCGGTAGTAGACATAATTATAAATTCGGTCTACGTAAAGCTCGTAAAGTTGCCCAAAAGCATCTTTATCTTCTTTGGCGCGCTCGATTAGCACTTTTTCATCAATGGGTGAACTCAACGTGTCCTCTTCCTAAAAAAGCATCTTTCACATGCGGAACGGCAGTATAACAGATGGCACATTGCCTGCCTAACAAAACCGAAATCTGTGCGTGGTTGATCCGTGGGCTAAACGTGCTTGACGGCCGTTTTGGGCTTCGTTATGCTCCACGCTTATGGCAGAAAAATGGGAGAGTACGCATGTAAGAAACGGCCGTGGCGGAGAACTGTTTGGTTCACTGCTGCTGTTTGTGCTGCTGCTCTTTTTTGTGGGGACTGTGCTAAATGAAAGAGGGGCGGGAGAAACGGCCGTGGCCATCGCCAGCACCGCCGCACCTGAGAGCAACGTTCTCAACACCGTTGCCCCTACCCCCACCATTGCCAACACCGCCACGCCAACCTACACGCCCACAGTCACGCAAACCCCTACACCTAGCCAAACGCCAACGAGCACGCCAACTCACACGCCCAGCATAACTCCCAACCCCCTCTGGACGGCCACGGCGACAATGACTCCATCACCCATCCCACCGCTACCAACACCGCAAGATGGCATTAGCAGCACCATCACCGTCACGGTACCCATCCTCATGTACCATTACATCAGCATCCCGCCTGAAGATGCCGATATTTATCGCACCGATCTCTCCGTGTCGCCAGACAACTTCCAGGCCCAAATGCAATATCTGGCTGACAATGGCCACACTCCCATCGACTTTTACACACTCTCTCGCGCCATCACCAACCACGAACCGCTGCCACCCAAACCCGTCATCCTCACCTTTGATGATGGCTACCTGGACAATTACGAAAACGCCTATCCCATCCTGCAACAGTTCGGCTTTGTGGGCACCTTCTTTATTCCCACCGAATTTATAGACAGCAACCGCGCAGGCTACATGACTTGGCCCATGATTGAAGCGATGGCTACCAGTGGCCACCGTTTTGAGCCACACTCTCGCACCCATCCAGACCTACGCGCCCGCGACGACGCTTACCTCATCTGGGAAATTCTCGGTCCGCAGGAGACGCTCGCGTTCCACATTGGCTACACTCCCCGCTACTTTTCGTACCCTGCTGGCCGCTACGATGAAAACGTGCTCTCCACTCTGCAGCGGCTAGATTTTTGGGGTGCGGTGACCACATTTAGCGGGGATGCGCTTGGCTTTGCCAACCGGTTTACCTGGCCTCGCCTGCGTGTTCGCAACGACACACCCCTGCCAGAATTTGTAGATTTGGTCAATTCCACCTGGGAGTAAAAATAACGCGCCACCCGTTAACAAAGTTTCTACATTTCTCCGATGAACTTCTAACATCCCGCATATATTTTTCTTACGTTTCTGGCCGAAAATGCCAACTGTACTTAAGAAAACGACGGTGTAGGTGGCAGTGGCTCGTTTCGTTAATTTCAATTTTGGGCCGCTGCCGCCTCCCGATTACAAAATTTGCAAACACCTAAAACGTAAGGAGTGTGAAAAGATGACAAAAGTAGTTCGTTGGAACCCTATGAATCCTGTTAGCTTGATGAATGAATTTGATCGCCTGTTTGAACGGCCGTATACCCGCACCGCCTCAAACTGGAACATTGCCCTGGACGTGGCTGAAACCGAAGATAACTATCTCGTAAAAGCTACTGTTCCTGGCGTCAATGTGGAAGATATTGAAATCACATTGGAAGATGACGTGTTGCTGCTGAAAGGTGAAATTCAGCGAGAAGAGGAAGTGGAAGAGGCCAAATATCATCTGCGCGAGCGTCGTTACGGCCGTTTCAGCCGCAGCATTCGCTTCCCGATGGCCGTCAATAGGGACGCAATCGAAGCCACTTACACCAACGGCATTCTCAGCCTAAACGTGCCCAAAGCCGAAGCTGTGAAGCCCAAGCGCATCACCATCAACGCAAACTAAACGAAACCGATACACAGTGAAAAAGAGGTTGGCGTCACGCCAGCCTCTTTTTATTTTTGGGGTTTAGCCTCTCAGAGAAGTTGGTTAACTTCTCTGCCCAGATATACTAATTTTTTGAGGCTTGAATTGCTTCTGCTTCTTGTTTCAAATCGGCTGCAAACTGTTCAAATGAGTCATCAAACGGAGGGATAAAGCGGGCAAACAAGGGAAAGAACAGTCCGCCAATCTTCTCGGTCATAGAAAAAATGACGCCATTTCCGCTTGGTTGCAGCGTATAAACACGACTGCCCTGGCTATCTCCCCAAACCAGCCGCCGCTCCGGCTCCATCTCCTTCACTTTCAGCTTAAAGGTTCGGCTTTCATCCAGCGTGGACTTCAGGTGCAGCGTCTCCCCTACCTGAATGTTCCCATCCAGCGAAATGACGGTACTGTTCCAACGGGCAAAATCGGCTGCATTCGTTAGCAAAGACCAGATAATGGACACATCGGCCTGAATATTGGTGGATACGGCCGTTTCCCGGCTAAACATCGTCTTTGTGGTCACGGCCTTACCATTGGGGGATTGAGATAAATTGGTCATCAATATGCTCCTTTTTCTTTTTTAGACGATCCAGCCGCCAAAAAAGATAGGATTGTCACGAATCGTCCGCCAAATACACTTCCATAACCTGCCGATTGTGTTCCAAATGGTGGAGCTGCAACTCAGCCGCCCCCGATTCAAACGGGTCTAGCTCCTGCAAAATTTTCATTCGCAGATCAAACAGCTTCCCTTTATCTTCATTTTCAGCATCGCGTACCATCTGAATCTTCACCAGCTCCACCTGCACCTCTTGCTTGGGGTTAAAAATACCGTTCAGCTCGGTGCATTGGTGGCAAATCCCCTGCTTGTTAATTAGCGAACAGCGATGGTCAAAAACGTCGATCATCTTGCTGCGTCCGACGCGCAAATAATATTTCACCATCGCCTCTGTTTGCGCCATAATTTCGGCGATCTCTTTCACCTTGAAGCCATACACCTCTTTGAGCAGTAAGGTTAGCTGCTGTTCTAAAGGCAACGATTGGGACACGCAGGTAAAGCAAAATGAAATATGCTCCTTGATTTCAAACTGCCCCTGCGGGGACGTTTGCCCAATCTGCATCGCTTCCTGAAAAAATTGCGGATTGCTTAATGCCGCATCTCTGCAAATGTCTGTCACATTTTCTGGCCATCGCTTTTTGGCACGCAGTAAATCCCTGGCCAAATTGGCAGCAATGGCAAAGACCCACGTTTTTAGTGCCGAATCCCCTCGGAAGCTATCAATTTTTGCCTGTGCCTTGATATATGTTTCCTGAACAATGTCTTCGCTATCCTGAACGCTCGCCGTCATGCGCAAGATAAATGATTTCAGTTCCCCGCGAAAAGATTCAAACGTCATGGTAAAGTTATCGGCCGTCATTGTGCTGCTTCTCCCAATCTAGCTTATCCAATGCATATTCCACGTCATCCCCATCCCAAAGTTCCATCGCTTCCGTGTGAAACGTATCGGTGGCCTGCAACGCCTCCGGGGTGAGACGAAAGCGGCGCACCAACCTCATCCCCGCCTTTTCCATGACGTGGCGGGAAGCAATGTTGTGCTCGTAAGTTGTAGCCACAACCCGTGCCACGCCCAGCTCTGCAAACGCCTTGTGGATGAGTGCCCGAACGCCTTCCGTGGCCAACCCTTGCCCCCAGCCGGCACGCACCAACCGGTAACCGAGGGCGGCGTGGCGGGGGTTTTCTGGCAACGGCCGTATGCTAAACCAGCCCACAAACTCCCCACTTTCCTTCATTTCTGCTGCCCAAAAGCCAAAAGCTGGCCTTGTGGGATCGATCTGCATAAACCCAGGCAAAATCTCCTGCGCAACTACGTGGCGCGGCGTGGACACGCCCCCGTTCAGGTAACGCATCACCTCTGGATCATTATCCAAAGCAAAGAGATGGTTCACATCCGCCACTGCAAAACGACGAAGTCGTAACCGCACTGTTTCTAGCAAAATCTCCATCCTCAATCTCGCTCATGCTTAAGAAAAAAGTCCAAAATCAGTTCGCTAGCGTTGATTTCCTGGCTAACAACACCCACCAATGCCTCACTCAGATATTGCTGGCCACCCGGCCAGGTATGTCCACCACCTTCAACCCGCACCAATACCACGTCAGCATTATCAGCGCAGTTGGTGTAACTTTCAATTTGTACGGCCGTTCCATCTTCTGGCTCACTATCAGGCAAATCAATTATTTCTGCCGAACCCGTACAGCGATTGTAGCTACGAAACCGTTCAATGGTCGCGTCTGTGGATAAAATCTCGCCTCGACTGCGACCAGATTCAAACAACTTCACGTCCCCACCATCAAACGGCACAAGCGGATCGTCTGTGCCATTTACGATCATAATAGAGATGGGCAAGTCAGGTTCTTGCTCTGCCAACGCCACAGAAAGCTGGGCTGTAACTGGCGCAACCGCCGCCAGTCGCTCAGTTAATTCCAGAGCCAGTCGCACAGACATAAAACCTCCATTGGAGATGCCCGTCGCATACACTCGCGCTGGATCAATCCCATACTCAGCCACCATTTGGTCAACAATACCTTCTAAAAAAGCGAGGTCATCAATCTCGGAGCAATCTCGACCTTCTGCCAGATGTTCAAAACGGCCGTCGCACCATTGATTATCAACCCCTTCAGGAAATACCGCCACCATCCCACGACTTTCTGCTGCCGGAATAAATGTATTGGCTGTTCCTTGATTAAATTTTATACCTCGCCCACCGCCGCCATGCAGTGCCAGCACCAGTGGAGCAGCATCCGTCTCGTTAAAGTCAGAAGGGAAATAAATATGGTACGTGCGCTCAACCCCGTCAATTTCCAACATTTCCGTCTGAAGGTTAACAGGAGACGGCCGTTCACATGCCGACAGCAACAACACAGTTACAACAACAGCAACCACCCGAAACAGCTTCATAGCGCACCTCCAACTAATACAGTTTGTGTAATGATTTTATTTATTAGGTAAGTAACGGCCGTTTCTAAAAAAGTTGCAAAGTTGTGCCACAAACTGAATTATGTTAATATCTTCCCCAGTTCAACCCAGCCAAAAATAAACACATCTGGCAAGAGAAAATCTAATGAGTGAATTAAACCCAGAACGCGCAAAAATGTTGGGAAACCTGGTAAAAGAAGCCAGGGAACATTTTGGACGCACCAAGAAAGAGTGTGCGGCCGTTTTAGGTGTAAAACCAGCAGAATATAGCAAAATTGAGTCAGGCGATTATCCCGTTTCACTGCCTCAACTGGAAGCCCTGGCACTCTTCTTGGATATTCCTATGGGCTACTTCTGGGGCAGCGAACCACTCAAAACCGAAGCCGAGCTGGATTTTGCCAATCTCATCACCTTACGCCATCGCGTCATTGGCGTTTTGCTGAGCCAGCAGCGGCTCCGCAGCCGCCAATCGCTGGCCGACCTGGCCGAAGCATTGGAAATGGACGAAGAGTTGCTCAAATCATATGAAATGGGCGAGCAACCCATTCCTTACCTGCACCTGGAACTCATTTGCCGCCAGCTTGATGTTTCTGTGAACTACTTTTTGGATGATGTGCATGGCCCGCTCGGCCGGCATGAAGCCAAGCAAAAGCTGGAACGCCAATTCCAACGGATGGACCCAGCCATGCAGGCATTCCTCATTAATCCTGTGAACGTCAGTTACCTGGACACAGCCAAAAAGCTGAGCGAGATGGATGTCGCCCAGCTGCGCCAGGTAGCCGAAAGTTTGCTGGAAATCACTTACTAAATTTCCCGATACAGCAAAATGAATAGTTCACTCTCCCCCCAAGATTTGAAAGATGAAGGGATGCGGCTGTTTCAGCAAGGCAAGCGGCGCGAGGCGTTGGCTGTGTTTGAGCAAGCGGCCGAACAGTTCGCAGTCCAGGAGGATATGGGGAATCAGGCTGAGATGCTCAACAATATCGGGGTCATTCAGCGGGTGCAGGGGGAGTCAGAAACGGCCGTTGCCACCCTCACCCAAGCCGCTGCCCTATTCAACCAAATAGGTGATGCCAGCCGCCAGGCCCAAACATTAGGCAACCTCGGCGATTTATACGCCAGCCAGAAAAAATATACAGACGCCGCCCGCCATTACAGCAACGCCGCCGCCCAATTTGCCCAAAGCAACGAGAAAGAAAAACAGGCCCAGGTGCTGCGCGCCCTGAGCCTGATGGAACTCCGCCGTGGCCAATGGCTGGCCGCGATTATGCGGATGGAAGAGAGTCTGCAAGCCCGCCCCCGCTTGTCTATCCCCCAGAGGCTGTTCAAATGGCTGCTCCGCTTCGCCAACCGTCTGCTTAGTGGCGGTCAGTAATCGGTTCTCCGTAAAAGGTTCACTGATTACCGCTCACCGATTACTGTTCACTCGGCGAAAGCCGCTGAATCAAGTTAAACCCCACAAACGGCCCCAACCAACCACAGGGCATCACCAGCAGTGCCAACCAGCCAAATGGCCCGCTTTGCAAAAAACGTTCGGGAGCCAACAAAGCGTCGCTGGGGTTCAGACCAGCACTGGTCGTTAATGACACAAAGAGAGATTGGCTCAAGAGCAGCACCAGCAACGTTACCACTGTTACCACCAGCCGTTGGTTCCAGTTGCGCAGCCGCCACACCGAAAAAGCAGCCACAATAATGATAGACCAGAAAATCATATAAAGTGTTGGCATCTTGAATCTCCCATTGTGGTTATGAGTTGAGCTGTCAAATCTATCCACAGCGTACTCGTTATCTTGGATTCGTTGCTTGCTGTTTGGAAAACGGCCGTCTAACGACCGCCCAACGCTGTACCCACAAAACGTTCACCCAACAGAAAAGGTTCCCGCCAAATCTAAGCAAATCTTTAACCAACTTGGGAACCACCCCTCAACCCCGGTAAAATTCATTAAGTCCAACCAAAACCTACTGGTAGCAGTCGTCCAAACTAGCCACCAGCAACCAGCAACTAAAACAGGAGAAACTCATGAACCTTGGCGAAATGGCCCCCGATTTTGAACTTACTTCTGACGAAGGCACCCCTATCAAGCTGTCTGACATGCGCGGTAAAAAAGTGGTGCTCTTTTTCTACCCCAAAGCTGACACACCTGGCTGCACCACACAGGCTTGTGGCTTCCGCGACAACTGGCCTATTATCGAAGCGGCTGGTGCAACGGTGCTGGGTATCAGCCCAGACAGCCCTGAAAAGCTGGCCAAATGGCGAGCCAAGCAGGGATTTCCTTACAATTTACTCTCTGATCCAGAGCATGAAGTGGCTGAAGCGTATGGCGTGTGGGGAGAAAAGAAGATGTACGGCCGTGCCTACATGGGCATTATCCGCAGCCATTTTGTCATTGATGAGGACGGCCGTTTCGCCGATATGCAGGTGAAAATTAGCCCTAAGAACAGTATTGCCAAAGCGGTGAAATTTTTGGGACAGTAATCAGGTAATTGCTGAATTACCCAATTACCTGATTACTGTTATCGGCAACACAAAACGGCCGTCTGGCACCAATTCCCCCGCAGCATCAGCCGCCGGTAGCAGATTAAACTGGCCAGACACGGGCTGGCTGTAAAAACCCACCGCCAACTGATATTTCCCCGGCAGCACCCCGGCCAAAGAGAGCGACAGACGCTCTTCAACTACCTCGCCAGCCGTCCATTGGCTGGTGGGGTAGCTGCCGTAGCGCGGCGGGCTGTCGTTTTGTACCAGAGGCGCACCGCCCACATCTGCTGGAATAAGATGGACAAACCGCGTGTACTCTGTCTGGCCGTTCGCCAAGGCCTGCCAAACCAGCGTCAAATCGAGCACATCATCGTTTTGGCTAAATCGGTATCCATGCAGCTGAATCTCATCACCAAAAACGGCCGTTACCCCCACCATCTCATCCGGCAATTCAAACACCGATTCCGCTGGCTCAAAGACAACCTCCGCGCCAGATTCCAGCACTTCGCCCAGTCTGCGCGTGAGTACCACCTGATTAGGTTCCGCTACCTCATAGAGTTGAGCAACTAAGATAAACGGCCGTTCATGCACTTCATCCGGCGGCGGCAGCGGGATGGTTAGCCAATCATGCACCCACTCCCCAGCACGCCAACCGCTGCTGGGCAAAAAGCCGTAGCCCGGCTGCCCATCCCACACCCGCACAAATTTACCTTGCGCATCCGCTAGGCGGAGAGCCACGTTGTAATTTTGGCTGATGGTTTGGGGCGTAAACCAGGCAAGCTGCACCGCCAACTGGTCGTCCCCTGCGGGTTGCACATCAATCCCACGTACCGCCAACTGGTCAGGTAAAGGGAACGCATTGGCAGCGGGCAAGATGCGGATTGGTGTCAGGTACAGCTGATCCCGGCTGCTGCCAGTGAGCGTCAGCGGGGCATCGTCTGCCACCTTGAGGCGCGGCACAAACAAGCCCGCCGGAGCGTTTTTAGGGAGCAATAAGGTAGCCGTGGAAACTTGCTGCCCCGCAGGCAGCGTCTGTGCCGCCAGCAAAGGTGCATCTATCTCTGGCCAATTGGCCGCGGGAGAAACTAGTGAAATGGTCATTGCCGTGGTGGGTGGAACTTCCCAAAACAGTTCGACCTGGACGGATTGTCCGGCAGTAACGGCCGTTTCCGACAGTTCATACCCCCGCAGCACCGCCCCAGATCGGAACGTGATTTCGTCAGACGAATGCAGGTAGCCCATTTGCACAAAGTCCCAGGTGCGCAGCCCATTTAGCGGCGCAGGTCCCGGCCACAGCCGCAAGCCAACGGCCAACAGCAGTAAGCCACCCACCGCAAGGCTCGTTTGCCGATTTAGCCAGCTTCTTTGCGGCTTAAGCAGCCAAATCGTACCCAAAACCGCCAGCAGCGAGGCCAATTCAGCCCACAGCCGCACGGCCGTTCGCCCCAATGTCAGTTCAATTTCATGTACCCCAGCCGGAACATCCAGCTCGATGAGGCCACTGCCCGCAGACGGCCGTATCGCCACTGCCTTACCATTCACCTGCGCTTCCCAGCCTGGCCAATGCAGGGTGGGGAAGATGAGTTTAGCCGGATCTGCCGTTTCCACTCGCCACTGTTGGTAGCTCGTTTGCTGCTCAGCCAATTCTGCCGAAACGATTTCTCCCGTCAGCGGCGTAAGTTGCCAGCGGTTGCCCGTGTTGAGCCAACTGCTGGTGTACGGCCGTGGCTGCACCGTCGGCGGCAAATATTCAAAGCTGATGGTGGTGCCAATGTTGCCCGTAAACCATTCATACTGCGCCAGCGATTCGGCCGTGACGTCTGCATCCGTCAGCGGCAAATGGTCAGGATCAAGCCGCCCCAAACTGCTCACCAGCAGCAAAACGGTCAGCGGCAGCGTCCACCAGCGGGGCCACGGTAGCACAACCGCCATCGCGCCCACCGCCATCGCCCCGCCAAACGCTTGCACAGACAAAAATCGCCACGGAAATTGGGTAAACGAAAGCAAAGGCAGATGCTTCCACAGCAGCGTGGAGAGCGGTGTAAGCATGAAACTGCTCACCGCCACGGTTAGCAAGATGAAAATAGCGGGCATGGCCCTCCGTTTACGCTGCTTTTGCCACAGCCACAACAGAGCCAGCATACCGAGGATGGTTACGGCCGTTTGCACCAGCCCCATCCGAAATGCCTCCCGGTTTACTACCCCGTAATCAACAAAAAAGGAAGTCTGGCTCAAGGGAAAATCGGCCGTGCCCAGGAAATGGTTGCTGTAATGAAAATAACCGCTTGTCACCGTACCCAGCTGCGCCAGCGACTGCTCTGCCAGCGCGGGGATAAAAAACCAGGCAGCAAGGGCAAGAGCTAAGAAGAGACTGGAGATTAGAGACTGGAGATTGGAGACTGGAGATTGTTCTGTACTCTGTCCCCTCTGTGTTCTCTGTGGCAAAAAAGTTTTAAGCAGCAGGTAAAGCAGCAAAAAGGGGGAGAAGATCATCGCAGAGATGTTGTGGCTGAGGATGAGGGCTGCGTAGGCCAGTGCAAACAAAGCCACCTGCCGCCGCCCACCGCCAAACAGCCCATCTGCGGCCAAGATGACGAGCGGGTAAAAGGCCATCGCCCAAAATTCTGCCAGCGAATCCCCCCGCACGTATACATTTACCAAATGGAAAGGGGCAATGGTGTACGCTGCTGCTGCTAGCAAGCCCGCCCAGTTGCTGCGAAACCAACGCTTTGCCAGGGCAAACGTGCTTAAACCAGCAACAAAGTAGCCGAGCAGGTGGGACAGATGAATTGCGCGCACAAAGCTAAAGCCGAGCAGTCGAAACAGAAATGTTAAATAAACAGAAAGAGGGGCGTAAAAGTTGTAGAAAGGGTAGCCGTAGCCATAATTGGCGTCCGGCATCCAGCGCACCGGGAAATGGCCATCGAGAACGGCCGTTTCCAACTGGTGCAACCGCTGTAACAAAAAAGGGCTGTCTCCCCCGCCACGCGTGTTTAGCAGACCCGGCTGAGAAAGCTCTGGCCAAGCCGCCAATAGAGCAACCAGCAACACGGCTAGCCAAACCCATCGCGTACGGGAGGCATCATTCACAAAGCGTTATTTCTCCGGCTCTGGCACCAACCGGCCACCGCGCACCGTGCCGCCAAGCACCAATCCGGCACCAATCAGCACCAAATTCTTGATGATATATTGGCCCTCCAGCGTCAGACCGTAAGGGAACTGCGTCCAGACCGCCTCCGGCAGCACCACCAGGGGCAGAGCCGTACCGGGCATCTGCAAAAAGAGCAGCAGCAGCGTCAGCCGCATGAATTTACCTACGATGAGTCCCAGACCAATCGCCATTTCCCACACGGCCAACACAGGAATGAACCAATCCGGGTTCACAAAATAGGTGGTGTTGCGTACCAACTCTTCTGCCGGGCTTAGCCCCGGCACCAGCTTGAGCGCACCAAACCAGAAGAAGATAATGCCCAAACCAATACGCATAATCACCATGCCATACCGGGCCATCCAGGTAGTTATTTGCCGATCGATGCGGTCAAATCGAGTTTGAAACTGTTCGGTCAGGTGACGTTGATTCATCATTTTCCTCAGTCATAAATAGCGAGCAACACAAATATAGGTTCATCTTACAGTCCATTTGTGAAAATATGCACATCTATTTATCACTGTCTCAGGTATGCTCTCTATGCCGTACGACGCAAAACGGCAAAAAGAATGCCTCCCAGCAAAACAACGGCCACAATCAGCAAGGCAAGCCCGCTCCAGGCGGCCAATCCACCTTCTTCTGGAGCGTCAACGGCCGTTTCATCGCCCGATTCTGCTGCTGTGGTGGAAACGGCCGTGGCTGCATCGGCTACGGCCTCGGCGTCGCTGGTAGGTTGCGTTGCCCCATCCTGGCGCAAACGACTGCCAAACTGCACCCCGGCCGTTTGCCCAGATTCCACAGTGACGCTGGTTGTGCCGGCCGTTGTCATTTCCAAAGGCCCCAGCACTACCTGCTCAATTTGGTACGCACCTGCCTCTAAGCCTTCAAAACAAACCGCCTCATCGGTACCCGTAGAGATGGCCTGCCCCACCACCTGGGTGTTGTTGGCGACGCGGAAGGCCACGCTGCCCATGTACCCCTCGCTGCTGTCAAATTGGCCGTTGCCATTGTCATCGGCAAAAGCGTTGACGCAAATGGTAGCCCCGGCCGGTGGTTCTGGCGTGTTGGTAGGGGCTTCGGTGGGAACGGCCGTTGCCGTTGGCTCTAACGTTGCTGTTGGAATTGGCGTGCTGGTCGCTGGCGGGGGTGGCGGTGAAGTCGGCTGAGGAACAGGCGTATTGGTGGGTGGCGGGCCGACTTCAATCAGCTCAGCCGAATCAAACCAAACATCCAAATGCGCCCGACATTGGTTTACGCCTTGCAAACCATAATCTGCGGCGGTGAAAACCGTTACTTTGTCGCCTGTGGCCGTAATTTCTACTGAGGCTTGCTGCCAGGTATCATGCGGCTGAATGAAGCCGCTCCACTTCACATCGGCATCGTTCCATAGGCCGCTGCCATTCGGATCAATACCTACCTGTACGTCCATGCGCAAGCCAGCTTCTGACGGTGCCGGGAAACTTTCGTTAGAGGCACGTCCTCTGGCCCAAACGGTAAAGCGGTAGGTGCTGCCGGGGGTGACGCTTACTGTTTGCAAAACGCCAGCCGCCCAGGTGTCCCACTGGTTGCCCACGTGTTGAGAAGCTGACCCCGAATGAATCAACGAAGCACTGACGGTTTCAGCACTCCAATGCGGCTCTTTGTGGTAGCCGTTGGCGCAATCGGCAAACTGATCGGCACTGCTGTTGCGGAACCAGCGTCCCCAGCCGTTAGCGGAGCCATCTGCGTTGTAGGGTAGCTCAAAGCCGGCATTTTGCAGCAGGTTTGTTTGGGCAGCCGCGGACTGCACCTGGCTACTCAGGCCAAGCAACAGCAGCAGCATTACAAGTAACTTCCAACTATTTTTCATGGTCTCTTTCCTACTTCGGTCACGCTTTTTCATAAACATGACGATTTTCTCTTCAAATTTAGTTTTGTTTACGGCTTAGGAAAACGGCCGTACCCAACAATAATATGCCGATTAGAATACCTGCGCCAATGAGAAACGGCCGTCCCGCACCGTTTTCGTTGGGTGACTCTGAACTGGGCGATTCTGGCGTTGCGCTCCCCGGCGCATCGCCAATAACGACGGCCGGTTGGGTTGGTGGGTTGCTTGCTTCAGTGGGGGTGGAGACAGGCATTGCAGTCACTATCTGCCCCGTAAAACCACCAAACCCCAGCATCACCTGATCGCCCGTTGCCAGAATGACCGTCCGATTGCCGCTGTTGGTCAATGTTTCGTCACGGCCCACCGAGCGCGTTACCTGGTAATTGCCAGCCGCCAAATCCGTCAGGCAAAATGGCTCCGACACGCCATCCGTCACGTAATTGGCAACGACAGATTCAGCTGTAAAGACGGTAAAAGCCACGCCCGCTTGCAGCGGTTCAGTGGGTTCACGTTCGCCGTTGCCGTTTTCATCGGTAAAAGCTACCAGGCAAATGACGGTAGGTGGGGGCGGGGGCACTGTGGCCGCAGGCGTAGGGGGTTCTCGCGTGGCAACGGCCGTTGGCGTAGCCTCAGGCGTGGGTGTGGCGGCAACAATGCCCACTATGAGCAACTCCCCTGGCTGGATGAGCGCATCTTCTGTTAAATTGTTCAGGTCGAGCAGTTCTGCCAGAGAGATACCAGAGCGGGCAGCAATGGCCCACAGTGAATCATTTGGCAGCACCTCCGCATAGATTATGCCTTCGGCGTCTGGCGTGGCGGTCGGTAAATCTTGTGCATAGGTCGGGGGCAAACCAATCTGCCCCAACATCAAACCGCTGAACAGTAAAAACCATAGCCACATCTGTTTTACCCGCTTCCTGTACAATTTCACCCACGCGCTCCACACGATAACAAAACGTTCACGCTACAATTTCTTGCTGGTAGCCACGGATTCTTGCCGCGAACCTGATAACAGAAAGAATCTGCGGCCCCATTTAAAAAATATAGTCAGTCTGCCTTTATCTGTTGCTAGAATCCGAAACCCGTGCTTTCTAAGGTGCCAACTGCCAACTATCTTTCTGCAGATCGCCATCTGCACCAACGACAAGCAGCCGATCGAGCGTCACCGGATCATACAAGCCTACCTGAATGGTGTGCAACGCCGGGTTGTACGGTTCTGTAAGTATTAAGAGCCGCCGCTCCTGCACCCATTGGCCCTTCCGCCACCAGTGGGGGAACCAGTAAGCTCCACCGGGCGGCGCATCTGCCTGGGTAACAAGCCCCTCTGAGCTTAACAAATGTAAAAAGGTGATTTGGTTGGGCAGCTCATTACCCGTCTTTTGCCAGATCAGATCAACCTGCACCGTTTGCTCGTCTAGAAGCGTCACTGTCCAGTTTTGTAGCTGGAATGCGTTGCCAAACTGAACAGCTTGCGTATTGGTGGGACGCTCGCCAGTTGTATAACGTACATAAAGTGGATATGGTTCCGGCTCCAAATCACCACGGGCCAGACGGCCGTTCTGCACCACCACCATTTCTGCATCCGAGAGCAAATCCGGCACAAATTCTAAATCGCCAAACGGCCAGGTGTAGAGGCTGACCGCCTGACCGGGCGCAGTTGGCGGCAGGCCATTTTCTGGCCGATACAGCGTCACGCCCTCCAAATCTGCCAGGAAAGGGATGCTGGGCCACCCTTTTTGGCTAAGTTCATCCCAAAACCAGCGATCCAGGTAAACGGCCGTTCCCTCATCCTCCGCATTCAATCTTTCTGCTAACTCAACCGCTGCCGCCTCAAACAGCAAAGCCGTATCTGGCTGCTGGTTATAATTGACATAATCTCTCATAGTAAGTAGCAAGCTACCCCCCATTAGCAGTGCCACCAACCCACCACGCATTGCCTGCGGCAAGCGGGGCCAACGCCACAGCCAGGCCAGACCCAGCGCAGGCAAGAAGATTGCCCCCGGCAAAATGCCCACAGCCCGCAAAAAGTGGGGCGCATCCTCAGCCAAAATCGTCACCCCCAGCATGATGCTGCTCCACAGCAGCACGGCCGTTGCCGCTGGTTTACGCCAATTTTTGAAGCACCAGCCCAGCCCCAGCAAGAAGGGAATTATCATGAGCCAATCAAACAACGGCCGTCCCGCTGGATTATGGCGCAAAATTGTGTCCCCTTGCCAGAAAAAAAGCCCTAGCGATTGCCAAATTTGCCGCCAAAGCGTCCCCCACAGGTCGCCGTCGTTAATAGCTGAATTAAAAATGGAAACCTGCCCGGTGCGCCCCAGCAGCCAATCTGGGTTTTGCAGGTAAAAAAGGGCGAGAGGGAGGAGGGTAACGGCCGTTCCCAACAAAAACCAGCCCGCCCCTCGCCGCAGCCAACCCCGCTGCCCCTGCCACAGCAAGAACGCCCCCAATGCCAGCAGCAGCAGGGGCGTAAAGCGAATGGCCAGATAGGTATAAAAGCCAAGCCCGTACGCTGCCCCAGCCACCAGCCACCAACGGGCATTTTGGCGGCGATACGCCTCAGTGCCCAGCCAAAAGGTAAGTGCCAGCACGGCAGGCAGCAAAATGGTGCGCAGCCCCACGCGGCTCAAATGGATGGGCCAAAGCGTAATTGCCCACAGCCAGGCGACCAGCAGCCCCACCCGCCAGCCAAACCAGCTGCGACCCAGCTTGTACACTAGCCAGGTCGTCAAGCTACCTACCACTGCGGCAACCAGCCGCACCGCCAGGACGGTGCGGCCAAACAAGGCTATGCTGAGTGCCGTCAGGGTAATGTAGAGCGGTTCGCGCCCGTTGTTGGCCGTAAAAAAGAGGGCGAACTCTCCGTCCAGCACGCGCAAGGCATCCAAGCCGTTGAACGCTTCATCCCGGTACAGGCCGGGTGGCCAGCTACTCAAATTATAGACGCGCAGGAAGACGGCCGTAGCCAACGCCAATAGTAATAAAGCCCATCCAAATTTGGACGGGCTTCCGTGGTTTTTATAGGTCGTTTGCATAGATTGCCTGTTTGTCAAAGCGAGGCAAGTATAGCAAAATAGCCCCTTGCGTCAACCAGCCAACTGGGAGCATTCCAGACTGAATTTGACCAAATGAGTAACTATTCGTTATGAGAAAATATTCGCAAGATTCTCCAAACGCACCGGGACTTGATCACCAAAATCCGCCAAATCTGTGGCTGGCTCTATGAAAGTTTTGCTGCTCTCAAAAGCCTGTTTGGTTGGCTCCTACCAAACCAAGCTGGAAGCCATTGCTCGGCATGATGATGTAGACCTCACGGTGATTGTGCCACCTGTCTGGCTCGATCCGGCAGGTCCGGTCAAGCTGGAACGCGCCCACACCGACGGGTATCGCCTGCTGGTTGATCCCATTCGCTTTAACGGGCAGTTTCACACTTACTACTTCCCCAAACTCAAGCAGCGGCTGACCCAGCTGCAACCCGATTTGGTTCACATTGACGAGGAACCGTACAACTTGGCCACCTGGTTGGCCATGCGGCAGGCGCAGCGCAAGGGAGCCAAGACGCTCTTTTTCTCCTGGCAAAATATCGTCCGGCAATACCCCTTTCCGTTTAGTTTGCTAGAGGAGCAGGTACTGGCCAAAGTTGATTATGGGCTGGTGGGCAACCAGGCGTCGGCCGAGGTGTGGCGGCAAAAGGGGTATGCTGGGCCGTTGCGGGTGATTCCTCAGTTTGGCGTGGATGCGACATTGTTTCAGCCGCCAAGCCAGCGAGACCCCGGACGTGGTTTTGTGATTGGTTGCGCCAATCGGCGTCTGGTGCCAGAAAAGGGTGTCGATTTGGTGCTGCGAGCGGTGGCTGAACTACCCGGCGTGTGGCGGCTGCACATTGCCGGGGATGGTCCGGAACGGCCGTCTCTACAAAATCTTGCGCACCAGCTGGGCATTGCTGGCCGGGTACAGTTTGACGGTGTCGTCACCTCGGCGCAGATGCCTGGCTACTTGCAGCAGCTAGATGTGTTGGTGCTGGCCTCGCGCACGTTGCCCAACTGGAAGGAACAATTTGGTCGGGTGCTAGTGGAGGCGATGGCTTGTGAGGTGGCAGTGGTTGGTTCTCACAGTGGCGAAATTCCTAACGTAATTGGTGACGCCGGGTTGATTTTCCCGGAGGAGGATGAAGCAGCCTTACACCAACAGTTGCGTACATTGATGCAGTCGCCTTCATTGCGGGATGAGTTGGGTAGAAACGGCCGTACCCGCATACTAAACCATTACACTCAGGAACAAATCGCCGACGAAACGGTAGGCGTCTACCGCGAGATATTAAGTTAGCCACAGAGGGAACAGAGACGTTTGAGATTTTTCTTTACCTCTTTTTCCTCTGTGCTCTCTGTGGCAAATAAAACCGATAAGTAAAAGATAACTTTGGCCGCACTTTATAAACGATACGGCCGTAAATAAGGTATACTACCGCGTATGAGTGATGCTGTACCTCAGGCAACGGAATCGAGAAACCAACCTTCCACCCCACCCAAGCAAAAGCGGCGGCCCATGCGCGTGGCGGGTCTGCTGCTCATCATCTTTTCGGTGCTGATAGGCTGGTTTTTACTGATTGCCTTTTTAGGCTGGCAAAGCGGCCAGCGCGAACTGCAAAACAAACAGTTTGCCCAGCTCGACCGACAAGTAACATTGGCTGAAGAAAATATTTCCCAGGGCAACTTCCAATTGGCATTGACGCGTTTGGAATGGGTGCTGGAACGAGATAGCAGTCATGCTGAGGCTCAAACCTTGCGCGACCAGGCGTTTGCTGGTCTCGGTGCAACGCCAGAACCAACCCCGGTAACGGCCGTAACCGTTACCCCGGCCCCCACCCGCCTACCCACCGCCACGCCAGGTGCCATCGACAGCCCCAATGAAGAGCTGCTGCGCATCCGGCGGCTGGTAGCTACCAAATTCTGGGAAGAAGCATTGCCTGCCCTCATCGCCTTCCAGCAGCAGTTCCCCAGCTTTGAGCGCGAAGAGACAGACCAACTGCTGTATGATGTCTATCTAAATTACGGGCTGGATTTGATTGAGGGCGAGCAGGTGGAGCTAGGTATGTTTTATTTAGCCCAGGCGCAGCAGTTGGGTGATTTGCCCCAATACGTGATTGATTACCAAACATGGGCAGAACTTTACACGCAAGGCATCTCTTTTTATGGGGTAAATTGGGAAGCAACTGCATATTACTTCCGCGATTTGTGTTTGGCGGCACCATTTTACCAGTCGTCGTGCGAACAGCTATTTACGGTGCTGGTCTCTTTGGGTGACCAGTATGCCTTTGCCCAGGATTGGTGCCCAGCAGAGCAACTGTACATTGAGGCCGGTTCGTACCAAACTGCATCCGAGCTTACCCAGAAGCGTACCGAAGCAGAAGAGAATTGCCTGCTGGCTACGCCTACCCCTTCGGAACCAATTACCGACACCGTGCCAATTAGCGACACAGAACCTTTTGTAGGGTCACCTTTTGTCTTGCCAACGGAGACACCAGCGTCTCCCTAAATGGTTGATGACAAACTTGATTCATGGCTGAAAAAGGTGAGGAGCTAAGCAAGCGAGAACTGGAAGTTTTGCAATGTGTTGTGAACGGTGCGGGCAACAAAGAGATTGCCGCGACTTTATCCATTAGTCAAAACACGGTTAAAGTACACTTACGCAATATTTTCACCAAGCTGGACGTCGGCTCCCGCACAGAAGCGACCACCGCTGCCTTGCAGCAGGGGATAGTGGTTCTAGAAGGGATCACCAGCGAACCTGATCCAGTAACCACAGACCTACTCCCAGAAGAAGATCCTACTGCTGATGCAGAACCAGAAGCAGAATCAATTGTAGAAACGGCCGTTTCCCCACCACAACCTGCCCCTACCTCCGTAACCCCTCGTCCAGCTTTCTTTCCCCGATGGGTTGGCATTGCCAGCTTGGTGCTTGCATTGTTGATCGTTGTCATCATCCTGGCGAGTCAGGCATTCGACGAAGAAGCTACGCCAACGCCCCAGCCGACGGCGGAACCATTCATCGAAACCCCCATCACAAATGATTGGCTGCAAAGTCGGCCCTTACCGAATGCCAGAAGCAACATGGCCTTGGTGGGCAGTGGCCTGCATTTGTATCTGATCAGCGGCGAAACGGAAGAAGGTGTCACCGGCGATGTTTCTATTTTGGATACATCTGAACTGGTTTGGCAGCCGGGCGCCTTTAAGCCAACGGCCGTTACCGACATAACGGGTGCCGAACTGTTTGGCGAAATTTATGTCCCCGGTGGTCGGCTGGCTGATGGTCAACCGACCAATGTCGTCGAAGTGTACAGTCCGGCCAATGATAGCTGGCGCGTCACGACCCCGCTGCCAACGGCCGTTTCTGGCGGCTTAACGCTCTCAGACGGCAGCTTTATCTACCTGTTTGGCGGCTGGGATGGGCAAAATTATTTGGCAGATGCATACCGCTTCGACCCGGCTAGCAGCAGTTGGCAAATCTTGCCCGCCATGCCTACCGCCCGCGCCTTTGTAGCTGGTGGTGTTATCAAGGGGCAGCTGTATGTGGTAGGTGGCTATGATGGCGAACGGCCGTTGACCAACTGTGCCTACTTTGACCCTACTGCTTCTGGCGATGGGGCTGACGAAACAGACGGCCGTTGGCACAGCTGTGCCGACACGCTGCTCCCCCGCGCCGGAGCCAGCGCAGTAGGGCTGTTCAACAAACTGTATATGTTTGGGGGTGGGGCATTTGGCGAAGAGCCCATCACCTACAGCGAATCTTATAATCCAGACGCAGATCAATGGTCGGTGGTAAACACACCCCAGCTAAACGAGCGGCCCAGTTGGCATCATTTGGGCATCACCTACATTGAGACAAACATTTATGCTGCGGGGGGAAGGCGCGGCAGCACTGCTTCGGCCGAACTGTTTGTTTACCGACCCTTGGCATACCAAACCTTTATTCCCATTGCGCCAGTTGAGAGTGGGGGCGGGGGCGGTGACCAGTAAGTCAGCAATCGGTAATGCGTAAGTCCTAACTATTTACTGTTCGCTGGTGTTTTCCATGTCTTCCGTAAACGCATCCGCAAAATACCAGGTGATGATTTTGGCCTCGGCCCACGGCTTCAACGCCTCGATGAGCTGAATGCCGATGGGAGTTCCCATCGCCGCCTCAAAACTCAATTTCGATTTGAAGTACAGCTCAAACATGAGGTGAAAGCGGGATTCGCCGCCTGGCTTGTGAGAAATGCGGCCCACTTCACGCCGCACCAATCCGGGGAGCTGCTCCGCCAATGGCAGGTGAGTCTCATTGAAGAATTGCTCCAACAGCTGCTCATCGTCTACACGGCGATAAATGGTAACAAATTTGTACATAGGTTGATCTATTCGCCACAGAGTACACAGAGAGTTTTGCGACAAGGCAATTTCTCTTTTCCTCCGCGGCTTGCGGATGGATTCTTATTGCCAAACGGCCGTTAACCGCGATTTCAAGTCTTGCCGCTGGGCTCGATACGTAGCTTCCCCCAGTTCGCCGGCCTCGTAGGCATCATCCAAATCGGCAATGGCTTCCAGTAACTTGCCCTTTTCAGATGCGGCATGTTGGCTAGCCTGGCGTGGCGGAGCAGCAACAGGCACAGGTACAGGGCCAACACTGGTTTGGCCCGCAGGCGCAGTCCGCCAACGCTGCACCAGGAAGAAGCCTACCGCCAACATGGCAGCCAGGGCCACACCACCCACAATCAGTTCATTCGTTTCGTTGCGTACTGGCAAAGCGTTTCCCTGCGCATCGAAAATTTGGGTAGGACGGCCGTCTAGCGTCATGCTAATTGCATCTGCATTGGCCAAGTTGGTGTTGATATAGCTTACAAACGAACCGCTCGCTGTTGCCTGCGCACCCTGCGACGCCCAATTTTCATCCGAAATTTGCACCCCGGCATCCGCCATAATGACGGAGGCACCCCCGCTGAGTTGGTAGGCAAGCGGATGGGCCAGCATCATGCCATCTTCATAAGGCAAATCGTAATTCACCAGCAGGTTCAAGCTGCCAGCACCTGGTTGCAGCGGGTTCACGTCAGCCCAGCCCGTTTCTGTGCGAATGAAATCGGTTGCGGGGATGAAGCTGTCTAGCGAAGTGCCAAAACCACGTTGAAAGCTGATATTTTCAGCACCCGTTGGCAAGCCAATCTCCACAGTTCCCTGAGTATAATCACCACTTTTGCCTACAAAAACGGCCGCTTCCCGATTGCTAAATACATACAGTTCAGACACAATCAGCCGCTCTTCGCCAAAAGTGAAGATCATGTGCAGACGGTCGATGCTAATTGCTGCGGGATCAGTAGTCGTTTCAAAAATGAAGAGGGGTATTTGGGCTTCTGGCTGCGCGTTAGAGATTTGCACTGCATTGCTGTTGAAGGTGAGATCGCCATACGCTACATCAGCCAAAAAGACCCAATCTGTAGGCACATTTTCCAATTGGAATTCAAAGCTGCCATCTTCATTGATAGGCACTGTTTCGGTATACATCTCTTCTAGCTGCGTGGTGAAGGCACGCAAACGCACCTCACCCTCACTGTATGCTTCGTTAGTGGTGCCGTTGATCACCTGCCCGTTGATGATGCCCAACGGCACCGGGGCAAAAGCAGCCAGCGGATCGGTGTAGGTGTAGTTGAGGGAACGGCCGTAATCAATCAGCGACAACTTTTCTTCATCAGTTAGCTCACTGAGATCGATCCCCAAAATATCTTCGCTTTCAAGCTCCGCCAAAATTGCTTCATTGCTGCGGCTAAACCAGTACGCCACGCCAGGCCAGGTGGATGTATCTGCTTCCAGCTCGGTAGCTAACGCCTCGCCAGCGGCAATATCATCTGGCCGGGTGCTAAAGCTGTAAGCCACGGCGACCAGATTCCAGATGTCGGCATCATCCAGCGGCGCGCTGCTGGCACTGCCAAAGGGTGGCATTCCAGCATTGATATTTCCATTGTTTATAATATCGAACATAACGGCAGGAACGGCCGTTACCCGGTAAGTTGGCTCAGAAAATGCAGCCGGTTCCAACCCTGCTTGAACAGCCTGGACTCCCAAACCATTCCCCATCTCACCATGACAAACTTCACATCGCTCGCTGTAAATTGCCAAGCCAGCCGCTGCATCTGGCGGCGCAGTGGGTGGCGGCACATCTTGCGCCACGGTAGTCGCCGTCGGCAGCAAGATAAAACCAAGTACAGCCAGCGCAATGGCAGCTAAAATCAGCAGCAAATGCATAGTTGCTGAATCAGTCAATTTATTTATCTTCATTATCACTCACGCAGTTTTTGTTGAACTTTCTAGAGCCAAACCGTGGCCGCAGTTGGCGCAGAACCGATCGCCAGGGTCGGTTGCCGTGCCACATTGTGGGCAAAAGCGGGCATGTCCGTTTGTGGCAGCAGATGCAGGCATGGCGGCGGGAACGGCACCCTTTTGGCTGCGCTGCCGCCGAGTCCGGGCAATGGCAGCCTCAATTTCAATATCAACATCCACAATATCATCTACGCTTTCAACCGGAACTGAGTCGCCATCAGCTTCATCTATATCCTTGAGAACGGCCGTTGCCTGTTCTATCAACCGAGTACGCTGAATTTCATGCACTTCTGTAGGTATTTTGCTAGTCTCGTGGTCAAAATCGAGCGCACGAATTTGATCCAGCAACACTTCCTTCTCTGCCAGCAATTGCTGATACGCTGTCAGCTCTCTCTCCTCTTCCTGAGGACGTAAAAAGGGGCGGGCAATAAACAAGCCCGTTAACACCAGGAGTGCAATCCCTAATAAAATTGAACCAGTCGCCAACGGTTACCCTCCCTGGGCCAAAAGCTGGCCAATGACGGAATCGAGCGTGCTGCTGCTGATAGGGCCAATCTGCACGTAAGCAATTTCGCCATTTTGATCGATAATAAATGTTTCCGGCACGCCCGTAATCTCATAATCATTAGAGATGCGGGTGCCTAAATCGGGGGCGTGGGGAAAGGTAACAGCAAATTCTTCCATGTAGGCGATGGAGTTTGGCTCCACATCAGAGTAGGCCACACCGACAAAGACAACGCCCTGGTCGGCATATTTCAGCCAGGCGGCTTCCAGCTCATCCGTTTCCGCGCGGCATTCCACACACCAGGACGCCCAGAAGTTCATCACCACAATTTGGCCGTCCATGTCATCAAGGGAAGCCGAGGAACGGCCGTTCCACTCATACCCTTCAAAAAATTCTACCTCAAACGCGGGTGCCTGTTCGCCAGCTTCTGGCCGGGGAGCACTGCTTTGCACCAAGCCCCAGCCCAACATTGCCAGCAGACCAATTACCAGCACCCAAACAATAATGCTCGTAAGGCTGCGGGAAGATTTTTGGGGCTTCTCTTCCGATTTTGCAGCTATATCACTCATAATCAATTACCTATTTCGTAACTCTGCTTCTAATCTTGCTTTGTAATCATCCTGGGGAATGGATGGCGCGTCTGCATCCACCGTTTCCGCTTCTACATCTGCCTCTACGCCAGCGGCAGAGGCACGCAATGTACGCATGTAGCGGCTAAAAAAGACTCCACCTAAAATGACAGCCACCACTGGCGACAGCCACAAAATCAGATTAAATCCTTGTTTGGGCGGGTTTGCCAAAACGCCATCCCCATATTGCCGGGCAAAATAAGCCTGCACCTCTTGTGGCGATTGCCCCGCAGCTAGCTGCTCCCGAATAAGCTCGCGCCAATCGGCACACGCCTGGGTGGGGCATACATCTAGCGGTGTGCTTTCACACACGGGGCAGAATAAATCTTTGGCAACTTCGTTTACTTCATCATCGGTCACAACCGTATCTTGGGCCAGCACGGGGGCCACAACCAGTAATGCCCCCAACAGCAACAGGACGGCCGTTCCGATTTTTGTTAATCGTAAGGCGTTAAACACACGTAACCTCGTATTCTCACTAATCCGTTGGCGAGACAGCCACACGCGGCCGTCTGGCCAAAGCACGCTGGGCGGATGGGTCTGGCCAGGCTGCAATGAGCGTACCGAACACAAAAATGAAGCCACCCGCCCATACCCAGTTAATCAACGGATTCAAATAGATGCGGAAAGTTGCCTGGTCAGCCGATGTTGGCTCCCAGTTGATCATCAGCACGTAAAAATCCTCAGCGATGGTTGAGCGAGCATTAGGAATGGTCATTGGCTGGTTGGTGCGGGTGTACAGTTCCGTACGTGGATTGAGTTGGCCCACGAAACGGCCGTTCTCATACACATCCACCGTCGCCTCAGTAATCAGCAAATCATCTGGTCCCGGATACCGCGTCGCGCCCAAGAACGTCATCTCGTAACGGCCAAGCGTGGCCGATTCACCCACCGAAAGCCGAATTTGCGTCTGTTCCTGAAAAATCTCTACGCCGATGATGCCAAATGCCATCACAATCACGCCCAGATGAATCCAGTAGCCACCATACCGCCGCCGGTTCCGCGCCATCAAATTAGAAAAGGCAGCAAATGGATTTTCGCCACGCTTCATGCGAGCACGCGTACCCTTCCAAAACTCCAGCAGCGTTAAAAACATTGAGAAGGTGACAACCCAGAAGCCCAGAAGCGCACCCCAGCCACGAATGTTTAAGGCGAACAAAACCACCACAACCAGCAAAGCGGCCAGTGCAGGCCAGCGCAGCGACATGCCAATGCGTTGGGCACTAGAACGATACCACATCGTCAAGGGTGCAACACCCATCAGCAACACCAGCAGCAAAAAGAGCGGCCCCAACGCCTGTTCGTACACAGGTGGCCCCACGAATCCTTTTTCACCAGTGAACAATTCAGAAATAATGGGGTAATTGGTGAACAAAAACACAATCACCAAAATTGCCAAGATGAGAAAATTATTGTAGAGAAAAGCTGCTTCGCGGGAGATAAGTGAGTTCAGCCGATTATTTGAGCGCAGCGCTTCCCGTCGGTTTAGCATCCAGTAAGCCGAAAACACAAACATGATGGCAATAAAACCAAAGAACAAGGGTCCAATCGCCGATTGGGCAAAGGAATGCACGGAAGAAATGACGCCACTACGCACAATAAAGGTACCAAAAATGACCAGGCAGTACGTTAATACAATGAGGAACATATTCCATATCTTGAACATGCTCCGCTTTTCTTGAATCATGACTGAATGCAGAAAAGCGGTTCCTGCCAGCCAAGGCATGAAGGAAGCGTTTTCCACTGGGTCCCAAGCCCAGTAGCCGCCCCAACCCAGCACGTCGTATGCCCAACGGCCGCCTAAAATCAGCCCCAGGCTCAAAAACAGCCAGGCCACCAGTGTCCAGCGGCGCGTAATCTTGATCCAAACATCATCCAGCTTGCCAGAAATGAGTGCCGACATGGCAAAGGCATACGGGATGGTGAAGCCGACAAAGCCCAGATATAGCATTGGCGGGTGAATGATCATGCCGGGATGCCGCAGCAGCGGGTTGAGACCGTTACCATCTGGCGGTATCACCGCAATGCGCGTAAATGGATTTTCTACAAATACAGAGATAGCAATAAAGAAGATTTGGGTGAAGCTGGCTACCATAATGGCATAGGGCATCAGCTCTTGCTGCTTGCTCCAGTTACGTGCCATGGCGGAGGCTGTAAAGGCCGCCAGCAAAAAGTTCCAGAAGAGCAAGGAACCTGCCTGCCCCCCCCACAAAGCTGTCACCTTCAGGTAGGTGGGCATTTCAATACTGCTTACGCGCCAAACATACTCAACAGAGAAGTCGTCGATGAGCAGCGAGAAAATCAGGAGCCCGCAAGCGATGGTAATGAGGGGCAGCGTGGCGATGGTGGCGTTGCGGGCACTTTCTGTCCAGCGGGGTTTGTTGGTGTGACGGCCGTAATAAGCCGCCCCTGCCGCAAAAACGGCCGCTGCCAACGCAAAAATCAACGCAATAAAACCAAGATCAGGAATCATATTTCTCTTCCTTTAGGAAATAGGCTAGTTGACGGGGCGTTCTATATTGTCGGGATGCTCAGACGGGTCTAACTCTTCGTACCGCGTGGGGCATTTAAGCAATAAGCCACCGGGGTTTGTAATAAATTCCCCATTTTCGTTGGCACTGCCCTCAACCAAAGCCTGTGCTTCATGCTGCAAAAGGTCTGGCATTGGCTCGTTGAAAGCCACAATATGCAGCCGCTGGCTGGGATCGTTGAGGTCATCCACAATCTCAAACTCCAGGCGACTGGTGGTGGCATCAATCTGGGTAAACGCAATTGAATCACCAATGACAAAACCAGCTACGCGCAAATCGCGCCCAATGAGCCGATCCTGCTCGGCGTAAAATTCACCGACCGTTTTGTAAAGCTGAGTATTGCCACTCATCGCGTTAACGACCAAAAAAACAATGGCTGCGACCAGCAACACCCCGCCAACCACAAACTTGAGCCGATTGCTTTTGGCGGGAAAAAGTTCTTCTTCGCCTGTGTTTGTCCAGGTTGTATCTGCCATAACTCGATGCTCCTTTGTTTTGCAACTCAAACGTTGCCCTTCCGCAAAAAAGTTTTACAGTTCTTCATCGAACGCCGAATCGTCAAAATCATCAAACGCCTCGGCAAATGCATCTGGGTCTTGCTCATCTTCAAGAATTTCCAACGCACGGTCGGCAAATTCTTCGGGAACGGCAACATAGCCAGTTCCTAGCAAGCCTACAGTTAAGCCCAAGGCTTGGCCCGCGCCTTCTTGCCATACACGCACCGGAATTCCCTCAGTTTTTAATCTTCCGGCAACGATGGTTGCGGGAGTAATGCCAGGCATTCTGGCCACAACTTCCCATTTTACCTCCTGATACCTACCAGGAGAGCTGCTGTTTTCGTTTTCATGGGAGGGCAAAGGCAATGCCGATGAATTGCTGTCACTCATTAAATGTGTTGTCCAATGTTGCGGTTTTTGCGTGTTGTATAACGGTTTACTCTCGTTTCATTATACTGAATTCACGCTCAATTGGATAGACCTTTATCTTCTTATTAAGGCTTCACAGGTAAAAGCGATGCGGCTTAACCTGCTACTTTTGGGATTAGAAATTTATAGAATCTAATTAACCTGCTTTAGTTTACCGGATAAGCCCACAATACGAGACGGCGGAGTATCATGGATATAAGGTGATAGATGTCACGGGCAAGTGCAAACACGGCCGTTCGCCATTCACACAATACCAGGCAAATTATTTGTTACATGAGATTTGCTTCGCGAAGCAGTTACCCCATGATAAAATGTAGCTTCATTACTTAGACAATTCTTTACAGGCAAACGGTATGGCCTCTACAATTGAACAATTACTCGACAAGCTAGATAGGTCGCGGGAGCGACTGCTCGTTGCTCTGGATGAACTGCCGGACGAAGCATTATTAGAACCCAACACCGTGGGAAACTGGTCGGTTGCCGATTTGCTAGTGCAGCAAACCGCTTGGGAATCTGAACTAGTGACCGGATTATTGCGCATTTCGCAGGGCAAAAAACCGGGTCGGCTACTGGCAGCACTGAAACATGATGAAGAATACGGCCGTCTTCGCTACGAAGAAAACAAGGGGCGCGATCTAGATCGCATTTTTGACGATTTGCCCCAGGTGCGGATACAGGTTGAGGAGTGGCTAGAGGAATTTTCCGAGAAGCAGCTTAGCAAAAAGGGTCATTTTTCCTGGCTGAAAAACCGCACGCTGGCAGACCTGATTGCCCAACTTACCTACGAGCACGAGCTGCGTTACTTGCCGCAGGTGGAAGCGTTAGCCCAAAAATGGCAGGCACCACCGGCCAGCATGACAATCTCGCTTACACCTAAAAATGAATCAACAGATTTCATACATGAGGATGAACCGGATGACAGCTTCGCAAATTGATTTGAATGTTTACCAGGCAGCGCGGGAAACGGCCGTACTCACCGACCGCAGCGACCTGGGCGTACTTATTTTCAGTGGGGAAACTCGCTTCGACCTGCTGAACCGCATGTCTACCCAAAAAGTGCTGACAATGGCCAAAGGGGAAGGCACAGCCACCATTCTCACCACCGACATCGGCCGTATCATCGATCGACTGCTGCTTTATCCCACTAACAGCACCATTTACGCGCTCACCAGCGAAAACAACAGTGACAACATCGCTCGCTACCTGATGCGCTTTGTCTTCTTTCAGGATGATTTCCACATTCAGGACATTAGCAGCGGCACTTTGGTTTTTGGTTTGTATGGGCCTCAGGCGCGGCAAAAAGCAATCGAGGCAGGCTTCACGGATGAGGAACTGCCGCTGCATTATTGGCGGCAGGCCACCATTGGCGAGGCAACCGCTTACCTGCACCGAACTGATCCTATTCATGGCGACGGCTACCTCATCATTGGCGAGGAAAAAGACCGCGACGTCTTGTGGCAGCGGCTGTTGGACACAGGGCTAACAGTCACCGATGCGGATGCTTTTGAGTATTTGCGGATTGAGGCTGGGCTACCCCGCTTTGGCCGTGAATTAAGTGGCGACTACATTCCGCTAGAAGCCAATTTGTGGGCAGATGTGTCGTTCAATAAGGGATGTTATATTGGGCAGGAAATCATCGCTCGCATGGAAAGCCGGGGCAAGTTAGCCAAGAAGCTGGTGCAGCTCACCGCCAACAGGTCATTGCAAGCTGGCAGCGAGATACAGGCAAACGGCAAAAATGCGGGGACTATTACGTCAACGGCCGTTGGCCCTCACGGCACTATTGGATTGGGCTATGTAAAAACGGCTGTCTTAGAGTCTGGAAGCGAGCTGTTTGTGGGCGAAACGGCCGTGCAGGTTAGATAATAAACGCCAGCACCGTACCCGTTATCAAAATAAGCAAGAAGCCTGGCCATAATGCCCGCCGCAATGCTTGTGAGCCACTGCCGAGAACGATACCCCCTTTCACGACCGTGTTGGACATTGTCGCTAGCACAATCGCCCGCGCCGCGGTAGAAAGCTCCAGATTGCCGCTGCTGCTCAGTTCCGCCATCGACAGGGTAATGGCATCTACATCCGCCAGGCCAGACAAAATGCTGGAAAGATAAACTCCCGTATCACCAAAATAAAGCTGTGCCGCTCGTGCCACGAGCAAAATAACTCCGTACAACAAACCAAATGTAATGGCTGGCCCTAGCTCAAAGGGATTAGATACAGCGACCCCACCCGCATCTGCGGTGCGGGGTGCAAAGTAGAGATACATGCCGTAGGCCATTCCCGCCAAGCCCGCCACCGTAATCGGTAACCAGACCACATTCAGCAGCGGCAAATTGGTGACCGCTACCTCTACCAACACCCGCCCAAACATAATCGTCCACGCGATGAGAATGGCGAGAGCAAAGGGCTTGGCCAGCTGGGCCTCTTTTTGGCTGCGCTGAGAGAAACTGAGGGTAACGGCCGTACTCGATACCAATCCCCCCAACAAACCGGTTAGCCCGATACCCTGGCGCGACCCTACCAGCTTGATGAGCACGTAGCCCAAAAAGCTGATGCCAGAGATAAGCACCACCATTAGCCAAATTTTGTACGGATTCAGCACGTCCAGGGGTGGTGGGCCAAAAGATTGATTGGGCAAAACGGGCAGGATAATCGCCGTAATGATGGCAAATTTCAGCGTGGCCACAATATCCTCACGGGTGAGGCGCGCTGCAAAGCCATGAAGCTCTAACTTAAACGAGAGCAGTGCCGTGGTTACAACCCCCAATGCCACTGCGATTTCCAACTGATCCCAAAAGCAAAGCGCACCGGCCAACACCACAATGACAGCCGCTACTTCTGTGGTCATGCCCACGCTGCCGCGCATTCCGGTGATGACGTAAGCGGCCGTAATGAGCATCCCCAGCAACAGGAAGATGCCAATAAATGCCCACGGCTGCCCCAACTCATTTGCCACAAATGCGGCCGTACAACCAGCCAAACTCAGCAGGGCAAAGGTTCGTATCCCAGCAAATATCTTGCGTGAGCGATCAGCCTCATCGTCTGCATCGGCTTCGCGCTGCAGACCTACCAGAACGCCAATAAAAAGGGCAACCCCGAAACGATAGAAGAGTGTATGAACCATTTTCGCATCTCCTCTAACCTAAATACGGCCGAATTCTCTTGCCAATTGTGCCACCGAAAGATAAATAAAGGTTGGCTTCCCCTGCGGATCAGTGAAGGGATCGGTGCATTTTTCCAGGTTGTGGATAAGCTGCTCCATTTGTGCTAGCGTCAGCGATTGGCCGGGACGCAAGGAGATCGTTTGGCAAACGGCCGTTACCAACCCCGCCTCTTCCACAACGCCCTTACTCTGCTCTAACTCAGTAACCACGGCAATGAGCAAGCGAGCTGGATCGGCACTGGCGGCAATCTTGGGCACCGCCCGCACCATGAAGGTATTGGGGCCAAATGCTTCAAACTGCACCCCAATCCGGGCCACACTCTCCTGGAACTGTGCCAGCAATTGGGCTTGCGGTTCAGAGAGCGTAACGGCCGTTCCCGTCGAGAGCGTCTGCACCGTCACATTGTCCGCCGCCCACTCGGCTTGGAGCTGCTCAAACAATGCCCGCTGGTGCGCCGCCTGCTGGTCAATCAGGAACATGCCTTCAGGCCCCTCAGTAATGATATACGAAGCTCCCACCTGCCCCACCACGCGCATAATCGGCAGGTGCGAACCACTGTCACCTTCCATTTGGGGCAATGGCAAAGCGCCATCGGCTTCGGATGGTGCCGCAGACTCGTCTAACCAGCTCAGAGCCAAATCTGCTTGCTCACCACTGGCTCCAATAAATGCTTCCGGGTTTAGCGCACCCATCCAACCGGGCGACTCGCCGCCATTGTTGCTGCCCAACGCCCAGGCAGACATTTGCCGCGTGGGGGCATCTGCCACCAGCGTTTGGCGTACAGCTCGCTGCACGGTGCTAAACGGGGCTTTGCCCTGCCGGAAGCGCACTTCTGTCTTGGTGGGATGCACGTTCACGTCTACATCTTCTGGCGGTAACTGCATAAAAATAAGCCCCAGCGGATACCGCCCCGACGGCAGCAGAGTATGGTACGCTTGAATGACAGCATAGGTAAGCTGCGTATCTTTTACCCAACGGCCGTTTACAAACAGCGTAATCTGCCCCCGATTGGCAAAATGTACGCCCGGCGGGCCAACAAAGCCAGTCACTTCGATTGGGGAATGACTGGACTGTTCGCCCTCAATCTCCATTCTCCAATCGCCAATCTCTAAAAGTTGCCTGGCAATCTCTGGCCCATAAATCGCCACCAGCACGTCCCGCACCTGGCCGCTGCCGCTGCTTTGAAAGGTGATACGGCCGTTGTGCGTCAATCGAAACCGAATCTGTGGATACGCCAGCGCGTACCGAGTGACAAACTCGTCAATGAGTCGCTTTTCAGTAGCGGCCGTTTTCAAAAATTTCAGACGGGCTGGCACATTGTAAAAAAGATTTTCTACCGCAATGACCGTCCCTTGCGGCGCGCCAACCGCCTCCCGATTCACCACCTCGCCCCCCTCTAGCACCAGCCGCGTTCCAGCATCAGTGCCTTCAGAGCGAGAAACAATCGTCACCTGGCTCACGGCGGAAATGGCAGCTAACGCCTCCCCCCGAAAGCCAAGGGTGCGAATGGCGTTCAAATCTTCAATTGTGGTTAATTTGGAGGTGGCATGGCGCAAAAAAGCTGTTTCGATTTCTTCAGCCGCAATCCCTTGCCCATTGTCGGCGACTTGAATGCTCTCTCGCCCGCCCTGGCGCACGTCAACATTGATATTGGTAGCTCCGGCATCAATGGCGTTTTCGACCAGTTCCTTCACCACGGAAGACGGCCGTTCCACCACTTCGCCGGCGGCAATCTGAGAGGCAAGCTGGTCTGACAACTGCTGAATCTTCATGCCCCAATTGTACCACAGCGGCACTGTGAGGAGTGAGCATCCTCAGATGCGAACGGTTGGGCATCTGAGGATGCCCACTCCTCTAATTGAGATTATTTTTGCATAATCTGGGTCTTGAGTTGTTCGATGGCGGCGCGAGTGGAGGCAAAAGCGATTTCAGGCAGATTGTCTGGCGCAAAAAAGGCGGCAGCGTCTGCATCATCTCCAGCTTGAATCTCTCCGCCAAGCAGCCTTGCTTTGTACATAATGAAAATAGAGGCCCCCCCCTGGCCTGGCGGATTTTGGTACACGCCAATTAAATCCTCAATAGCAACATGCAGGTTTGTCTCTTCCAGAGCTTCACGAACGGCCGTTTCCTCTGGATTCTCGCCCGCATCCAAAAAACCTGCCGGAATGCTCCATTTGCCAATTTCCGGGTGCATGGTGCGGCGCACCAGCAAAATTTTGCCCTCATTTACCACAAACACACCCACGCCCACCTTAGGATCGGTGAAATGAATAAAGCCGCAGCCAGGGCAAACCCGGCGCGGCTTGTCGGCAATTGTGCGCGTTTCCATCTGCGTGGCGCAGTGGCTGCAATATTTTACCTTTTCTGGGGCAGAAGGATTGGTCATTCTGGGTTAATAAATCTCACGCGAAGCCGCAAAGAAAAGAGTTAGCTATCATCTTTGCGGCTTCGCGTGAAAAATGTAGTTCTGATTCTGATATTGTATTTCTGAAATTTACCGTTGGCGGCGAGCGTAGATAGTGAGACCAAGCAGCAAGAGCAGCAGACCGCCCAGGCCAACTTGCCACCACAGCAGCGGGTTCGCTGGCAGGTCAACAGTCCGGTCTAACAAATCCTCTTCAGGAGGAACGGCCGTATCCTCAACAGCTTCTACCTCATTCTCTATAACTGAATCTGGTGCATCGGCAACAGTGTCGTTGGCCATATCACTGCCTTCGATTGCCACTTCTGGATCACGATCTGGCAATGGCGTTGGCGGCGTGACGCGCGGCGAGGTTGAAACAGTTGGCGTTGACAGTGGGGTTGTCGTGGCGGCAGCTTCAGCCGTTGCTTCGGGGGCAAGAAATTCACCATCCTCGGCAGTATCTCCCTGCAACGCGTCGGCGGCAGGTTCTTCTGGCGGGGCTGCTTCCTCGGCGGCGGCGTCAGCAGATTCTTCCGCAGCAACCTCCGCCATCGCTTCTTCGTCCATCATCTCTGCTTCGGTAGACAGCTCTTCATCAGCATCTTCTTCAACCATTTCCGTTTCTTCGGCCTCAAACGCCAAAGATTCTACAGCTTCATCAACAGCACTCTCTTCAACTTGCGCCACATCTGCCGCCGGTGCCAGCGCAGGCTCGGCACTGATGCCAAACCCAGTGAAAAGGCCTGAGGCCAATGCAAAAATAAAGAAGAAGGCCGCCATCGCCGTCGCTGTGCGTAAGGCAGGGTACGCCTGCACCCACGGCTGGCGGGCTGGCGGGCGGCTAAATTCAGCCGGATCCAAAATGAAATTACGCGGCACCTCTCGCTGGGGCAGCTGGCGCAGGCTTTGCTTGATGAGCAGTAGCTGTTCCACTTCCTGGCGCAGCCCATCGTCTTGAGCCATCTCCTGCTCAAACTGCTGCCGGGAACGGCCGTTCAAGACTCCATCCACATATGCTGCGATGGTTTCCTGCCGCTTCTCCTCGGCCGATTTCGTTAGGTTCCGCAAATAATCAAACATTTCTTTTCAGAGTTGCAAGTCTGCAAGTAAGCAAGTTGCAAGTGATTGGCTCACCTGCACACTTGCAGACTGCAACTCGCATACTTTCATAACCGTCATTCACCCTGTAAACGATAGTTCGCCGGTAAAAGTTCCCTGAACCCTTGCAAACAGTCACGCAGCTTAGACCTGGCCCGACTCACGCGCGATTTGACGGTGCCAAGCGACACTTCCGTCATTTCAGCGATGGCATTGTAATCGTACCCTTCTACATCGCAGAGAACGGCCGTTACCCGCTGATCATCCGGCAAATTTTGCAAACATTCCTCGATGGCTTGGACCAATTCCAACTGCTGCTGCCGCTGCTCTGGCCCAATCGCTGGATCACGCAAAAAAGCAAACGACTCCTGATTATCTTCCGTGATGCCTTCTAAAGAAGATTGGGGACGACGCTTGCGGCGGCGTAGCTCATCGTAGCAGCCATTGGTAGTAATTCGCAGCAGCCACGCCTTGAAGTTCCCCCCCTGAAATTTGTTCAGCGATTTATAGGCACGGATGAATGCCTCTTGCGCCGCATCCTCCGCCGACTGCGGATCGCCCATGATGCGATAGGCAACGTTGTACACAATCTGCTGGTAATGCAAAACCAGCCCATTGTAGGCCTGGACATTCCCCTTTTTTGCCTGCGCGATTAGCTTCTCTTCATCCATGAAATTGCCGCTAAAAAGCGTGTTTATTGACAGAAAAAACAGCCTGATTTATACTCCCGCACGTCCTAAAATCTGGCCGAAGTGGCGGAACTGGCAGACGCGCACGACTCAAACTCGTGTTCCTTCGGGAGTGTGGGTTCGATTCCCACCTTCGGCACTGGTCATCCCGCAAAAGGATGAAGTTCCAGCAAGGTCGCTGGATTATAAGCCCCGCACTGGGGCAGGGCAAATTCAGAGGGCTGCACCAGCATGGGCAGCCCTCTTTTTATGTTAACTATTTAGATCTGTATGAATCGTCTTCCTACCCCCATTTATATCCTGCTTGGACTCGCTATTGGTATTGGTCTGGGTCTGGCAATTGGCTGGGTTTTCTGGCCGACGGAGTTCACCGATGCCAATCCCACCGTCCTGGAGGATCGTTATCGACGTGACTATGTCCAGCTCATTGCTGATGGGTACGCGCTAGACAACAATCTGGTGCTAGCGCAACAGCGCATTGCCGATTTGGGGGAAGATGGCGAAGCCTATTTGCTGCAGGTGCTTATCGAAATGATTTTGCGGCAGGAGGATGAGGCAGCGATTCGTCGTCTGACGCGGCTGGCCAATGACATCGGCCAATACACGCCAGCAATGGATCCATATCTACCCACAGAGCCGGAGGCGACCCCATGACACCGCCCCCCCGCAGACGACCGGGGCGCAGACCGCCACCCATTTGGCGACGTCTCAGCAGCACGGGCTGGCTGTTGTTGAGCCTTGTCATGGGGCTGATTGGTGGCTTGTACTACGCTTGGGTGGTTGATCCGGTTGTGTTTACCGATGCGAGCCCGGCTCGGTTTAATGAACGGTATCAGGAAGAGTACATTATTCTCGTGAGCCAAAGCTACGCTGTCAACCAGAATTGGCCGCTGGCGCAGCAGCGATTAATTGCCTTGGAAGACCCAAATATTGCAGAAACGGTGAATGATTTGCTGGAAACGGCCGTTCGCCAAAATCGCCCCGCCCCCCTCCTGGAACAACTGGCTGTGGTGGCCCGCCAACTGGGGGCGCAAGGGCAGGCGATTGCCCTCTTTGCACCCACGCTGCCCGCTGGCACCGTCCAGCCCACACCCACCCCTGCCGTTCAAACCACTCCCACCAATACACCCCCGCCTGCGGCAACGACTACAAATACGGCCGTTCCCACCGACACCGCCACACGCCCTGCCACCGCCACGCCGCAACCCAACTACCGCGTCACGGAGCAAACTCGCCTGTGCAGCGATGACGAAGCGATCAGCCGCATTGAAGTTATCGTGCTGGATGCGCTTTTGAATGAGTCACCGGGGATAGAGGTGGAAGTAACGTGGCAAAACGGCCGTGATCGCTTTTTTACTGGATTCAAGCCCGAAAACGGCCGTGGCTACGCCGATTTTGAGATGTCGCCAGACATTTCCTATACAGTACGTTTGCCAGATGGCAGTCCCGAAGTCAGCGGGCTGCGCATTGAGGAATGCGCCAGCGGCTTCAGCGGCGGCTGGCAGCTCACCTTCCAAAACCTCCGCGACTAAGAAAAGAAGTTCAACTTTTTGAAAAAGTTGAACTTCTCGTCATTCGTCAAATAGCAGATGCTTAATATCCTGATTGTCATCACCCGCCTCTACGTATTCAGCATATTCTGCAATCGAGGAAAATTGTGACAAGATAATATTTGGTTTAGGTAGTGTCCCTTCTCGTAATCCTACGTAATCACGATAGCTAGAAAAATGCCAATCTGTTGGGTGTTTGACAAGTTTGGCTTCTACAGGATTTCGGTGAATGTATCGAGACAAATGAAGTAAATAGCCTTCCTTATCCACACGCTTACCCTTGTAACGACCTTGAAATAATGAACCAACACGATATTGTTCTCTGTTGATCGCTTTTGTGTAGGAAGTCCCAAAAGGTTGCATTACAGACCTGCCAAAATCTTCACACAAGACACGTACTAACAAATGAAAATGGTTGGGCATTAGGCAGTAAGCAATGATGACGGCCGTTTCATCCATGAAGTATTCGCGCAATCTTTGTATGAAAAAGCCCCAATTATGCTTGGCAAAGAAAATTGCCTGACGATTGACGCCGCGATTGTATATGTGATAGTAATGTCCTGGGATATATGTTGTTTTGCTCATAGTTATTGCCCCGAAAAGTGAAGTTCAACTTCTGGCAGAAGTTGAACTTCTTGGCTATTCAATGATGGGATCGTCGTAGTAGAAGGGGACGACCTGGAACCAGGTGTTGCCCACCTGCAGCGGCACGGGGTTGCCCTCATTGTCTACGAAGGTGAACATATCGCTGCGGTTTTGGCGTAGCCAGGTCACGTCGTACTTTTGGCCGTCACGAATGAGCATGGCGTAGCCACGCCCCCAAATCTGAATTTCGGTGGTGTGCAGATCGCAGCCGCCGTCATCACGCGGATAAACGCAAATTTCGCGGTCAAACGTATGTGGCGCGTAAAGGATGATGACGTTAGCGGCACTGACTTGCTCACCGTTGTTGTCATCAATGAAGATTTCGTCATCGACTGTGCGATAGTAACGGCCGTCCGCCTCATCATATTCCCACACCACTTTGGACCAGGTTGAGTAGTTAATTTCCACGTAACTGGCTGGCTCGCCATCGGGCGGCGGCGTGGTATCAAAAGCCATATTCGTGGTAAAACGCGGCGCACGGTTGTCGTTGCCCCATTCCACAGCCTCCCACAGTCCCTCCGGATCGGCAAATAGAGTATGCTCGAAGGGAATGCTGGGATCATCTTCTTTGCGATAAAAGCCAGTGGCCGTCTCACGGTAGATACGGTCGCTGATATCGGTTTGGGCAATGGCGTCCAATATAAGCGGATGGGAACCAGACATGAATATAGCCGCGTCGTACATGGCGGGCAGCTCTTTATCGATGAGACGCGCACTGCGGATGGGACCAACATCAATCGGGGTTTGGCCGTAAAAGATGGCGGAAAAGCGAGTAATGTTGGTTTCGGTGACATGCTCGAACACGATGTCTGCCTGGCCAATGCCGTGCTGCGGCCGGGTGTAGCTGGCCGGGTTGTTAGAGATTTTGATGGCAATTGGCCGTCTTTGCAGCACAGACGGATCGGCCATCAGCTCGCCAGTGAGTGGATTGCGATCCGTGCCAAAATCCTCGGCAGAATAGATGGCAACCGGTTCTGGCGTGGCGGTTGGCTCTGGTGTGTTTGTCGGTGTGGGGTCTTCATTAATTACCGCAGGAGGGGGCAAAGTAATAGTGGGAACCACAGGTGGCGGAAGCGTGGCTGTGGCTGGTGAGGTAGGCGATACGGCCGTTTCCACCGCTACAACGTCCGCAGACGATGTCGAATTAACATTGTCAACCAAAGCCGACGACCCTTCGCTACCACAGGCGACCAAAGCGGCCACCAGAATGACCAAAGTAATAAGCTGAAATGTATGTTGGATTGTTTTAACCATCCGGTTATTTTATTCGCTGTCGAGAATCAAAGCCAGATTTTTGTATTAAAAGTTGCGGGTCTCCCCAATCGACTTTAGAAAATCTGTGCTATAATTTTCCCCTTTCAAGCCAAACTGGATTTTTTTTATGAGTGCAACCACCTACGTAGCCATTGACGTCGAAACAACCGGACTAGACCCCAAAACCGACAGTATCATCGAAGTTGCTGCTATCACCTTTCGCGGCAACGATATTTTGGATGAATATTCCTCACTCGTAAACCCACATCGGGAAGTGCCGCCGTTTATTACCCAGCTTACGGGCATCACCCAGGCGATGGTGGATGAGGCTCCCACCATGTTTACCCTGCGCTCCCACCTGCGCCCCAAGCTAAGGGATCATGTACTGGTGGGGCATAACGTGGGCTTCGATTTGGGCTTTCTGGAGGCAGAGCGGCTCGGTGTAGGCAACCATCGGCTAGATACCGTTACGCTCGCTTCCATTTTGTTCCCAGATGCGGGGCGTTTTAATTTGGAATCGCTTGTGAACTATTTAGGGCTGCCTAACCCGCATGGCAGCCAAACCCATCGCGCCCTGGATGACGCCGAGCAGACGGTGGAGCTATTTTTGGCATTGCGAGAACGGGCTATGGGGTTACAGCTTAGCCAAATTGATGAATTGGTAGAAGCGGGGCAGCGGCTGGGCTGGCCCGAAACCATCTTTTTTGAAGATATTTTGGCTGAGCGGGTGCGCACCGCTTTTGAAGGAAAAGAGTTGCGCCATCGGGGGCGGCTGCCCCGCCTGTTTGTTCCCGGAAAGCTGGAAGGGCGTGCAGCCGTTCCGGCCGAAAATCCCAACATGCTAGACCCAGATTTAGTCGCCAGCATGATCCAGCCGGGGGGCAACTTTAGCCAGCTTTTTGATGCGTTTGAGTACCGGCCGCAGCAGGTGGAAATGTTGGATGCGGTTGTTGGTGCCTTTAATGACGGGGCACACGTGATGGTAGAAGCTGGCACGGGGACGGGCAAAAGTATTGCTTATCTGATTCCAGCAGCGTTTTGGTCGGTAGAAAACGGCCGTCGCGTCGTCATCTCCACCAACACCATCAATTTGCAGGATCAGCTCATCGGCAAAGATATTCCCGAACTGCAAAAAGTGCTGCCATTTGAACTGCGTGCGGCCGTTCGCAAAGGGAAGCGCAACTATGTGTGTACCCGCCTTTTCCAGCAGATGCGCCACAGCGGCCCCAGCAACAGTGATGAGATGGCCCTCTACGCCCGCATTTTGCTCTGGTTACCGACCACCGAGACAGGCGACGTGGCAGAACTGAACTTGCGGACGCCGGGCGAGCGGCTGGCGTGGTCCCGCCTGAACGGGGAAAACGCCTCCTGCTCATCAGACCATTGCGCGGCAGAAAACTGCCCGCTACACGTGGCCAAACGCCGGGCCGAGCTGGCCAATCTAGTCATTGTGAACCATTCGCTGCTGCTCTCAGATTTGGCCAACGAAAATATGGTGCTGCCCCAATTTTACGATTTGATTGTAGACGAGGCGCATCATCTGGAATCGGCCGTTACTGATGGTTTGAGTTTTCGGGCAGACAAGCGGTTTTTAGAAGCCATTTTGGACGATGTGAACAAGCAGCGCGGCGGGCTGCTGTCCGATTTGCAAAGTCGGCTAGAAGCCGCGCTGCCGCCTGATTTTGCGACTAAATTTGCGGAGCTTATCAACCGGATTCGGCGGGAAGGGCAGTCGGCTGTCATTCGGCTGGATGAGTTTTTCACCACGCTCACCTACTTTTTGTCCGAAGCGATGAACCGGCGCAGTCAGTTTGCCCAGCAAATTCGTATCACCCCAGCGGTGCGGGTGCAGCCAGGCTTTGACGAGGTAGAGATTAGCTGGGACAACCTGAGCCGTCACCTGCACGGCATTGTGGACGGCTTTACCAAGCTGGCGGGTGGACTGAATGACATTGCCGAGCAGTTTGATGTGGAGGATGGTGAGGATTTGCAGCTGGCCTTGATGAGTAACGGCCGTTCCCTTGAAGAAACCCGTCTCAACCTGGATGGCATCATATTGTCGCCTGACAACCAGATGATCTACTGGGTAGAGGTGTTCAAAGAGCGTGTTTCGCTGCACGCAGCGCCGCTGCACGTGGGGCCGTTGGTGCAAAGCAACATCTTTGAGGCGTTGGAAACAGTGGTGCTCACCTCTGCCACCATGCGTACTGCCGGGCCAGACGCCCGCGAAGAGGCCAACTTTGCCTACATCCGCGAACGGCTGCACGCCTACGACGTGGACGAGCTGGCCGTTGGCTCGCCGTTCGATTACGAAAACCAGACGTTGCTTTACCTGGTTACAGATATTTCAGAACCCAACCAGCCTGGCTACCAGCGAATGCTGGAAGATGCCATTGTGGATGTGGCTACCTCGCTAGGTGGGCGCACAATGGTGCTTTTCACCGCCTACAGCCAGCTCAACCAAACTGCCAAAGCGATTGAAGGCTCATTGGCAGACGCAGGCATCACTACGCTGGCACAATCTTCTGGCGGCTCACGCCAGCAACTTCTGGACCAATTCAAAAAGCCAGATGCACAGGCCGTGCTGCTGGGGACGCGCTCCTTTTGGGAAGGGGTGGACGTACCGGGTGAGGCTTTGCAAGCAGTCCTCATCGCTAAGCTGCCCTTTGATGTGCCCTCAGACCCCGTCTTTGCAGCCCGCTCGGAAACGTTCGACAATGCGTTTTTTGAATATTCGGTGCCAGAGGCGGTGCTGCGATTCCGGCAAGGATTCGGCCGTTTGAACCGGCGCACCACCGATGAAGGAGTTGTCATCATTTTAGACAAACGGGTGATTACCAAGCGGTACGGCCAAATGTTTGTGGATGCGCTGCCAGAATGCACCGTGCTGCGCCAGCGGCTAGACCGCATCGGGGAGCTCACCTTGCGCTGGCTCAATCGGGATCGCTAAACTGTACTGGTTCATGAACAAACCCAGCATCTCCAGAATGCGATTTCTTGAAGAGATCGCATTTTTTATTGCTTCCATGCAAACCACAGAAAATATCTTGAAAAACGATGGGCCATTGCTCTGTGGTTTGCTCAAGTAAAAGCGGGAGAAACGGCTTTGCTTATTTCAACTTACATTCCCGCTTTTACACATACCATTGGATCGTTTTCGGATCGTTGCATTTATATACTGCTTTACAGTGTGGTGGGTAGTTTACCTGTATTCTGTGCGCCATGAGTGAAATTGCTGGAAACGGCCGTTCAGATTAACGGAAAGAAAGTCATACATAATGTGGTATTGAGTTGATCTAAACCAATTACCTATAGCTAAGACAGCGACCTCTTTTACTATTGTTATTCAGATAAAAGCGGGCGGCTTCTCAAAAGAAATAAGCAAAGTTACTTCTCCCGCTTTTACAATTGTTGTTCCAACTGAGCCTGAACTTTCTCAAGCCACACTGGCCATTTCACACCCTACTTACCTTCGGGTCAGCAGAAAAAATCCATTTTATCTTTTAGGAGAGATTTTTATGAAAAATTTGAACAAGCACTTGATATTCTTGCTGTTGGCAGCCTTTTTGTTCGGCACGGTGCTAACAGCCTGCGGTGGTGAGGATCCAACGCCGACACCACGCCCCGCCAACGACGATGACGATGATGGCGATCCGCCGCCAGAAGAGGACCCAACTGAAGAACCCGAAGAAGAACCAACGGATGAACCAGACCCAACCCCTGAACCAACCGAAGAACCTACCCCCGAACCAACAGATGAGCCAGACCCAACCGCTGGTTTTGCTCAATTTTCTAACGCGACCTTGGGTCTAGACTTCTCTTACCCAGATGATTGGGCTATCGAATTTGATGAACTAGGCAGTTCAGTCGACTTGGCCTCTAGCCAGGAAGTTTTAGACAGTGCCGATGACAACATTACCGGTGCCATCATGAATATTGTCCTCTTTAACCGGGCAGACCTGGAATTTCTGGCAACGGATGGGTTGGACATGAGCAATCCGGCGGATGTACTAAGCATCTTCACAGAACAAATTGCCCTGGCTGGTGGGGATGAAGCATTTGAATTGGCTATCACCCAGGAGCCAGTGGCTACAACAATTAACGGGCAGGAAGCGGCCGTGGCACTAGCCAGAGCCACCTCCACCACCGACAACGAAGAAGCTAACGTTCGTCTTTCTGTTATTTTGGGCGAGGCACGGGCAGCGTTTATCTTCTCGGGCACTGAACTATCTTCTGAGTCAGAGTATCAGCCAATTTTGGATGCAATTGAAAACTCTATCGTGATCTCTACCCCAGAAGGCACGCCACCAATTGGTACAGGCGATGGCACTGGTGAACTGCCAGTTAGCCAGGGCTTCTTGCTGTATGGTGATACCATCAACTCCTCCGTGGATGCTACAGGCCCATCTGTTTGGGATTTCGTCGGGCTTGAAGGTGAATCCGTAGACATCATTGTTGAACCTGAAGGCGATTTTGATGTGGTCGTTGACGTACTGAACGAAAGCGGGGCTTCTATTTTGCCCAATGGCGAAATTGATGCTTCTTTTGGCACCGAAGAGGTACGCAATCTGGTTATTCCAGCAGCTGGCCTATACTACATCTCCGTACGAGGTTTTGCAGATGCAACTGGCAATTACTCCCTGATGCTCGTTGAGTCTGGCGAAGCTAGCACCACGCCACCTGTTACAGGTGGTGAAGGCACGCCTATTGCCTATGGCGATTTCGTGTCTGGCGTCATTGATGCCGCTAATCCCGTTGCTGCCTACTCTTTTGCAGGTTCCGCCGACGACATTGCTGGTGCCGTCATCACCCCCTTGGGTGGTTTCGACGTTGTGGTGGACGTAATTGATGCCTCAGGCAACTCGTTGCTTTCTCGTGAACGTGATGCTTCTTTCACCATTGAGAACGTGCTTTTTGCTCTACCCGCAGACGGTGTTTACACCATCCAGGTATATGGCTTTGACGGCGCAACTGGCAGCTTCGACATGCAATTAGGGGTTCCGTTCACCAACGTTGTCTTTGCCAACCCAGATACGCTGGAAGCAGACGATGAAGGTGCAGGCCACTCCTTCCCCTTCCGACCACTGCGAGCAGGTGATATGGTGGGCATCTATGCTGAACCGGAAGATGGTCTGGACATTGCCGTACAGGTACGTAAAGGTGACGAACTGCTAGGTGCAGAAGTCGGCATTGACAGCTCACTTGAGGGCGATGATTCCGAGCGCGGCTTTGACGTTGCTGTGGGTGCAGAAGAGTTTGCCATGATTGCCTCTGAAGCCACCTGGTACTCTTTCCGTGTACTCAATTCACAGGATGAAGATTTTGGCGGAAACATTGGCAATTACGAAGTTACCTTGTTTGGCAACCCGGAAATTGTCTTCGAGTTAGCCTACGGCGATTTCGTTGACGCGCGAACCAATCCAGACGGTTTGATTGATTACGTGATGAGCGGTTCCATTGGAGACTCGTTGGTTATCAACGTTCAGTCCGATGATGATTCAGTAGACCTCATAATCGAAGTGCTAGACTTGGATGAAAACGTACTCGCTTCTGTGGATGATGGTTTTTCAGGTGAACCGGAAGATTTAGTTTACACGTTTGAAAGTGAAGATTTGGTTATCATTCGCGTCCGTGATTTCACCGGCGGCGAAGGTGACTTCATCATGTCTGTTGATTCACAATAACAGTAAGCAGTGTTCAGTAAATCAGTGATCAGTAAACGATCTGATTACTGAATACCGAAAACTGATTACGATGGATAATGAAGGGGCTGGCAGGGATGTCAGCCTCTTTTGTTTGGGCAGTGGCGACGGAAACGGCCGTATCTTTCCTTTTTGGCCTGGGTTATATATAGCTGGATGAATGATTTTGATTGTGGAGGCAGCATGAACCAACAAAAACGACGAGTCGTTGTCACCGGGCTAGGCACGCTCAACCCGCTAGGAAATGATGTACAAGCCACCTGGCAAAAAATTTGCCAAGGCGAATCTGGCATTGATACCATCACCGCATTTGATGCAAGTGAATACAAAACCACCTTTGCTGGCGAAGTCAAAAATTTTGATCCGCGCGACCATTTTGACCGCAAAGAAGTACGTCGTATGTCACGCATGACGCAGTTTGCTCTGTTTGCTGCCCAGCAAGCTATTGATGATTCTGGGCTAACCGTGACAGCCAAAAATAAAAATCGGATCGGCGTGGTTGTGGGCAGTGGCATGGGTAGCCTGGACCCGATTGTAGATAATGTCAACGTGCTGAACGAGCGCGGCCCGTACCGCGTCAGCCCATTTTTTGTGCCGATGATGCTGGCTGACACGCCTGCTGCTACTGTGTCGATCCAGTACGGTTTGGGTGGCCCCAACATGTCTGTGGCCACGGCGTGCGCCACGGGCAATGACGCCATTGGGCAAGCGGCCCGCGTCATCCAGCACGGGGCAGCCGATGTGATGGTTGCCGGTGGCTCGGAAGCGTGCCTGATGCCCCTTGCCTTTGCTGGCTTCAGCGTGATGAAGGCACTCTCTACTCGCAATGAAACACCGCAAGAAGCATCACGGCCGTTTGATCAGACGCGGGATGGTTTTGTGGTTAGTGAAGGGGCTGCCATTGTGGTGCTGGAAGAATTGGAACACGCACTGGCGCGTGGAGCCACCATCTATGGCGAATTTCTGGGATATGGTGCCAGTGCCGACGCCTACCACATCTCTATGCCTGCCGAAGATGGCTCTGGCGCAATTGCTGCGATGCGTGCTGCCCTGGCAGACGCGGCTGTTGAACCTGCATCGGTGGATTACATTAGTGCTCACGGTACCAGCACGCCGCTCAACGACAAATCGGAAACGGCCGCTATCAAGCAAGTGCTTGGTGAAGCTGCCTATGACACCCCCGTCAGCTCTACCAAATCCATGCACGGCCATCTGTTGGGCGCGTCTGGTTCATTAGAAGCCATTATCTGTCTAAAAGCTATTGGGGATAATTTGCTGCCGCCCACCATTAACTACGGCACGCCAGACCCGGAATGCGATCTGGATTACGTACCCAACACCGCCCGCCCCGCTCAAGTGGACGTTACCATGTCTAATGGCTTTGGTCTCGGCGGGCATAATGCAACGCTCGTTCTAGGACGTTATCAGTAGCTGAAACATCAAAGATTCCACAGATTAAAAAGATTATCTTGAATCTGCGAAATCTTTGTTTTCGTTCTATTTCTAGTAAAAGGCTTAAGGGAGTTCGCCTATACGCGTGAGCTTGCGCTCTAAATCGGCTTCGGTGCGGCCCATGTTGTGGTCCAGGTAGGGGTAGGCCAGCCAAACCAGCATAAAGCCAAACAAGGCCCCCGTGAAAGTTCGCAGGAAGGGGGTGCTTTCTCGCAACGGGAAGATGCTGCCAAGCAACGCCTGGATGCCTGCCGGATCGCCACCATTTAGCGGCGTGGCATAGTAGCCAAAGAGCTGGCTAAAGCCGTCTAGCCCGATTGGCCCCATGCCCACAATGAGAAAGAGGATGAGGGGTAACGGCCGTATCTTCCGAAACCGTCGCACAAACCCATACAATAGCCCCCCAATCAATACAAACCCATAAATGGCAATGTCGCGCTCACACAGGGCCATCTTGTACCCCAACTGCTCATTGCCCACAAACTCGCGGGCGGCAATGAAAAAATCGGCCCAATTTTCATCGGTAATGCCAGCAAACTCTGGCAATGTGCTGGCGTAGCTTTCTAATGAGTTTAGCGACGTCCCGGCCAATTCACGCGGATAAGCCACCTGCTCTCCAAATAGAAAAAAGCTGCGCGAAGCCATCTGGTGACACATCGGGCTATAAATAGTGTAAATCACCCGTGCGGGACCAGTTGCCCCGGCGTTCATCAAGACCGGAGCCAAAATGGGCAACGCCACGTAAATCGCAATGATCGTATTGAGCACGCCCAGCCAATGTTTGCTGAATCTGTAAATCAGCTTGTCTGCACCGATGACAAAATCGCGCGTGCGACCGGTTACTTTTTTCTTAGGGGGCGTTGTCATATCAGGTTCCTTCTAAAACACAGTTCCTCAGAAGTTCAACTTTTGGGAAAGGTTGAACTTCTGCAAGTATAGCGAAGATACCGGAATTGTGCTGGCTAGTTGGCAGCAGTTGGAATAGTATCTGCCAAATAGCCATCAATTTGCGACTGAACCATTGGCCCTCGATGGATGGCGGTCACCTCGCCAGCCCCGTTGATGAAAAAGGTTGTGGGCAAAATATTGGCCACGCCGTATAGTTCGGAAACAGTGCCTTCATCGTCGAGTACGGCCGTAAAGCTCAACCCCAGCTCCTGAAAAAAGTCAGACACATCGGCGGCAGATTCTTGCTGATCCAACGCTAAAATAACCAGGTTATCATCCTGATAGGCGTGAAATGCAGCTTCCAGCTCTGGCATTTCAATACGGCAGGGGGCACACCACGTTGCCCAAAAATTGATGATCACCGGTTGCCCGGCAAAGTTGCTCAGCCGCACTTCATTTCCCTCAACATCATTCAGCACAAAATCGTAAGCTAGTGACCCAACTTCTAGGGGGCCGCCCCCTGTGGGGAGATTGTTTGTGATCACTTCGGCGGCTTCAAAAGCAGGCACCTGCTCCAAAATGGACCCCACTTCATCAGCAGCCGCAGGCTCGTTTGTGCCGCCAAACAGGTTGCCGCCAAAAATGATTAGCGTGAGTGCCAATCCTAGCACTACAAATCCACCGATGATGAATAGAGGATTACGGCCGTTTCCTCCAGAATCTTTTCTCTTGCTATCAACATCCATGTCATTTGACATAACAAAACTCCGTTAAAAATAAAAAACCTCCCAAAGAATCAAAAACGTATCTATTCCAGGGAGGTTAAGAAGAAACTATCAGAAACTAGGGCTGGAAAAATTCAATAAATCTTTCTTCCAAAAGGACAAACCATTCAGAAAATTCATACTGTCCCACCAGCGCGTTGATGCTGGTCAGGGTCCCGTTAAGCATTAAAATCGCCAGCAAAATAAAGAGGGCACCACTGATAAGCTGTGTGGAGTGCAAATGCACCGTCACGCGCCGCTCTTCGGAACTGGTAAAAACCCACAGGGCTGCGCCAATGAGAGTGACCGCCAGCAACCCAATCTCATGGCCAAACGTCACGGTCTGGCCGCCAAAGAAATCGAAGTTGAAGAATGCATAATCCAGCACGGCAACAAGTACCCGCCAAATTGCCAATGCCCAAACCAAGGCTACCACAAAGGTGTGTGTGTCTAGCTCCCAGCCCTTACCGCGCAAGAAGCGCCAAAACAGGCTTTGGCGGCTCATACGGCCGAAAAAGGTAGACACCACTAGTAGCGGTAAACCCAAGCCCAGCGTGTATATGAACAGCAGCATCATACCGTTCCACACAGAGGTGGTTTGTGCAGCCAGCGTCAACACCGTGCCCAAAATGGGACCAATGCAGCTTGTCCAACCCACGGCAAAACTCAAGCCAAAGAGGTAAGAGCCTTGCACAGTCGTGCTTTTGGGCTGCGCACCACCGGTGCCACTGGCATCCATGCCACCAAACCCCTTGCCCAATAAACTCAGCACGCCAAAAACCATCACTACTGAGCCGCCCACCAAAATGAGCAACTGCTGGTTGCGCAGCAATGTCTTGCCCACGGCAAAACCCACAGCACCAAACAAAGTAAATGTGGTTGCCAACCCGAGCATAAAAGCAATGGTGTTAGCCGCAATCTGTTTACGGCCGCTTTGGAAGGCAAAAGCAAAGTAAGCTGTAAGTACAGGCAAAGTACAAGGAGAAGCAAAGCTGAGTAAGCCGCCGCCAAAGGCTAACAACGCCAGCACCGCAAAAGGCTGGGTTTGCAGCCCAACAGCAAATTCGGGCGTACTGTTATCTTGGAAAAACGTCCCGAAGATAAGAAACAGGAGGACGGCCGTTCCAACACCAATCAACAATTTTTGACCCGTTGAAAGCGAACGAATCGGTTCGGGAATAGTTAACGATTTGAGCATAATGGATTCTCCAAAATGAGAGATGTATTTGGTCGTTTAGATGCAAAGCTGCTGCCAAATCTTACGTGTTAGCAATATAAGCTCAACAATATCTCTCTAAACAGCAAAATAAGTAACGCCGCCTACACAAACTCAGCTACCCAGCCGCCTCCTCATCATCCTGTAATAATCGTTCCATAAGCTGAATATCTTGCTGCAAATTCCGCTGACGCAAAACGAGGCTCACAATATAAATCAGCCCAATCACACCCATCACCATATAGCCAAGCAGCATATAATTGTTGAACGTGTTCGGATTCACCGAAGACTGCAACGCAATATTTAGGAAAAATGAGTTCATTACACATTCCCTCCCTGCAAACGCGCCGCCACGCGCATTTTTAATGAATCAACATTATCCATCAAATGTTGCAGTCGAATGCGATTAAACATCCAGGCAAGGTACATAATCAAGAATGAGATGGAGGTTGACGTCAGCGTTATCCCCATGCGCATCGACTCCAGCCCCGGGGCAATATCTTGCAGCCCTTCAGACGCCCCCTGAGCCGCCTCGGTCGTGCCGCCAAACACAACCGGATGAATATCACGGAAAATGCGAATACTAATGTAGGTCATGATGATGGTAACAAAAGCAACAATGACGTAAATAGCGCCAAACCGTGCCCGTCTATCTTGCTCTTCAATTGCGCCTCGCAGCATGAAGTAAGCTGCATAGGTTAACCACGCCACCGTTATCAATGTCAGGCGCGGACTCCAAAGCCACCACGTGTTCCATGCCGGTTTACCCCATACTGAGCCTGCGGCCGTCGTAATTGTCAAAAACACCAGCCCAACCTCTACTGAAGATAGCGCAATGGTGTCCCAGATTTGTCGCTTTTGGCGTAAGTAAAGTGCGCCAGCAACAAGCGCTACAAAAAAGGCGACAGCACCAACCCAAGCTGTGCCAACATGAAAGTAAAAAATGCGCTGTACGTTCCCCATCGTTCGTTCAGTGGGGGCATAAAAAAAGGTCAAGCCCAAACTTACCATCAGCGTAATGATCGCTAGCCAGTTCAGTATCGGAATCCATCGGTTCAAACGGGGTAAACTCATGTTCTTACTCCTTCTTTCATCGGGGTTCTCTTTCTTTCCTTTAGAATAACAAACCTTTGCCTGTTGGTCGCAGGATTATCACAATTCTTTAGTAAACAAGGCAAGGGGACTCTTTAAGATTCTACAACAAGATGATAAGTAAACAGGCCGGTCGCTAGAATGACAAGGTCGTAGGCAGCAACCAAAGAGACCATGCTGCGGATAATAGACATATCTGGCTCTACCGTCATCATTTCGCCAACGGCCGTTGCTGCTGGCAGTATCAACGGCAACACCAATGGCATTAGCAAAATTGGGAGCAGCACCTCACGCGCCCGCGTCTGCATGGTCATCGACGTGATCAACACGCCAGCGGCCACGTAACCAATGGTCCCTAAAAATAAAACCAGCAAAACAATGGGCTGCCAAAACGGCTTGTTAAAAAATATGATGAAGACAAACACCAACACCACTTCCAGCAGCAGCGTGAAAATCGTTACGCTTATCACCTTGGCCAAATAAACAGCCCGGCGATCAATCGGGGCAATCAAAACGGCATCAATGTTCTGGTTTTCGCGCTCAATCGCCAGCGAGCGGTTCAATCCTAATGTGCCAGCCAACAAAATCGTGGCCCATAATAATCCTGTAGATACATTCCGAGCCGCATCCAGTTCCGTTTCTAAAGCAAAGTTAAACATTACTACCGTTACCAAGGAAAACATCACCATTACACTAACGGTTTGGCGCGTGTGCCTTTCAATTTGCAAATCCTTCCAGACGATGGCCCAAACGGCCGTTACAAATTGATTACCGTTGGAAGGATTAGCTGTTGCTGCGGTTGGTGCGTTATCCATTCTGTTTGCTCATGCCTGCTTTGCGTCCTGTTTGCGCCGCATAAATATCCAAGAATTCACTCCCCGTTACTTCGCCATTGGCCACTTCCTGCACAATTTTGCCACGGCTCAAGATGGCCACCCGATCACACAAATTTAAGCCATGCACCAAATCGTGCGTAATCATCAGGATGGTACGGCCGTTAGCCGACTCTTGACGCAGCAAATCATCTAGCAAGGCAGACGCATCCTGATCCAAACCCGTGTACGGTTCATCCAACAGCAGCACATCTGGCTCATGGATAGTTGCCCGGGCTAATGTTAGCCGCTGCATCATTCCCCGGGAAAAGGTACGCACCGCATCTCGCTGCCGCGCCGCTAATCCAACTCGCCTCAACGCCTCTGCCACGCGTGCTTCACTATCATCTAAACGATATAGCTTGGCAAAAAACAAAAGATTTTCTGCAGCTGTCAAATCACCATAAAGCAGCGTCTGATGCGACACCAAACCAATGTGCTGCCGAACTCGGTCGCTAAACTGCGGCATAAGCCATCCCCCAATTTTTACCTCGCCGCTGGTCGGTTTAAGCAGCGTAGCCACAATACGCATCAAGGTTGATTTGCCTGCGCCATTAGGCCCAACTAAAGTGACAAAGGCACCTGCCTGCACATGCAAATTTACCCCACGCAACACGGGGTTCAAGCCATACTGTTTTACAAGCCCACTAATTTGGATCATCGGTTCAATTTTAGGTTCTCTTTCGCTTTCGGCAAGTGCCGATTGTCACGCCTGGTTTTGTGACACATCACACTTAAAGCAACGTTTGCTTTCCACCAAAATCAGCCAAAATCCCGATTCGCTCGCAAAAAAACCAGATACTATGCAAATATTCACGATTTATTAACGGGATTACCTATTTTTGGCACTATAAGGGTAAAACAAGCCCAAAATCCCTATGGGAATAGTACCCAGGTCAGGGTCAACAAAGCGGCAGAATAGTGACAATTCCCACAATTAACACTTTATGTTAATAAAAAGGTTGCGCAGCCTGTAGATTTTTCTCTATAATAATGGCCAACCTTCGGGAAGAGGGACTTAATTTGCTATTGAATTTATCCGGAACAATTACTCCCTGGATATTGGGGACTCTCATTTTACTATTGCTGCTTGCACTCGCCGTTGTGTTTAAATCATGGCGAGAGATGAAGCGTTCGCCTTACTTCTTTATGCGCCTGCAAGCAGAAAAACGACTTCAAACCTATTCCTTTGCAAGTTTGGGTTTGTTGGCCGCAGCGACTTTATTTGCGTTTTATGCGCTGCGCCCCCCGGTTGATAACACCCCACTGGTTGCTGTTCTCACAAATGCCAAACCCGTTTCTGAAGAAGTTGCCGCCTTGGCCATACAAGATCGCACCGCCGTTGAGTTTACCCCTGAAACGGCCGTTACCTCTCAAATTATTTCCACCAGCAATGACCAACTATTCTTAACCGACCCCGATTCATTAGTACAAGCAAGGTTGGAACTACCCGAGCAGTTTGACCGCTTTGACCCAAAAGTTGAATTAGACGAGGCCACAGCTCTCGGTGATATTAGTTTCTCTACCAAAATCAACGATGATTATGAAGCGGTAGATGCGACCAATATTTTTGCCGTTGGGTCATACACTGTTTATGCAACCTTCTCTTACGATGGTATGGCTGACGGCATGGTTTGGTCTTGGGTATGGCGGCACGATGGCGAAGTGGTAGCGGGCGGCAATGAATATTGGGAACATGGCACAGACGGCCCCGGCTACATCTTCTACAATCCAGAAGAAGGGTTTCGCGCTGGGGAATATACACTTGAAGTATGGGTTAACGGTGAACAGCTTACGCGCTCTAACTTGCGTATGACTGGTTCAGCCTTATCAACTGGTAACTAATCAACAGCGTGCGGCCGTTTGGCTGCATTGTTGTTTTGATGGGAAGAGAAGAGGAAGAAGTGTTAGCCCGACCAAATTTTGGTCGGGCTTTTGGTTTCTTGCTATCTGTTCAGACGGCAACGGCCGTATTGCCACAAACGGCTCAGCTCCTCTAATCGCAACCCCGCACACACTAGCACGTAAATTAATCCGCCTACGCTGCTAACCAAAATGAGCCGTAGCAGAACGGCCGTATCATCCAACCAGCCCTGTACCAACCACATCCCCCCAGCCATCAGCAGCGTGGCCACGCCCATGCGCCACAGCCCATTGAGCAGCGAGTATCCCTGAATGCCGCCCAGTTTGCGGCGCAGCAGCCAAAGCAGCAATAGCACTTCGATCACATTTGATAAGCTGAAGCCCAGGGCCAACCCACCCAACGGCAGCCAGCCCATCTGCGGAAAAATCGTCTGGCTAAACCACAGGCTTAGTAACCACATAATCACAATTTGTATACCACCTGCTAGAATAGGCGTTAGCGTATCGCTTAGGGCGTAAAACGTGCGGGCAACTACTTCCAGTATGAGCAATGGTAACAGGCCTACTGCGTAAAACAACAGTGCCCAGCTAACAAACTGCGTATCTTCACTGCTGAAAATGCCCCGTTCAAACGCCAATGCCACAACAGGTTCTCCCAAAATTGCAAAAACAACCGAGAAGGGGAACCCTAAAAACAAAACAATCCGCAGCGAGTCGGCAAAAATTTGGCGCATTTCACCCTTCTCGCCACGTGCGGCCAGCGAAGAGAGGGTTGGAAATGCCGCAATGCCCAAAGCCTGCCCAATCATCCCTTGCGGTAAAATGATTAGCTTGAAAGCCGTATTTAGGGCTGGCAAGCTGCCAATGGCCATAGGATTAGTAAGCACAATAATTAAAAACTTATTTACTTCGCTAAAAGAAAGTCCCAATACACGGGGCGACATCAACTTAAGAACCTGCCGGACGCCGGGATCACGTAAAGAGAGGACGGCCGTATACCGAGCCTCCTTCTGCTTCAACCCAGGCAGTTGCACTAAGAAATGCCCGGCCGCGCCAACCACCGTACCGACAGCAAAGCCAAGGGCAACATCCTCAGGCTGGCTACTTGGCCACAGCAGCCCCCCCGTAATAATGCCCACATTGTAAATTGTGGGAGCCAACGCGGGCAGTAAAAAATGCTGGCGGGCATTTAAGGCCCCCATAATTACCCCACTCGCCCCAAAAATAATGGGGGAGATCAGCATGATGCGCATCAGTCGCACTGTTAACGGCAGCAGTTCAGGATTGGCCGCCACCTTTTCATCAGCCAACCAAATGACCAATTGCGGCGCAAACAGGATGCTAAGAAGCGAAACGGCCGTTACCACCACCGTCAACAAATTAATCACATTAGAAAAAAGCCGCCAACCACTGGCACTGTCGTCCTGCTCGAAATAGGCAGCAAATGTGGGAATAAAGGCGGAGCCAATCGCTCCACCAGCGATAATTAAGAAGATCGTTTCTGGGAAACGTGCAGCAATCTCATATGCTTCAGATGGGAACGTTTTAACGCCCAAGTTGGCTTTGATCACGATCTCCCGCACCAGCCCTACTATGCGGCTAAGCAATACCGCCACACTCACCAACCCAGCCGCCCGCATCACCAAAGCACGACTGTTGGAAATGGCCGTTTCGGGCCTAATCTCTTCGTTATTTTCATCAATAGACATAGATGGGAATTATACGTGTGGACCTGCAGAAATAAAATCGGGCTGGCAATATTGCCAGCCCGGTTATTGTTTTGAGAGTCAGGAACGCCGAAACCTGACCCTCGTTAAAAGGAGGAGAAGAAGAAGAGATTTTTACCCTTCATTGGTGATTCTATACTAATCACCTACGTAGGGCTGTACGTCGCGCCTACGCAGAACCTACGCAAAACCTACGCAAGTGTAATAATTCACAATCAACTTGCGCGATTACACCACGACATTCGACACATTTGCCTCAATCGACGAACCGACCTGTCGGCGATAAAATTCTGCTATGCAACGCATCCAACAAAGACATGCCCTGCTCTTCATGCTCTTCTGCTTGCTCACGGCTGCTACGCTTCGCTTGAGTGATTTGCCCCAAGTTCCGGCTGGCGTGCATTTTGATGAAGCCGCCAACGGCATTCTGGCAGCAGAAATCGGGCTAAAAGGGGAACGGCCGATTTTCATCACCAGCTATACGGGCAAAGAGGTTCTTTTTTTCTACCTGGCCGGGGGCCTTATAAGGCTAGTAGGTGACTCCGTTTTCACGCTGCGGCTGACGGCGGGATTGGTGGGGATTCTCACGGTTGCGGCCGTTTACTGGCTGGGCCTGGAACTGTTCCGAGATCGGCGGGTGGCCTTGGTGGCTTCTGCTCTGCTAGCCATTAGCTTTTGGCATCTACTGTTTAGCCACCTCGGCTTCCGGGCCGTTACCCAACCGCTGCTACAAACGCTAACCACAGCGGCTCTGCTGCGCGGCGTACGGCTAGGGCGACGCAAATGGCTGCTGCTTGGCGGCGTTTTTCTGGGGCTAACGGCTTACACATATCTGGCAGCGCGTCTGTTTCCAGTTTTGTTGCTTTTGGGCTGCCTGCCGCTGCTGTTTGGCAAAAATTGGCGGCAGCGTTGGCTGCAATTGCTGCTGGTTGGCGGGGTGGCTCTCATCGTTTTAGCTCCGTTATTGGGCTTTTTCATTGCAAATCCAGATGCATTTTGGGTACGCATTAGCCAGGTTGCACCGGGTGAATCTGCGCTTAGCCTGGGCGAGAGTGTGGTGCGCTCATTACAAATGTTCTTCTTGCTGGGGGATGAGTATATTCGCTTTAATTTGCCAGGACGGCCGTTATTTGGCTGGTTCTGGGGTGGTTTGTTGCTGGTGGGCTGGATGGTACTCATTTGGCGTTGGCAAGCATTGCAAACCGATTGGCAGCGAACTGGAATATTGCTGCTGTTGCTGGCCCCCTTCATCATGCTACTGCCTACAGCTTTGGCTGTTAACGAAATTGTTCCCAGCAACCTGCGCGCCATTGGCCTCATTCCGTTCGTTTTTTACCTGCCCGGTGTGGGATTAATGCTGTTCATCAGCGATTTGGGCAACCAGTTTAAGCGCATACAGCTTACCCAATCGGTATTAATCGTTGGCGTACTGGCTCTGATGGTGGGGGGGCTGTTGACAGAACGTCTGTATTTTCGGGTATGGGGGCAGGAAGCGGCCGTTTTCTACGAAACGGATGGCGACTTAACGGCCGCTGCCAATTTCCTGGATGGTATGGACACCGATGGCAAAACGATTTACGTTTCCTCACTGCACTATCAGCACCCCACGCTGGCTTACCTGAGTGAGAAGTATGAGCAAGTAAAATGGCTGCCAGAAAGCCAGGCGGTTGTTTTTCCAGCCAACGACGAAGCAATCTACATTTTTCCAGAGAATAGCCCCTTGCCAGAATGGGCGATTGACTACTTTACCAACGCCAGCCTGCTAGACACCCCCTTTGCGCCTGATGGCAGCCTGCCATTTTTGGCTTATGCAATGCGCGGTACGCCAACCATTGCGCCAACGAATCCCGTTGAGGCCAATTTTGGCAATGCGATTACCTTGCTGGGGTACGATGTGGGTGAAGTAACCGCAGGCCAAAAGCTGCTCCTGTTCCTCTATTGGCAAGTGAATTTTCCACAAACGGCCGATTTTACGCCGTTCATTCATTTTGAGGATGCCTGGGGGCATCGCTGGAGCCAGGAAGAGACCTTTGCTTATCCGTCGGCACAGTGGACGCAGGGAGAAACGATTGTGCAGCGCGTGGAAGTTGAGGTGCCGCTGGGTGCACCGCTGGGCAGTAATTACCAACTGCGCGTGGGGCTGTTCTCTGGTAACAGCGGGGATCGGTTGCCAAGATTGGCTGATAACGGCCGTTACGCCGGAGACACCTACCTCATCCAAAATGTGACCGTGCTGGCCGCCGAGCCGCCACGTGATTTGCCACAACCACCCATTGTGCTCAACCGCACCGTGCGCGCCCAGCTAAAACTGCTGGGCGTAGAGCGGGAAGCGATGCAGGCAGCTACAGGCGAATCCATTAATTTGGCACTATGGTGGCACGCCACCGATTTCGTACCGGACACGACGATTCGGCTCGAGCTGATGGGGGGCAACAATGTGGGACGGATTCTCATCAACAACACGCAGCCAGTTCACGGCAGCTATCCCTTTTATAGCTGGGAAACGCCCCAATTTTTGATCGACTGGCAAGCATTGCGGGTGCCGGACAACATTCCTACGGGTGACTACCGGCTCATTGCCCGGTTCCGAGATGGGGCGGATGCTACCCTGGCCATTGCAGATTTGGGACCTTTGCGGGTAACGATGACGGAGCGGAATTTTGCGGTGCCTGATATGGAACGGCCGTATCCCGCCACTTTTGGCAATGAAATCAACCTGCTTGGCTACAACCTCACCCCACAGGACGAGCCTGGCCAATACCAGCTAGACCTCATTTGGCAGGCACAAACAGAACCAAGCCACGACTATACCGTTTTTGTCCATCTGCTACAGCAGGATGGCACCTGTGCCCCCTGCGTTTGGCAGCAAGATGTGATGCCCCAGCAAAACCAATACCCTACTAGCCGCTGGCTAACAAATGAAGTAGTCACCGATAGCTACCAGATTCAAATTCCGCCCGGCACACCACCTGGCGACTACCGGCTGGAAATCGGCCTTTACATTGCTGAGACGGGACAGCGTTTGCAGGTGCAGCAACCAAATCGGCCAGCAAGCGATCTGGTTTATTTGGAAGCAATTAAGCTACCACAGCAATAGTGTCAGTACCTCAAGCTGTATGCCCTTATCCAGAGGTTGGCAGCTCTCGAATCATCGTGGAAAGTTGAGCCACGCTATACGGCTATTGATTTGGGGGAAAGTAAATCTTTCTTAAAATTCCTGCTGGCGGAATCGGTGGATGGCAACGGCCGTAAACACAACCACAAATCCCGCTACGGCTGCAACCGGCAGCCAGGAGGAGGGCGCACTGCCCAAAATCACCGATTCAATCACCGACGGCATTTCATTTTCTACGCCCACAGCCAGCCGCCAGGGCAGCACAAATTGCAAGGCAGGCACCGCACTAATCAACAACTGCGTACCGAATGCTAATGCCAGTGGAATGCCAATTACTGCCGCGCGTTGGTCAAACAGAACGCCGAGCATCAGCGTCAGCGTCAAAAAGAACAGTTGGTACAGCCAGATGATCCCCATGCCCGCTGCAAAGTTAAGCGGGTTCAGCCACGCGTCGCCAGCCAGCGACATTTGCAAGTAGGCAACCGCTCCTGGCAGCAGCGTCATCGTCACCAGTACGCCGGCGCTGTGGGCAATCAGCTTGGCCACCACAAATGCCGTGCGAGAAACGGGCTTGGACAATACCCAAGCGGCCGTTCCCGACTCCTTCTCGCCAATTACGGCATCTTGCAAAATGATGATGATAGCAATGGTGGGGAAGAGGCAAGAAAACAAAGCATACAGTGCCAACCCTTCTGGGGCCTGATTGGCTGATCCCCAAATCACGGAGGCAATGCCCAAATTGACCACGCCTACCCAAATCAATGCCTGCACCCACCAGGAGCTTGTCTGCCACCAGTTGCCCATTTCGGCGCGCAGCAGATTGCGCAAACCGCGTCGCCATCCCCGTTCGTTGACCAGTTGGAATGTACTATTTGTTGTCATTTTTATTACCCTCCACGATGCCTACAAAAACATCTTCTAGTTCGGCCGTTTTACGGCCGTAGTTACTCACCACCAACTGCTCATCGGTCATCAGCAGACGCAAGAGCTGGCTTTGAGCGACCGTTTCATCCGTCACGGTGACAAGCATTTGGGTACCCGTGTCAGTGGCCACCGTTTTCACATCCGTTACCCACGCTTGGGCTTGGGCAATAGCCTTTGCTCTGGCCACATTCCCCTGCACATCCATCGTGAACACGATCTTGTCGCTGCCGTTTAGCAACGTATTGATGCTGCCATGTGCGGCCAGCTTGCCCTGATTCAAAATGGCAACGGTGTCGCTTACCTGCTGCACATCATCCAAAATATGGGTGGAGTAAAAGATAGTCGTATGCTCACGCAGCCGTGCCATGATGGCCAACACATCACGCCGCCCCAACGGGTCGAGGGCTGCCGCTGGTTCGTCTAAAATGAGCAAATCAGGATAGTTAACCTGCGCCTGGGCAATGCCCAATCGCTGTCGTTCACCCCCGGAAAAGCCTTTGATGGGTCGGTCAGCTTTGTCAGACAAGCCGACCAGTTCGAGCATCTCATCCACCCGCTGATCGATGGCCTGTTGTGGGCCGCGAAAGAAAAATCTGGCTGTAAAATCTAATGTTTGGCGGGCTGTCATGAATTCGTAGAAGCGCGGCTCTTGCGGCAAATAACCGACTCGGCTGCGAATCTCTACACTGCCCTTCACGATGTCTTCGCCAAAAATGGTGGCACTGCCGCTGCTGGGCTGAATCAATCCCAACAGCAGCTTCATCAAGGTAGTTTTGCCTGCGCCGTTTGGTCCCAAAAAGCCAAAAATGGCGTGTTTGGCGACGGCTAAATCGAGCGGCTTGAGCGCGTCTACATCGCCAAATGATTTACTTAATCCGTTTGTGTGTATGACTGTGTCCATCTGTTTCTCCTTCCAGCTCATTGACTATGGTTTTAGTTTAGAGGAAGGAGAGAGTGGGGATAACGGCCGTTTGGCTCCTTGGGCTTGTACAATTGGACAGTGTACGAACAGTCGGTTAAGCTACTCGACGATTGGCTCAAGCTGGGTGGCGAAATCGTAAAAAAGCTGCATCCATTTAAACGATTCCACACCGTACCGTTCACCATGCCGTACGATGATCAGGTTTTTGTGAGGTGAGACATAGATAAATTGGCCATGATTGCCCAGTGCCGCAAAATCATCCGGCTGGCCCCCATGCTGCCTGCCCCACCACATATATTTGTAAAAACCGTTCGGTAAAGCCTCATGAAACCAATCAGGATAGTAGCTGTCTGGCAGTGACGTGTCGGCCAGGGTCGCTTCTCTTACCCAATGGGCGGGGATAATTTGTTCCCCATTTACACTCCCTTCATGTAAAAAGAGGCGTCCAAACTTGGCAAAGTCAATGGCCCGGCCGTTTATGCCGCTTTCCATCTTTTCAAAACCTTGTTCATCCAAACTCCATGACCCGGCGTAAGCTGCGCCCATGGGCTGCCATATCTTTTCTGCCAGATACTCTGCCACAGGCTGCCCCGTGGCTCGCTCCAAAATGAGACCTAACAGCAGCGGATGATAGTTGTTGTAAAGAAATATTTCCCCTGGTGTGCCCACAACTTCCGTTTGATACAGTGCTAGGTCGCGCAAATCGGGATAGTAGTAAGTTTTGGCATCATCGCCGCTGACGAAGGGAAATTCTTGATAGCGGATACCCGATGACATCAGCAAAAGGTCGCGGATAGTGATGTCCTGAAAAGCTGGATCGCTTTCCAGCAGCTCCGGTAGGTAATCGGTGATGGGATCGCTAACAGATTGAATGTGACCTTCTTCAATCGCAATGCCCACCAAGGCAGAGGTGAACGACTTTGCTACCGAGAATGAGGTGACAATGCTGTCTTGCGCCGCGCCATTGAAATATTTTTCGTACAGAATGGCGTCATTTTGGATGACGATGAAGGCTTGGGTGCCGGTTTCGGCTAGGAATGTATCAAGATCGTCGACGGCCGTATCCATCTCAAAAAGGGTCTGCACCATCGCTTCAGCAGGGGCTTGAGTAAAATGGAAAGGAGCATCACTGGGTGGAAACGGCCGTTCTGGGAACTTCTGGTAATCATACACATCCGCATCCCGCCAACGCAGGACACGCAGCGTGTACTCAGCAGGATAAAAGGTGAACGCATACACCAAAACCAGGCCAATCAACCCAACCACAATCGCCAGTAGCCAGGTAACACCCTTCTTTACCCTGCTCATTTTAGTCAACGGCTCGTTTTTCATTGGTCTTCCACATTGGAGGATGATACTGTCAATTGCGCGCCGCGCCTACTCAGGGAATAGCAACGGCCGTTTCTGGCACGTCCTGCTGCTGTCGGCGTCGGGCAATGAACAGGGCGTAGATGGCGAGAACAACCAAGCCAACTGCGGCGGCAATACCCACAACATCGCCGATAACCGGGTAAATCGTGGTCGGGCTGCTGGTGGGAACCTCCACCAACAAGTCATTCCCGTCGGCGGCCAATCCTTCACCGCGGGCGAGGGTACGGCCGTAGCCATCCACCACAATCGATAGTCCCTCATCCGTCTGCCGAATCAAGGCCGTACCGTTTTCGATGGCCCGGAAAACGGCCATTTCGGCGTGCATCGGATTGATAGCGTCCCACTCTTTGGAGGGCGAGAGCAGGATGTCAGCCTGCTGCTGCCCTACTTGACGCACGGTGTTGGGGAAGTTGGTGTCCCAGCAGATGATGCCCGCCAGTGTGCCATACGCCGTCTCGACCGCTTGAATCTCACCGCTACCCGCCAGTGTTCCCTCGACCAAGTTGCCGCCGTATTTGGTATGTTCGATAACAAAACGGCCGTCTGGCCCGGCTACAAACAGCTTGTTTTCCACCAGGCGATCGCTGTTGGGAAAATGGATCATCACCGGCATCGCCAGATAAACGTCTGCCTCTTGCGCCATTGCTTGCCCCTGCGTCAAGACGGCCTGCACATCTTCCTCCACGCCGATGATGGCCAGTTCGGGCCAGAGAATCATTTTTGCCCCGGCAGCAATTGCTTCTTCGGTCTTCGCCAGGTATTGGGCGTGTACCGGCTGGGTCTCTGCCTGAAACGCGGTTAGGCCTTCTTCCGCAAGCAAGCTGTTCAGTTCGCCCACATGGTTCTCAACCAATGTAAAGGAAGCGACGGTCACGCTCTCCTGCACATCAATTGCTGGGGCGGTGGCCAGCCGAATGGTACCGTAGCCGACCAAAACCAGCAGGGTGACGCCAAAGGCGACGACGCCAGCCCGCACCCGCTGCCATACGAAGTTGTTTTCCCAGGCCCAGTTGACAATGGCGGGAAACCAGGAAACGAGAAAGGTGAGGCCCAACATGCCGGTAACGGCCGTTATTTGGGTCAACACTGGAATCCCATATTGCGAATAGCCGGTGGCACCAAAGTTGCCGAGCGGGCTGCCGCTGCTGGTGAACAGTTCCAATGCGGTGCCAGCGGCCGGGTAAATCAGCGTGGCTAGGAAGGGCAAACGGCCGTTCCGCCGCAGCTTAGGTGCCAACCAACGGTCAGCAAAAAGCGGAACGGAACCAATCAGGGCCGTGATGATCATAAAAATGAAATGGGCGGGGCCGAAAAACGGGGTAGCCCCGTACCAGGGGATGGACAATGTGATCCAGAAAACAAGGAAGTAAAAGAAAAACTTGCGCCGTTGGGGATGGACGTAAAGATAGCGCAGCGCGAATACGGGGGCTATCCACGCTGCCACTGCCAATGTCCAACGGCCGGAAACGAACAGGTTGAGCAGGCCAAAAACGAGCAGCAACAAGGTGGTGGTTGAAAACAGTTTTTGCTTCATGATTCTCTCCTTCTTATAAAATGCACTGTTCAATTCTTCTGTCTTACACGCTTTAGTTTAGAGGCTGGCAACGGCCGTTACATCGTCCCTTCCTGCACCCTACCCTGTACGGTTGGACAATGTACAGGTGGTCAATTACCCAGAAGCCAAATCAGGCTATAATGATTGCGTCATGAAAACATTCCACTACATCTTCCAAGGCGAGGAGCTGGCCGAGGCACGGCCGTTCTACATCATTCTCACCGTTCTCATCCTCATAACGTCTGCACTGACGTTGTTTCAACCGCCCACGCCCATACCCGTTAGCCGTCTGCCACTGTATGGCCTCTTATTGGCTCTGCATTTGGGGCTGCATTGGATGAGTGCTTTTGTCGTCGAGCGTACGCGGTGGGGATTGGCTTATCTAATTGGGCAAGGTGTGCTAGCCTTTGCGCTGGTGATGGTGTCCCAGCGTCCAGAGCTGGCACTAACATTTTTTGCGGCATTAATTGCCGAAACATTAGGTATATTTGGCCTAACACGGCTGGCAGCGGTTGCGGTTGTTAGCTACACGCTCGGGGCTTTTGGCAGCTTGTATGCAGTTGGTGGACAACCTGTTTTAGCAGAGTGGTTGTCACCCACAATTTCTACTTTGTCCTTGCTCATCATTTTTATGGTGCTGTATCGGCGTCAGTCGGAAGCGCGAAAACAAAGCCAAACGTTGCTGACAGAGCTTGAAACGGCCCATCACCAACTGGCAGATTATGCGGCTCAGGTGGAAAGCCTGACATTGGCCACCGAACGGCAGCGTATGGCGCGGGAACTGCATGATACGCTAGCGCAAGGGGTAGCTGGCCTGGTTTTGCGCTTAGAAGCAGCCAATAATCATTTGGAAAACGGCCGTACCCCTCGCGCCCAGGAGATCATCCAGCAAAGCATGAAACGCGCCCGCAGCACACTCACCGATGCCCGCGCCGCCATTGACGATTTGCGCCTTGAAAATCGTTCCCTGACGAATAGCATCGAGTATCACGTCAACCGATTTGCCCAGGCAACAGGGATTCCTTGCCATTTGAACCTGAATTTGGATGACGAAACGGCCGTCTCACCCACCACAGCCGACCACGCCGAACGCATTATCAGCGAAAGCCTAACCAACATCACCCGACACGCCCAGGCTAACAATGTGTGGCTGGACGTAACCCAATCCCCCACCCTGTTGACCATCAGGGTGCGTGACGATGGGGTGGGGTTTGATGCGGAAACGGCCGCTACCAATGGCCATTACGGCTTACTAGGTATGCGAGAACGGGCGCGATTGGTAAACGGCACCTTCGAGATCACCAGCGAGCTAGATAAAGGTACAAACCTTGTTATCACGTTGCCATTGGAGGCCACATGAGCGACTCAATTCGTGTTTTAATCACAGACGATCATTCCATTGTTCGTGAAGGTCTAACGCTTATTTTGGAAACGGCCGAAAACATTGAGGTGGTTGGTGAAGCGGCGGATGGTACTGTCGCTTTGCAACTGGTAGCTGAGAAGCAGCCTGATGTCGTTCTAATGGATTTGCGCATGCCGGGCATGGATGGCTTGACAGCGATCCAACATTTGCAGCGCGACTATCCAGAGGTTGCTGTGGTTATTCTCACAACCTATAACGAGGATGATTTAATGCTCCGTGGCTTACAGGCTGGGGCAAAGGGCTTTTTACTGAAGGACACTCCCCGCGACACGCTGTTAGACACCATTCAGGCGGCCGCCAAAGGGGAGTCGTTGTTAAATGCCGACGTGATGGGTCGTTTGTTGGTTCATACGCAGGCTGGTGGGAAACGGCCGTCTATCCCCAAAGAAAGTCCTCTCACCGAACGGGAATTGCAAACCCTGCGCGCCGTCGCTGAAGGCGAAACCAACAAAGGGATCGCCTTGCAGTTGGGCATCACCGAACGCACCGTCAAAGCCCACCTTACCAGCGTCTACAATAAGTTAGGTGTCGATTCGCGCGCAGCGGCCATTGCCATTGCCGCCCAACAAGGGCTGCTCTAACGATTTTACGTGCTGTCGGTGTTCAATGAGACTAAGGCAGACAGATGACGAAGGGGAAACAAGATTTCTTTTAGATTTGTGCAAACGGCCGTTTTCCGAATATTGGCCACAGAGTACACAGAGATTTTTGAGATGAAGGTTTGTTTCTCAGATTTCTCTTTTTCCTCTGTGGCTTTTTCGGATAGATTCTAAATTGTTGGCATTTTAGCCAGGGGGTAAGAGCCAAGCACCTGCAAAAACGATGATTGCTTGAGGATGCCCAACATCGCTTCCTGCACAGCCTCGTCATCTTCATGCCCCTCAAAATCAACAAAGAAACGGTAATGCCAGGGGCGATTACGCCGAGGGCGAGACTCTATTTTAGTGAGGTTGATGCCGCGGCTAGCCAGTTCGCCCAGCACGATGTGCAGGGCACCGGGCACGTGGCGCGTGGTAAAGATGATGGAGGTTTTGCATGGCTCCTGCCGAGGTGGGTCTAACTTGCCCAATACAAAAAAGCGGGTGAAGTTAAAATCCATATCCTCAAAGTTATGGGATAAGATTTCCAAATTGTACGTTTCCGCAGCCAGAGCACTAGCGATGGCGGCTAGTCCAGGCTTAGGGTTGTTGGCTAGCTCACGGGCAGCCCCGGCCGTATCATAATGGTCTACAGGGACGAGGCCCTGGCGTTTGATGTTATTTTCACACTGGGCCAAGGCTTGATGATGGGACATGACGTGCGTGATCTCGTTGATCAGCGTGCCAGATGGGGCCATCAGGCAATGCTCGACTCGCACAATCACCTCAGCCTGTACCCGCAGATCGTGGTCGACAAGCATGTCGTAGGCGGGGATCACCATGCCGGCCAGGGAGTTTTCGACGGGCAGCATGGCCTGGGTAGCACGGCCATTATGCACGGCGGCAAACATCTCAGAGAAGGTTCGGCAAGGCAGGGTGGACGTTTGGCTGCCAAAATGTTCATGGACAGCCTGTTCAGAGTAAGCACCGGGTTCGCCCTGGAAGGCAATAATTGGGTGTGTGTCGGTCATATGATTTATGCGTCTTCCGAACCTGCCATGAGCAGACCAACTCGTTCACGAGTGGCTTCGGCAATGGGCAAGGTTTTCACAATACGGCCGTCGAACATCACAGCTACGCGATCGGCCAAACCAAGTACCTCATCCAGTTCGGCCGAGACCACCAGCACCGCCACGCCGCGATCTCGCTGCGCCACAATCTGATTGTGAATGAACTCAATCGAGCCAACATCAATGCCACGTGTGGGCTGGGCGGCGATCAGCAGCTTGGTGGGGCGAGAAAATTCCCTAGCCACAATTACTTTCTGCTTGTTCCCGCCAGAGAGGGTGCGTGCGACCGTATGAATGCTGGGGGTACGCACGTCAAATTCCTCAACTAGCTCCGTCCCATGCCGGTCGATGGCTTCCTGGTGCATGACGGGGCCGCTGGCGTATGGCGTTTGATAATAGTTGTTCAGCACCATGTTATCGGCAACGCTGTATTGCATCACCAATCCATGCTTTTCACGATCCTCCGGGATATGCGCCACGCCCAGCTCTGTCACTTGGCGCGGGGTAACGTGGGTACAATCGTGGCCTTCAATGGTTACGCTGCCCTTTTCCACTGGACGAAGTCCGGTGAGGGCTTCTACCAATTCACGCTGGCCGTTCCCTTGTACCCCGGCGATGCCCACAATTTCACCGGCGCGCACTTCCAGATCAACCCCTTCAACGGCCGTTTGCTTGCGATCATCCAACACATGCAGATTTTGTATACGCAACACGATCTCTTTGGGCTGCGGAGCATCCTTTTCCACCTTCAAAATCACTTTGCGCCCCACCATCAACTCAGCCAGAGTAGCTTGGGTAGCTGTTTTGGGATCGGCCGTGCCTACCATGCGCCCGCCGCGCAGCACGGCAATATTGTCGGCCACAGCCAGCACTTCTTTGAGCTTGTGCGTAATGAAGATGATAGACACACCGCGTTCAGTCAGCTCCCGCATAATGCGGAACAGTTCAGTGGCTTCTTGAGGGGTTAGTACGGCCGTTGGCTCATCCAAAATTAAAATATCGGCCTGACGGTATAACGCCTTAATAATTTCAACCCGCTGTTGGGTGCCGACGGGCAAATCTTCCACCGTTGCGCCAGGATCCACCTTAAGGCCATATTGCTGGGACAGTTCCAGGACCCGTTTTTCGGCGGCGCGCATGTCGAGACGGCCGCTTCGCGTTACTTCAGACCCCAGCATCACATTCTCAGTAACCGTCATCACCGGCACAAGCTGAAAATGCTGGTGAACCATGCCCACCCCGCGATCGATGGCATCGCGCGGATTCTTTAGCTCCACCTTTTCGCCCTTAATCCAGATTTCGCCTTCGTCCGGGTGGTAGAGGCCGTACAGCATGTTCATCAGGGTACTTTTACCAGCCCCATTTTCGCCCAGCAAAGCCAAAATCTTGCCCCGCTCTAGCGTTAAATCGACCTTGTCGTTGGCCAGCACGCCGGGAAACCGTTTGGTAAGTCCTTTTGCTTGCAACACTACCTGATCTGTCATGTCACTGTCTCGCTAATTTTGTTTCAGCGCAGAGGACGCGAGGTTTTTTAGATTTGCTCTGCGTGCTTTGCGCTCTCTGCGGTTTGTTTTACTCGGTTTCGTACACTTGCCCCAACGCTTTGGGGTCACGGCTGCGGCCAACAAAGCCTGCCAGCACCAAAATGGTTAACACATAGGGCAACATCCCGATGAATTGGTGGGGGATGTCTATTTGACCACCAAACTGAAGTTGGGTTTGCAATGCGGTGGCAAAGCCAAAGAGCAGTGCCGCACCCCAGGCACCGAGCGGGGTTCGTTTACCAAATAACATCACTGCCAACGCCACGAAGCCACGGCCGTTTGTCATGGCACGCTCAAAGGAGCCAACGGCTTCCAGCGTGAGGTAAGCACCCGCCAAGCCAGCAATTGCCCCAGCAACGGTAATATTGACATAACGCATCATTTTCACATTGATTCCGACCGTATCTGCCGCACTCGGATGCTCACCAATAACGCGGGTGCGCAGCCCCCAGCGAGTATGGAACAGCACAAAATGCACCACCACCACCAAAATGAGGGTGGCATAGGTGATTGGCGGATTATTAAACAAAATTGGGCCGATCAGCGGAATTTCGGCCAACGCACCAAAGTTGAGCGGCTGCAATTTACCCTGCGTGGTAAGGCCCGCCTGGTAAAAGAAGCTGGTTAAGCCCAACGCCAGAATATTGATGACTGTACCGCCAATGATTTGATCCATCTTTAAGCCGATAGACATGAGTCCCAAAAATGCACCCATCAAAGCACCGGCACCAACGCCCGCCAGCACGGCGATCAACAAATTGCCAGTGTAAACGTTGGCCAGGAAGCCAATGAAGGCGGCCATGAGCATTTGCCCTTCAATACCAATATTGACGATGCCAGAACGCTCACCGATGAGGCCGCAGAGCGCACCCAGCACCAGCGGGGTCGATTGGCGCAAACTGGAGGCAAGAACGGCCGTTGTCACATTCGGGTCGGTGATGTAGCCGTAAACAATGGCCATAACCACACCCACTGCCAAGACGCTGCCAATATTTCGCATGGTCAAGAGGGAGCTTTTATTTTTGCTTTGAGTCACTGTGGAATCCATGAAACCTCCTCTAGCTGCTGCCCCAGCCGCTGCTAATGGTCACGCCGCCACCCTCATCTGCGCGGGTACGGATAATCCAGCGCACAATCATTTCTGCCGAAACGAAAAACAAAATCAGTGCCTGAATCACATCAATAATTTGGGACTGCACATCGGCGTCGAACTGCATTTGGCTAGAGCCTGCTTGCATGGCACCTACTAGCAACGCGGCAGGAATAACGCCCAGCGGATTGGTGCGGGCTAGCAAGGCGATGGTGATGCCATCAAAACCAAGCCCCGTGTTAAAACCTGGTTGAAAACGGCCGACCACGCCCAATGTTTCAATCGCGCCACCCATCCCAGCCAAAAAACCGCTAATCGCCATTGTCAAAACAATGGTACGCGCCACCTTAATGCCTGCATAATGAGCTGCATTGGGATTCAGCCCGACGGTGCGAATTTCGTAGCCCAGCGTGGTGCGAAACAGCAAATACCAGGTGAGGTAAGCCATTACGGCTGCGATGAAGAAACCGGCGGGCAAAGTTCCCCATATCGGAATTGCGGCCGACTCCTGGATAGCCGGAGTGCGGGCGACAATTCCCGTATCCTTCCAGGGGCCATCGGCCAAATAGTCAGTGATGTTGATGGCGACGAAGTTGAGCATGATGGTGGTGATAACTTCATGGGCACCCGTGTAGGCACGCAGTGCCCCGGCAATGGCGGCAAAAAGCCCTCCCATCAGGCCACCAATGAGCAAGGCAAGAGGCATGTGAATGATAAAAGGCAACCCAGTTAGGCTAAAACCAACAGCACCAGCAATAATCGCTCCTAACAGCAACTGACCTTGGCCACCAATGTTGAACAACCCAGCCTTAAAAGCAAAAGCCACAGCCAAACCGCCTAAAATAAGCGGCGTGGCTTTTTCTAGGGTGCGGCCAATGGCGTTGGCGTTACCAAAAGCGCCACGATACAGGGCGGTGTACGCCTCCCACGGATTGGCATCTGACAACCAGAGGATAATAGAACCGATAATACCAGCCAGGAGAACGGCCGTTAGCGGCACACTCACCCCACGCCAAAGCCGAACCAGCCAGGAAATCAGTTGATTTGTTTGTTTACTGTTATCATTATCTTTTGTCATAAGGACAACTCAAACTGTGAAGTTTAGAAAGTAGGGGGTAGAAAGTAGAAGTTGGAAACGGATAATTGCCAGCCTCCAGTTTGCCATCTCTCCATAACAAAATGTGCGACGCACCCAGGGGGCACGCCGCACATTTCTAAAAAGCTAAATCATATGAGCCGGTAACAATTATCCACCAGGAACGTAACCAGTCTCAAGGGAACCATCTTGTAGAGCCGTGTTGATTTCGTCTAGCTGGGTCTTGATTTCGTCAGAAACAACGCTGTCGAAGTCGTGGAACGGAGCCAAACCAACATCACCTACAAAGTTACCCGACGGGAAGCTACCATCATTAGCAGCAGAGACGAGGTCAAAGACACCGGGGGTAATGAGCTTCATCGCGCTGGAAACGAGACAGCTGTGTGCTTCAGGAACAGTTTCCCACTGGTCGGTGTCTACACCGATGCAGAAGAGGCCATCGTTGCTGGCGATTTCGATGAGAGCACCGTTACCCGTTTTACCACCGGCACCAAAGATAACGTCTGCGCCCTGACCAATAGCCTGAGCGGCCGTGCTGGCACCCCATTCGGGATCAGTAAAGGCAACGTCCAGACCACCAGGATGGTAGGTGGAAATGATGTTCACGTCTGCGTTCACGTACTCAGCCCCGTTCTCGTATCCTTCTTTGAAGGCAACAACGGGAGGAACAAGGTCTGTACCCAACACAGCGGCGATGGTGTTGGTTTCGGTCAGCAACCCAGCCAATGCGCCGGCCAGGAAGCCAGCTTTATCTTCGGTGAAGATGAGGCCAGCGACGTTGTCTACCGCGTCAACCTGGAACTGGTCTACACCAATGAAGTTTACGTCTGGATAAGTAGCAGCTGCTTCAAGCGTAGCTTCACCAAGTGCAAACCCAACGGTTACGATGACATCATAGCCATCTTCGGCGAACAGGGCGATGTTGGCACCGTAATCTTTGGCATCACTGGTTTCAATGTAGTTAACCTGAGCACCTAACTCAGATTCTGCTTGCTGCACGCCTTCCCAGGCAGATTGGTTGAAGGATTTGTCGTCGATTTCGCCAACGTCTGTAACCAAACCAACGCAGAAGAGTTCATTGCTAAAGCAGTCCGCTTCAGCTTCGTCTTCCATTTCCTCATCTTCCATCTCTTCATCTTCCATTTCTTCATCTTCAGCTTCGCTGCTGGTGTCTTCTGCGGCTGTATCTTCGACTTCGTCCGCAGCAGGCTCATCACCGCTGCCACCACAGGCAACCAATGCCAGTGCCAAAATAAGCAACAAGCTTAACAACCAAAACTTCGATTTTTGCATTTTGTTCTCCTTCCTTTCATAAAAAGAAACTTGTGCATGGGGTTTGCCCGTTTTCAATATTTGAGTTTCAGTAAACGGTCAAACCTTGTGGTTCGTTTCCTAACTAAAAGTAATTGGTGAACGAACTCACGTCCAGTAAAAGTGGGTCGATTATATTAGGAAGCGATTAAAGCAGCAACAGTCAGGCCGAGCTGTTCCTCCTACTTTTTCGTGATTTTTTTCCTGTTTTGCGATGTGGACCTGTTTTCTTGGGTGGTTTGCGAATAGACGGCCGTTTCCGGTTCAATTTGGCTTGGGGTGGCGGTGCAGTAATGCCCAGAAATTCGTTGATCTTTTGCAGCAAAGTACGCAGCTTGCGATTGCTTTGCAGCAGGGGCTGGGCTTGCAACATCTCCCGGTACAGCTTAAACCAGAGCCGGAAGTCGGCACGACGGCCGTACCTGTCCATCGACCCCGCTCGGCGGAACTGCCACGGCTTGAAGCCAGTGTAATGAATGCCGTACAGTACATCCAGATTCGGGTAGCCGTTCAGGCTATGGAAGCGCAAATCGACGTTGGTCCAGCGGCCAGCGTAGCGCAGCGTCAGGTACTGCATCTCTGGCCAGTCAAAAGCGTCGCCAACGAGCGACCGCATATCTGGCGATTGAATATCTTCCATGATGGCGTTGAACTCGGCCAAGGATGGCTCCAGCACCAGCAGCGAGCTAATCACACCCATGTTGGTTGGATCATCGGCGACGCGCCTGGTAATTTTGGCGGGAATGGGTTGGCCGTGCGGGCAGTTGGCATAAATTTGGTGCCAGTTCCAGGTACCGTCCTGAGCCACGCTGTCGGGAATGATGAAGTTGCCATCGTCGCCCCATGCCATGACGTGCGTTTTGCGCTCGTTGATGGTTCCGGCTGGCGTGGGTAGGGTGAACAGGTGGTCGTAGTGGTGCAGGGGCAGCAGGTCGGCGTCCAGCAAGGCAATCTTGTCGTAATTGTGGCCTAAATCGCCATCGGCCCCCAGGCGCAGGGCGTGCAGACGGGTGAAGACGTAGGGGAGGTACGGCCGTTTCTGCACGCGCTTATGGGGTACAAAAATCTTCTCAACATCAATCACCTCATCATACAAATGAGCCAACGCCTGCCGCGCCGGGCGGCTAATTTCCTCAGTAACCATGCAAATGAGGTCGGCTTCCGTCTTTTGGCGGCGCAGTCCGTGGGCCAGCAGCAGCACCCCAGGCAGATAGCTGTCGTTGAGCATCAAAAAGGTGACAAAAGCGTAGCGGGAACGGCCGTTTGGCTGGCGCATGGGTGTGGGGAACATAATCAGGAGATTGGAGATTGGAGATTAGATGTTGATGTTGAGGGAGATTCCCCCCTAAAAACCGTTTGCAGCAAGTCGGGGGCATATTTTTCGGCCTGGCGGCTGGTGAGGCTGCGGCTGTGGCAAATGTCTGCATACAAACGGCCGCTTTCCCGCCACGTCCTCTCCTGCGTTGCCACATCTAACCCAATCAGACCAAACCGCTGCGTCCAGCCGCGATCCCACTCAAAGTTGTCCACCAAACTCCAATGATAGTAGCCCATCACCGGGTAGTTGAAGCTAATGGCGCGCCACACCTCGCGCAAATGGGTCATGATGAAAGACGGCCGTAACTTATCATCCTTATCCGGCACCCCATTTTCCGTAATGTAGATTGGCTTTTTGTACGGCAGCAACGCCTCAATCATCTGGAACAGCCCGTTTGGGTAAAGCTCGCCGTAGTTGCCGTCGCTCACCACGGCCCCCGGCTCCCACTCCTGCGAAAGCAGCCCGCCAAAAGGCGGAAAGTTAACATAAAAGCGAGTATAGTAGTTCAGGCCCAGAAAATCATAGCTACCTGCCAGGTCGGGTATTTTGCGACGGCCAATTGGGAAGTAGAGACGGCCGTTCATCACCGAATCCAGCCACATATTGTTAAACAGCCAGCTCAACCACCCCGCCCACCAGCGACTCAACACTGAACTGCCGGGTCGCGCCTGCAAAACGGCCATATTTTTGGCTAGACCCACCTGCGCTTGCGGCAGCTTTTCTTTAATGGTGTGGTAAGCAGCCGCATGGCATCGTAACAGGTTAGGAATCGCTCCCAGCGCACCAGCCCAGCCGCGCTGCCTGCCGACCGGGAACGCACCTGCCAGATAGCGCATAAACAGATACACCATCGGCTCGTTAATGGTAATCCATTTGGGAATAAGATCGCCCAGCTTGTCTACCACCTTGGCTGCATACCGCTGGAAATAATCCACAATAACCCGGCTGCTAAAATCCCCCTTCTCCACCAGCCACAGCGGATTGCTAAAATGGTGCAGGGTCACCATTGGCTCCATGCCCCGATCGTGCATAGCTTGCAAAATTTCGCGGTAACGAGCAATGGCAGCATCGTCGAAAACGCTTGGTTCTGGCTCGATGCGGCTCCACTCCAGCGAGAGGCGGTGGGCGTTCGTGCCCATCTCAGCAGCGATGTCCAAATCTTGCTCGGCGTTGGCCCACCAGTTGCTGGCCAACCCGGATTTGTGATTGTGTAGGATACGGCCGTCTGTCTGCTCCCAGGCCCACCAATCACTGTTTATATTATTGCCTTCTACCTGAAAAGCGGCCGTTGCCGTGCCCCACAAAAAATCTGGCGGAAACAGCAGTTGCGCCTTTGCCATTTGGTACTCCAAGTTATAGTTGTTAGTTTGTTGGTGATTCGTTCACCAGCCACCAGCCACCAGCCACCAGCCACCAGCCACCAGCCACCAGCCACCAGCCACAAACATTATCACATGAGCTATACCCCGTGCCAAATCTGCTGATAGCAAGCAAGATTGTAATGCGCTTGCGGACAATACTCCTATTTCATCCGCAGCACGGCCCATAATCTTTGTGCAATAATTAGCGGCTTGATATACTAGCGAAACGTGCAGCACTCATAAATTTTCAAACATGAGGCGCTTCGGAGGCTTTTGTGAAAGACCTGGTCCCAGAGAGTAACTTCTACTACCCCAACAAAATGGGACGCATTATGTTAACATCGCTTGAAGAAGTTATGGGTCGCAACGGCTTAAACGCCCTGCTGAACCTCATCGAGCTGCGGCAATATATCCAAAATACGCCTCCCGATAATCTGGAACGCGACTTCGACTTTGCCAACATCAGCAACATCAATCGCGGTTTAGAAGAAATTTATGGCCCGCGCGGGGGTCGTGGTCTGGCACTACGCAGCGGACGTGCCATCTTTTCACGGGGATTGCGTCAATTTGGGGCCCTAGCGGGCGTGAGCGATTTGGCTTTTAAGGTACTGCCGCTCAAAACAAAGCTAAAAATTGGCATTCCCGCCGTTGCTCGCATTTTTACCCAATTTAGCGACCAAACCAGCCACGTAGAAGAGATGGATGACCATTTTCTGTACACCATTGACCGCTGCTCAATGTGCTGGGGACAACAGTCTGATCGCGCCATTTGCTACATTGCGGTGGGCATTTTGCAAGAAACCCTGCGTTGGGTAAGCGGGGGCTTAGAGTTTCGGGTTGATGAGATTGCTTGCCACGCGACGGGGGCCGAAGCATGTATTTTTAAGATTGACAAAGAACCTATTAAGTAATTTTCAAAAGAATCTTGAACACTCAACTGCCAAATGAAAATTACTTTAAGGAGAACAAAAAGCTCAAAATAGAGCAATTTATTGCAAAAAACCTTTTTGTTCTCCACACAATAGCCAGCTAATGTGGGAGGGATACGGCCGTTTCCCAGCGTGCCGTGAACCTGCCAAAATACGTTCAAATTGTAGTGTCATTATGAATGAAGTAGACAAAAAGAGTAAACGCATCTTCATTGTGGAAGATGACAACGATTTAGCCGAAATGCTTCGCGCCTATTTTCGGGTACAAGGGTACAGCGTAGAGGTTGCTGCTCGCGGCCAGGATGCCGTAACCGGAATCTCTAAAGAGGTGCCAGATGTGGTGGTGCTAGACATTCGTCTGCCAGATATTGACGGCTACGAAGTGTGCCGCCAGTTGCGCAAGGCCCGCAAAACGCAAAACGTCCCGGTCATCTTCCTTACCGAAAAGCGTGAGCGTGAAGACAAACTGGCTGGGCTAGAGCTGGGCGCGGTTGATTACATCACCAAGCCATTCGATATTCAGGAGCTGCGGCTGCGGGTGCGCAATGCGTTACGTCGGTCGCAAATGAGTACGCTGCTCAACCCGGTTACCGGGCTACCGGAAGGCACCTTGGTGCGAGAACAGCTTACCCAAATGCTCAACCAGCCGAGTTGGGGCGTGGTGTTGGCCGGTATTCGTGGGCTGAACAAGTTCCGCGATAAGTTTGGCTTCGTGGCGGCCGACGACGTTTCACGGGCAGTGACACTGATGATTGCCAACGCAGTGCAGGAAAGCGGCAATGGCAACAATTTTGTGGGCCACACCGATTCTGGTGACTTTGTCATTTTAACCACATCCAAGAATCACCAGAAATTAGCCGAACGGTGCATGGTGCGGCTGCATCCGTCCATTCAATATTTTTATCCGGCATTGGAGCGGCAGCGGCTGCATGAGCTTCCTGAATCTGAGCGGATGACCGTATATGTAGCGGCCGTTTCTTCCGATCAATTCCAGGGCGGCAGCATCGAAGAGTTATTCCAAACGTTGGCAAAACATCGGCTGTAAGTGGTACGGCCGTTTTTTATCCCCCTCACATTTTGATACAATCCACAATAATTATTGCTAGAAGTTCAACTTCTTTAGGAAGTTGAACTTCTTTTTAGTTATGAAACGATTCCGCACAGATTTGCTGTTTTTGCTAGGCTTTTTGCTACTGCCCCTGCTGCTGTTTGGCAACGTAACGCTGGGCGGCCAAACGATGCTGCCAGTGGATAACCTATACCAGTGGGCACCCTGGTCTGCCTACGCCAGTGAGTTTGGCCTGGCCCAGCCACAAAACCCGCTAATTAGTGACCTCATCATCCAAAATTATGCCTGGAAGCAGTTTGTGCGTGACACGATTTTTGCTCGGGACATTCCGCTGTGGAATCCAAATTTGTTTGCCGGGGTGCCATTTTTAGCAGCAGGTCAGCACGGCGCGTACTATCCGTTTAGCCTGCTGTTCCTCATTTTGCCGCTGGCAAAGGCATATGGCTGGTACACGGTAAGCCAAATCTGGCTGGCTGGAGCGTTGATGTATGTTTACGGCCGTATCCTCAACCTGCGCTGCTCTAGTGCTTTCATTGCTGGCTTGGTCTTCCAGGGTGGGGCATTTTTGGTGATTAGTGCGGCCGTTTTCCCCATGATTAGCGGCGCGGTGGTGTGGCTGCCGTTGTTGCTGGGCTGCGTAGAAAAGGCAATTGGAGATTGGAGATTGGAGGGTTCTTTTATCTCCAATCTCCAATCTCCAGTCTCCAATCTACCCTTATGGATTGGTTTGGGAGCAGTGGCATTGGGTTGTCAAATCCTGGCCGGGCACATCGAATTTACCATTTACACCCTCCTCGTCATAGCCACCTACGCCGCCTGGCGATTAGCAAGCCAGCTTATACGCAATACGCAACACGCAATACGCACAATGATACGGCCGTCCTTTTACATCATTGCCATGATCTTCCTCGGACTCCTGCTGGGCGCGGTGCAGTTGGTACCGCTTTACGAGCTGGGACAGGTCAACTTTCGTGAAGCCGCCACCAGCTATGATGAAGTGGTTGATTTTGCTTTCAAGCCGCGCCGGGTGCTGACGTTGGCACTCCCCAACTTCTTTGGCAATCCTACCCACCACAGCTACACCGATGTCTTCAGCGGCGAAGAAGTGGCGTTGAGCCAAAATTATTACGGCGACGCCAAAACCAACACCGAATGGGGCATCAAAAATTACGTTGAAGGGGCGATTTACCTGGGCATCTTGCCGCTCTTTTTGGCCGTGATTGGGGTGATTGGCAGCTGGCGGAAGCGGAAGGCACATGCGGGCTTTTTTGCCACACTGAGTTTTTTCTCGGTGGCGTTTATTTTTGGCACGCCACTGTACGCCATTTTGTATTATGGTCTGCCCTTTGTAAACCAATTACACACGCCGTTCCGCTGGGTCTTTCCGCTGTCGCTGGCGGTGGCGGTGTTAGCAGGGTTTGGGGTGGATAGCTTGGAGAATTGGAGATTGGGGATTGGAGATTGGAGAGCGAAAAAGACAATAATCTCTAATCTCCAATCTCTAATCTCTTTTATTGCTGTGGTTGGTGGAATTTTGCTGCTGGTGGGATTGGTTGTGTCGTGGCTGGCATACGGCCGTATCCAATCCACAATCGAGTGCCTGTTTCTGGGACTGGCTGGCGCACCGTCCGCCTTTGCCGATGCGACGGCATTTTACAGCTATGCGTTTTGGCAATTGCTGACGCTGAGCCTACTGCTGCTGGGCGTGGCGGTGGTGTTTTGGTTGAGTAAAAAGGGGGGGAAACGGCCGTACTGGATTCTCGCCGCCACCATTCTCATCATCACCGACGTTTTCCTTGCCAACCGTGGCTTTCACGCCAGCAACGACCCGGCGTTGCTCGACTTCAAGCCAGATATGGTGCAATGGCTGGAAGCCCAGCCTGGCCACTGGCGGCTGACCAGCTTTGATCCCAAGGGGACCAGGCCGTTCCATGCCAACTCCGGCTGGCTGTTCAATCTGCCCGATGTGCGCGGTTACGATTCGATTATTCCCAAGCAGTACACTGACTACATGGCAGCCATCGAACCGCAAAACGAACTTCTGGCCAATCGCGTCCAACCCATCGTTAACTGGGAATCGCTTAACTCGCCGCTGTTGGACGTGCTGGGGGTAAAGTACGTTATCACCAGCGAGACGATTGCGCTGCCCAAGTTCACCGAAGTGTGGCAGGGTGAAGGGGTACGGATTTATGAGAATATGGCCGTTGCCCCCCGTGCCTACACCTTGCCCCTTTCTGCCGCAGTGACAACGGATAACCCGCTGTCTGCCATGACAACCCAGTACGATCCTCGTCAAAATGTTGTGATGCACATTGATGATTGCAATGTGTGTACAGAACGAGGCATTTCTGAATTTAGCTCACCTACTGCCAGTAATAATGTGGAAGCACAAATCACTTACTACTCGAATCGTGAAGTTATTGTGCAAGCAAAGGTTACCACCCTTACTGAATCAAGCTGGCTCATTCTGAACGACAGTTATTTTCCTGAGTGGCGAGCTTACGAATCTTTATTCGTTCCTCCAGACGCACCAGAAGAAGTTAAGAGAGCTGTTGCCGAAACTGAAGCTGAGAAAATGGTAATTCGCGTTAACGGTAATTTCCGAGGCGTTAGCTTAACGCCGTGGAGAGCTAATGAAGAAGAGCAAGAACGGTTAGATCAACTTATTGAGAAATATCCAGAATGGTTAGATATTGAATATTGGCAGGTGCGCTTCCGCTACAGCCCGACGAGCTTCCAACTCGGTGCGCTGGGCAGCTTCATGGCCGGGATTATTTTGCTTTTTGGCGCAGTCGTTTGGGGCTGGCAGCGGTTTTATCGGCAAGAGGGTGAGCAAAGCGTCACGCGCAGTCTCGCCAAAAACAGCCTGGCTCCGATTGCCTTGAATCTGTTCAACAAACTGATTGATTTTGGCTTTGCCGCCTTTTACCTGCGGCTGCTTGGCCCGGCAGGCTCCGGCAGCTTCCAAACCGCCATCGTCACCGCCGGAATTTTTGATATCATCGCCAACTTTGGCCTGGACATCCTGCTCATCCGCGACGTGGCCAGCGACCGCAACAAAGCACCCAACTACCTGCTCAATACCACCGTTTTGCGCCTGGGTGCAGGTGCGGTTGCCGCCCTGCCCGTCGTCGCCATCATTGCCACCACCAACCTTTTTGACCAAGCCAACGCGCTCACCCAGCTAGAAATTTTAGCGACGGCACTCATCATGATTGGCATGGTCTTTTCCGGCATGTCCAAAGGCGTGACGGGCCTGTTTTACGTCCACGAAGAAGCCGAGGTTCCCAACGCAATGACCACCGTTACGACGATCCTCAAGGTGGGCTTTGGCGTGACGGTTTTGCTGCTAGGGTATGGTTTTGTGGGGCTTGCGGCCGTTTCCATTCTCACCAACGTCATCACCCTCAGCCTGCTGCTGGCGATTGCCCTGCGCCGCTACACTTTGCGCGGCCCCTGGCGGCTCGATTGGGGCTTGCAGCGACACATGCTCCGCGCCGGGTTCCCGCTCATGCTCATCCACCTGCTGCAAACGGTGTTCATCTCCATTGACAGCTATCTGCTTCGGGTGCTGCTGGATAACGGGCAGGAGGTAGCAGGTTGGTACAGCAGTGCCTACAAATGGTTCAACGCCCTGCAAATTGTGCCCTCGTTTTTCACCCTGGCGCTTTTCCCCATCATCTCGCGGCGCATTGGCGAATCTATAGATGCCGCACGGCAAATGTACGCCATGTCGCTCAAGCTGATGCTGCTGCTGGCCCTGCCCGTTGCGGCTGTGACGCATTATTTGGCAGTGCCGCTGGTGCAAATCGTAGCCGGGGAACAGTTTTTGCCCGCTGGAGCGATTGCGCTGCAAATTGTCATCTGGTCCATTCCGCTAGGCTGGCTTAACAGCGTGACCAATTATGTACTCATCAGCCTGGGGCTAGAGAGTAAGCAGCCACGCGCTTTCACAGTGGCGGTTTTGTTCAATCTCATTGCTAACTTCATTTTTATTCCGCGCTTTAGCTACGTGGCGGCGGGCGTTACCACCATTTTGTCTGAGTTGGTGCTGCTAGTGCTGTTTGATTATTATTTGCGGCGGAAGATGACGGGGATTAAGTGGGGGGCGTTGTGGGGACGGCCGTTCCTCCTCACGGCAATCATGTTTGGCGGCATGTGGCTAGGTGGGCAGGTGCATCTAATAGTTGGGCTGCTCATCGGTGCGGTTATTTATCCGGCTGGACTGCTCCTGCTGGGCATCATCGGCCCAGAAGAAAAGAAAGTGCTGGGCAACATCCTACCCAACACCCTCGCCCGCCGCCTGCGTTTAATTAAATTGGACGCTGATGAACGCTGATGAACGCTGATTTTTCCGCGCTTGTCTGCTCTCGTCCGCGTCCCTGAGAAATATGGCTATTCAGCGAATGCAGAAAATTGAAGCATATGCCGAGAAGATGATGACAGGCTCGTTTGTGGTCGAGGCGTTTCGCATTGCCCACGAAATGCCGCACGTTCGGCGCGTCACCGTCAACGCTGTGCGGCTGGCAAAAGCAGAGGGCTATCCGCATCAGGATTTCGTTGCGGCAGCAGCTTTGCTGCACGACATTGGCCTGCCAATCGTGCAAAAACGAGGCGATCATCCGACAATCGGGGCCGAGCTGGCAGGTAAGTTTTTGCAGGAAAACGGGCTATTTACCCTCAATGAAATTGCCGAAATTTGTGAGGCGATTGTGTATCACGGCCGTTTAGATGGCAACACCCCCCTTATCCACATTTTGCGTGACGCAGACATTCTCGATTTGCTGGGCAATGTGGGCATTATGCGCGCTTTCACGTCCAAAGCCAATCTACTCGTGTACCATCCTGAACATCCCTGCGGGGAAACATGGGGCCTGACCGCAGCCGATTTCACTGAGCGTTTCCAGGCGAGCATTGGCATTGGACCGACGATCATGGATCAGATCAACTTCCAGATGAGCTGTCATGAAAATTTGTGCACGGAATCGGCACGTGTGTGGGGACGGCCGTTGCGCGACACCATGCGTCAATTTGTAACCCAATTCGCTCAAGAAATCTCTGCGAGTTCTGCCCAATGAATCGTGCCAAAATCCGCCAGCCTACCTGGGTGATGACTTTCTTGCTGCTGGCCGGAGCTGCGTTGCGGCTGTTTGGGCTGAACAACATTTCCCCGCCGGGCGTCACTCACGACGAAGTAGCCAACTGGCTCATCGACCGCTCGATTTTGGCGGGAGAGCACGCCATCTACTTCACCCGCGCCTACGGGCACGAGGCCGGCTTCCATTATCTGCAAACCGCTTTCGTTGGCTTGATTGGCGACAATATTTTGGCACTGCGCCTGCCTGCGGCATTTTGTGGATTGCTGGGCATTGCTGTCACCTTTGCCCTAACTCGCAAACTGTTTGGCAAAAACGTAGCTCTCATGGCTGCTGGATTGCTGGCGGTGCTGTTTTGGCCGGTGTTTTACGGCCGTCTCGCCCTCCGCGCGATTTTATTGCCTTTGGTAGCAGGGCTATCGGCTTATTTTTGGTGGCAGGCGTGGCAAGCCGATGCCAGGGCTGCAAAATCGTTTGCCCTGGCGGGCCTTTTCGCTGGCCTCAGCCTCCACACCTACATGGCCGCCCGCGCCGTGCCGATTTTCTACGCGCTGTGGCTGACGTATCTGGCAATTTTTCATTGGCGGGAGGTTAAGCAGAGGTGGCAAGGGGTTGTACTGTTTGGAGTGATGTTTGCCGCCGTGGCCGCACCGCTGGTCATCTATCTGCAAACCAATCCCAGCGCAGAGTTTCGCATTAGCGAGGTAGATGCGCCATTGCAGGCGTTACGCTCTGGTGATTGGCAACCCGTTTTGCAAAACGGCCTCAAACTGCTGGGCATGTTTGGCTTTGTGGGCACCCCACTGTGGCGCGAGGGCGTACCGTCGGCTCCGGTATTTGAGCCGGTTGTGGCCATCTTGTTTTACGCGGGGCTGCTGCTCTGCCTATGGCGCTGGCGGCAGCCGCGCTACGCCTTTTTGCTGATTTGGTTGGCTACTTCAGTTTCCCCCAGTCTCGTCACCATTAATGCCCCCAGTTACATCCGCAGCATCCTGATTTTACCTGTGCTCACGGTGCTGCCTGCCCTACTTATGCACAGTTTGGGGCAGTTATCCACACTTTTGCGCCACTTATCCACAAGAAGTTCCAAAATATTGCTCTTGACGATCTTTTTGTTTTATGCTGCCCGAACATCTGTTTTACAGTTTCAGACGTGGCCCAACGGCGGCGATGTGCCGTTTGTGTGGCAGGCGGCGTTTACAGAGATGGCAGATTATTTGGACGGCCGTTCCGACCTCACCACCGCCGCCATTGCTGGCTGGTCACCCAGCACGATGGACAGCCCCACGATGACCCTGCTGCGCCAAAACGACGACCTGCCTCTCAGCCACTTCGATCCGCAAGAAGGCACGCTCATTTTGCCCGCTGCGAGGCCTGCTGTGGTGATACGGCCGTCTGACCTGCCGCTCGATCCAGTTTGGGAGACACAGTTACAGTTGTGGGGATCGGAGGTTGAGCAGGACGGTCGGTTCACTCGCTACGCCTTGCCCAAACAGCCAGCCATCGAATTAGCAAATCCGATGGACGTTGCGTTTGGGGAGGAAATCAAATTGCTGGGATATGAATGGGTAAATGATAGAGAGCTGTTATTGACTTGGCGCGTTACGGCCGTACCCACCGCCCCCCGCCAACAATTCATCCACAGCCTAGACGCCAACGGCAGCCAACTGGCCGACACCTACCGCTTCGACGCCCCCGACCCGCAAGGCATCTGGTTCCCCCACTGGCAGCCAGGCGACCTCATTTTGCAGCACCTCACCCCACCCGCGCTTGGCGAAGCCACCCGACTCCGCCTCGGCTGGTTCGACTCCACCACCTGCACCCCCGGCCCCTGCCAAAACTTGCAAACTGTGGATGGGTTGGCGTTTGTGCTGTTGGAGGTGGAGTAATTGGGTAATTGAGTAATTTATAATTGGGGAACACTCAAAGCCAGCAAGCCACGTTGCAAGAGTTTTCCGTAAGGATGAATGAATGTTACGCAAAATCCGTCCAAGGATTGACCACCACTAAACCCGGAATATCCACAAAATCTTTTTCGTTGCGGGTCGCCAGTCGTAAGCCACCTGCCAGGGCAATGGCGGCAATTTGGGCATCTTCAACGGTGATAGGACGGCCGTTTCTCGTACGCGCCGCCACCAATTGACCATATTGAACTGCGGCCGTTTCACCAAACACCAAGCACCTTCCCGAAAACTGAGCAAACATTTGTTGGGCAGCAGCAGCAATTTGCTGCTTTCGCTGACCCTCTGGCAGCAAGGCAATGCCTAACTCAATCTCAGCTCGCGTGATGGCACTGATGAAAAGTGTATCCACTAATTGCTCGTCTACCCAGTGCACAACATTTGCGTCAGGTTCGGATTTCATCAACTCAGATAAAACATTTGTGTCTAGCAAAATCATGACAGATCTTCAAAATTTGGCGCAGGACGTGCTAAAGAGCGTGCTGGTAATTCCAATTCCACACCACCGATGGCAGCAAACCCTTCAACGATTCGTGAACCAAGCCCTTTTTCCTCGGCCTGCTGCACGGCGCGATCCAAGATGCGGCGCACCTCTTCCTCCATTGAGTGCCCTCTTGCCGCCGCAATTTGGCGCAACTTTTGTTTGGTCTGGTTGTCTAAATTCCGAATTGTTAGCGTTGCCATAGCTCACCTCAAACATGCTATCATTGACTGCAATGCAGTCAATGATAGCATATTATCTCGTGCCAGACAATTATTGTGCATCATGGCGTGAGGCGCTTTTGGTCGCGGGGGAAGAGCGTGGCCAGGCGCAAATTGGGCAAACCCAACAACTGCATCAGCAGCCGCTCCAGCCCAATGGCAAAACCACCGTGCGGCGGCATCCCATAGCGGAATGCTTCCAGGTAAGTCTCGAATGGATCGATGGGCAAATCGGCCTTACCTAGCGCGACCAAATAGTCGGCGTAAACGTGCAGTCGCTGCCCACCCGTGATCAGCTCCGTGCCGCGAAACAGCAGATCGAACGAGTTGGAGTATTCGGGATTTTGCGGGTCGGGATGGGTGTAAAACGGCCGTTTCCCCATCGGGTAGCCCACCACAAACAAAAAGTCGCTGTTGTGTTCCTGCTGCGCCCATTCGCCCAGCCAGCGCTCATCCTGCGGCGACAGGTCTGGCTCGCCCCGCACGTCCACGCCATGCCGCTGCCAAATTAGCTCCTGCGCCTCAGCAAAATGAATGTGCGGAATTTCTACTGGCACTTCCGGCAGATTGGCTTTCAGCAGGGCAAGTTCCTGCGCGTACGCTCCCGCTAACGTTTGGAAGATGCCCGCGAGCACCGTACGAACCATCCCCATCACCGTAAAATGATTCTCGATGAAGCCAAACTCCACGTCCAGGCTCACATATTCGTTTACGTGGCGCGACGTGTCGTGCGGCTCGGCGCGGAACACCGGCCCCACTTCACATACGCGAGTAAACACGCCTACCATAATTTGCTTGTAAAACTGTGGGCTTTGCGCCAGAAAGGCGTCACCGCCAAAGTAATTCAGCTTGAACACATTTGCCCCGCTTTCCGTAGCGGAGGCTACCAGCTTTGGCGTTTGCACTTCCGTAAAATGGTTGACGGCTAGCGTAGCGCGGAACCCTGCCATCGCTCCCGCCGCCAGGCGAAACACCGCCCGCCGCGCCGGGTGCCGATTGGCCACCACGGCATGATCCAGCAGCGTAGGTAGCCCCGCCTTGAGCCGCTTTTGCTGTAGCGGCACGGGTGCAGGTTCCGTCACAGGCGTGATCACCTCGATTTGAGGTTGGTGCAGCTCCATGCCACCTGGTGCCTGCGGCGTAGCCACAACAACGCCAGTCATGGCAATCACGCTTTCCAAATTTAGTTCGGCAATGGGAGCTAAATCTGCTTCATTTTCGGTGACGGCCTGGATAGTGCCCCAGCCGTCGCGCAATACCACAAAGCTCACGCCACCCAGGCGGCGCACATTGTGCAGCCACCCCGTCAGGCGCACTTGTTGCCCAACGTGGCCGCTTGCTTCTGCCGTTCTGATTGTGTTCATAAAAATCTCCTTTTGGTTGCTGGTGGCTAGTTTGTTAGTAGCCAGTCGCTCTACCAGCCACTAACAAACTAGCCCCTAAAACAAAAAAACTCGTCCCCAGTTTGGAGGACGAGTTTGCGTGTGGGCAGCAAAAAGCATGCCCAACGCATAAAAAAACGCCCGCCCTCGCTTTGGAGGACGAGCGTGATTTTTGCGCTCGTGGTGCCACCACCAATTTGCCGTTGCCAGGCAATCTGGCGCGGGCCTCTTGCAACCTGGTGCTTGCTTTTGCAAACCACCTAAGTCTAGACGCTATAACGGGCGCACCCGGTTTCGGTTACTTAGTTATCCGTATTCGGTTTTTACCGATAACTGTTTACTGATTCAGCTCCAGGGTGTCATTAACGGGCGTTTGCTGGCGGTGCTTGCAGCAAGGTGCATCGCTCTCTGGGCAGCAACGGAACCTGTTAACATGTCCCTATCATTGCTTTTGCTTATGAATTGTTTGGTGGGGCATCTTAACAGATTGGTTAGCCTAATGTCAACGTTGATTTTCTGGCAATCAGTTCAACATCGTATTATTATTCGACCCTAATTGTAGTAAATGTAGCAATGGCGGAGGTAGAGGCAAGACAAATGGGGTCACTGGTCCAACTGACGGAAGCGGAGGGCGGTGTTTTGGGCTTTGGCGGCTCACGCATGGTGCTGCTAGACATTGAAGCGGGTTTTTGGGGGCTGCGTCGGCAGATAGAAGTATTAATTGGGGAACGCTTAACAAGTTCCGTGCTACAGCAGGCGGGGGCAAATGGGGTTCGTTGGATAAGTTAGCGAGAAGCAAAAGTGCGCTAACCCACCGTAAGGAGCAGCAAATGGGAAGGTTTATTTTTTACTCAGCACTGAGTGTGGTAGTAATTCATGGCTTGATTCATTTGATGGGCTTTGTGGCGTATTGGCCGCTGGGTGAGATTGCTGAACTGCCTTACAAGACGACACTGTTCAACGGCCGTCTCAATGTAGGCAACTCAGGTATGCGGTTGTTTAGTGTATTGTGGCTGGGTACGGCCGTTGGCCTGGTAGCCGCTTCAATTAGCCTAGCGTTTGGGAAATCCTGGTGGTTTCCACTAATGTCGGCAGCGGTGATCGTCTCGTTAATCATCACCATTCTGGATTGGAACAATGCTTTTCGTGGTGCCATCATCAGCTTGGTGATGTTGGTGCCGCTGCTGCTGGTGTGGGGCTTACGCCTCCAGCCCAAGCCCTTTGCCAGCTTCCCAGCGCAAACGCCCGTCATGCAAACTGTGCCGCTGCCCATGGATTTACCCGCCCCCGTAGCTCGCTATTACAAGACAATTATTGGGGATGATATCCCGGTTATCGAATCGGCCGTGATTACGGCACGCGGCACCACCCGCTTCCAGGGCATTACCTTTCCGGCGCGGCTGCGCTTTACCCATGATGCCGGGCAGGGGTATCGCCATTACATTGAGGCCACGCTGTTTGGCCTGCCGCTGATGAAGGTCAACGAGCGTTACCTGGACGGGCAAGCACGGATGGAGCTGCCCATCGGCGTCATCGAAAACGAGCCTAAGGTAAACATGGCCGCCAACCTGGGCCTGTGGGGCGAATCGATCTGGCTGCCCTCTATTTTCATCACTGACAGCCGCGTGCGTTGGGAAGCCATCGACGACCACACCGCCCGGCTGATTGTGCCGTTCGAAGATGGGGAAGATAGCTTTACGGCCGTTTTCAATCCTGAAACCGGCCTGCTGAAAAGCATGACTGCCCTGCGCTACCGCGAGGCAGATTCTGAGGAAAAAATTCCCTGGCAGCTCGACGTGCTGGCCTGGGATGAATATGACGGCATTCTTATTCCTTCTCGCTCAACGGCAACCTGGGCCGATGAAGGCACGCCGTGGCTCGTTGTGGAACTGGAGGAGGTAGCTTTCAACGTAAACATCGGCAGCTACATCCGAACGGAGGGCCCTTAAAATGAGTGATCACATCATTCGCGTTACCAATTTTCGCAAAACGTATGGTGACTTCGTGGCGGTAGATGACGTCTCATTCACTGTACAGACGGGTGAGATTTTTGGTCTGCTGGGGCCAAATGGGGCGGGCAAGACTACCACGCTGGAATGCCTGGAGGGGCTGCGCCAGCCGGACAGCGGCACTTTGCGCGTGGCCAATATTGACCCGACTCGGGAGCAACACAAACTGCGCCACGTCATTGGCGTGCAGCTACAGGCCGCCGGAATGCCGGAAGCCATGACGCCCAACGAAGCGATGAACTTTTTCTGCGCCTACCATCGCGTGTCCCCCCGCTTTGATTTGCTGGATCGCTTGGGCCTAACCAGTAAGCGCAAAGCGCAATTTCATACGCTGTCTACCGGGCAGCAGCGTCGCCTGGCCTTGGCGTTGGCCATTGCCCACGAGCCGCAGGTGCTGTTCCTGGATGAACCGACGGCCGGATTAGATGTGGCCTCGCGTACCGAACTGCACAAAATGATGCGTGAATTAAAAGCCAACGGTACCACCATCATCCTGGCCACCCACGACATGGCCGAGGCGGAGCAGCTTTCTGACCGGGTGGCGATTTTGCTCAACGGCCGTTTAACCACCATTGGCACCCCGATGGAAATAACAGCTACCGGGGCTGGGCTCACCAAAGTGTCTGTTCACACCAGAGCCAACTGCTTGTTGAACAGCCAAAATGACATCCCTGCCGTAAGCCAGCAGCTAACCAAAGGCGATTACGCCATCTTCTTTAGCCATGATATTGCCCAAACTGTGCCCGCGCTCATTGCTTTTGTGCAGGAACAGGCTGATGAGCTAATAGATTTGCGGGTGGAACGGCCGTCGCTAGAAGAACGCTTCCTGGAACTGACACATAACGAATTTGGAGGGTAATCATGTCTGCCTTCATGACCCACTTGAGCTTTGAATTCAAGACCGGCATCCGCAACAAAAATCTGCTGCTGATGAACTATCTGTTTCCGCTGGGTTTTTACCTGCTGATGGGTGCTATTATGCCGGGGATCAACCCCTTCTTTCGCGAGACAATGATACCGGCAATGGTCACCTTTGCCATTTTGGCCGCCACCCTGCTGGGCTTGCCAGACCCGCTGGTGAGTGCCCGCGAAAGCGGCATTTTCCGCAGCTACAAAATCAATGGCGTGCCAGCCTCGTCCATTTTGTTTATACCCGGCCTGACAACTGGGATGCACCTAGCCATCGTGACGCTGATCATCACCTTTACGGCCGCTTTTTTATTTGACGCCGCCGTACCCAGCAATGGACTCAACTTCTTTATCACCATCGTCGCCCTGTCGATGGCCTGTTCTGGCCTGGGCATTCTCATTGGCGTCGTCTCCCCCTCCACGCGGATGACGGTATTGTTTTCGCAAATCATCTTTGTCCCCGCCATGATTTTAGGGGGGCTGATGCTGCCGTTTAATATGCTGCCAGAGGCGGCCCAGATCATTGCCCAACTGCTACCAGCCACCCACGCCATGAATGCTTTTAATGGTCTGGCCATGGGCCTCACCGCCGATTTTAATCCCTGGGCTTCGGTGGCTATCCTGGCCAGCAGCGGCCTGCTGGCCTTTGGTCTGGCACTCTATCTCTTTAGTTGGGACAGTAAAAACAGTCAGCGGCGCGGGCATCCGCTGCTGGCTCTGCTGGTGTTGCTGCCTTACGTTATTGGTATCTTGGTTCTGTGAACAAGTTTCAAACCATCGGCAAATTGATTCTGCGCCAATGGAGGAAGGGAAACATGAAATTTGTGGGGTGGTTTGGCATCGCGGTTGGCTTGCTGATGTTGGGTCAGTGGGGCTTTTTCCTGGTGGCCGGGCAGGTGCCGGAGCTGGAGACAGAACCGCTGCGGCTCTATTTTCACCTGGCGGCGGAGGGGCTAACGGCCGTTGCCTTGCTTGTTGGTGGTATTTCTTTGTTGCAGAAACGGCCGTCTGGCAAAACAATCTACCTGGTGGCAGCGGGCATGTTGCTCTACTCCGTCATTGTTAGTCCTGGCTACTTTGCCCAGCAGGGACAATGGGGCTTTGTAACCATGTTTGCCGCTTTGCTCCTCTTGACCTTGGGGAGCATTTTTCATCTATGGAGGAACCTGCGTAACCGCACCGTGTAGGGAGGAAGCAATGAATTCAAAGGCTTTTTTAGCTCGGCATCCTTCAGGTCTCCGTGTATCGCAACTGGTTTCAGGATTTCAACTGCGGTCAACTCTCAAACTGGCGTTAGCGCAAATTGCTCCGCTGCAACTTGTGGCGAGGTGGCTGACGCCACGAGTTTGCTTCAGGCAGTCGCGAAAAAGAAGCCCAAATTGCTCCTGCTCGATTGGGAACTGCCTGGCTTGCCCCCTGAGCAGCTACTGCGTCTGGTTTGGTATGAACGGCCGTAGCCGCACATGAGGCATCTCCAGGCAACAGCTAGGCGCAAAAAAGCCGCCTCAAGCAGGCGGCTTCTCTTATTTGAAAAGGCGGCAGTGTGCTAGGCAATGCCCTGAACGCGCAGTTGAATCTGCCCACCAGGGGTTTGTGCAGAGACAGTCTGACCTTTTTTGGCACCTAGTAAAGCACGGCCAAAGGGGGATTCATTGGAGATACGGCCGTTGCTGGGGTCTGCTTCGTGTGCACCAACAATCGTGTACGTTGCTTCGTACTCTTCACCTTCATCAAATTCCACAACAGTAACTGTATGCCCCACTCGGACCTTGTCGGCTGGGCCTACATCTTCAATGATTTTGGCACGACGCAGCGAATCTTCCAGGTCTTTAATACGGCCTTCTACAAATCCCTGCTCTTCTTTGGCAGCATGGTAATCAGCATTTTCCTTCAGGTCACCCTGAGCAATGGCTGCCTGCAACTTGTTGGCCAATTCTTCCTGTTTCTCGCCCTTCAGGAACGCCAATTCATCTTTAATTTTTTGTAACCCTTCTTCAGTTAGATAGACAACATCTGTTAAATCTTGCGTCATTGCCATTTCTCCATACACAAATGACTCAAAACGACCCATCCGTAAACAATTCGCGGTTCTATAAATTTGGTTTATTTCTGTGGAAACTCGTGTAATGCCCAGATGCTTAACCGGGCAGTTATTTAGGCTGTTGGCCTAATCTGAAGCAATTGCCAAATTGGTTCGCCACCTCGCCATTTCTATTATCTTCTATCTTCCCGACGAGAAGCTGTTGGCAAATGCAGATTGCTTCAGAACAAGTACACATCTGTTAATTTGCAGGTAATGGTACGCATGCCACCAAAACCTTCTGTTTAACGAAGCTGCGCCACTGGTTACAGTGAATCAAAGAACCCCGCTCTTTGCGGGGCAAATTACCTGTTTCTGTATGACGTTTGCTATACGCTGAACGACGGATAGTATAGCCGAGCCGCTTTATTCTGTCTAGCCGTGCACCTCTGACAAGAGGCGCATTCATTCATTTTTCAGAAATTTATTGGCTGTTGGGGTAGGGAAACGGCCGTCAGCAACCCATACCAGTAGGCGGATTGGCACATTGAAAAATGGCAGACGACCCCGTAAAGTAAGGTGTGCGCACTGAACCACAAAAGGGGCGGGAGGCCAACCCAATTTACACCTTTTAGCAATATTTGATTCTGAAGCCAACTTTCATGGGAGCAAAGTCCGGTCAGTGACTTGCTAAAGCCACTGACCAGATCATCAAAGCGATGGAAAAAACGCCACAGTTTACAGAACTGATAGAGGCAGTTCCCCAAAATGACCGGCTAGATTGGGTACATGCTGTTGTGCTAAATGAAGCAAGGCAGGTGCTCATATTTGAATCGCCACGGCAAAGGCACAGCTGTGTGAATTGGCAGGTTCTCTCCCATTTTTTACCTGACGATTCAGATCCGTTTACGGCCGTTCAAGCCACCCTCTTACACAAAACCGGCCACCAAACCAACCATTGGTCTTACCTGGGCAGCCATGTCTGCGACATTAAGCAGGCGGGGGACACTGGCTACTTTTTTTGTGCTCAGCAGGCGCGGCAAGTCGCCACACCCCAATCCAATGGCCAATCCCTCGCCGTAGCCAAGTGGGTTCCGCTCACCGATTTACGGTATGCTTTGTTAGACGGCCGTATCGCCCTCGTTAGCCACGCCCTCACTGTTTCCCTGGCCCTGTTAACGCTAAGCAAATAGCATTCCGGTTGCCCGCGCGATCGCTTCTTTATACAATTGCTCGGCAAAGCAACCATTCTTTGCAGCAGAGCAGAAAACAGCTAGCCCAGCACAACCTCAAGAGCAATAATTTGGGCAACCTCTGGAGAAAGGACAGCGTTCCATGCCATTTGCGCCCACGTATGATGTACCGGTCGAGCGCCGCGCTTACACCGAATTAGCAAGAGTTGAAAATGGCAACGGCCGTATCGGACTCCTGATGCTGCATGGCTTCATGGGCAGCCCTCTCAGCTCTCATCCAATGGCCAATTACCTGGCCGAACATGGCGTCACTGTCCATTGTCCGCTGCTGCCAGGGCATGGGCATCATCCCGACAAGCTGCGGAAAATTCCCCGCCAAGCGTGGCTAGATGAGGCGGAAGAAGCATTTGCGGCGGTGCAAGGTTTGTATGATGAGCTGTTTTTGATGGGGCACTCGATGGGAACCATTTTGGGGGCGCATTTGTGTTTGCAAAATCCAAACGTGCGCGGCCTGATTATGCTTACTCCCTTTTATGATGTGCCAGATGACCGGCTAAATTTGGTGAAATATTTACGCTACGTAATGACCTGGTTTTATCCGCACAAAATGCGCTCCATGCGTAAACTGGTCCGTGAGCGCGTGCTTGATTTTGACCCCACCATCAACTTTGATGATCCCGATTTCCAAAAGAACGATTTGCCCAAAGTAAGCCGGGTGCCAATGGACGCGCTGGTGGAGATGGTGAAGATGGCGGCCTACGGCCGTACGCTCTGGCCCCGCTTCACCACGCCTTCCATCATCTTTCGCGGCGGGCATGACCCTGCCGTCAAGCCTGGTACCATTGATACGCTGTACGAAACATTGCCTGGCCCGCACAAAAAGCTGGTCACTTTTCCAAAAGCGGGGCATGAGCCGATGCGGCCGTTCGACCCAGCCCACAAAGAATTATGGCCCCAAGCCTTGGATTTTATCCGCACTTACTCTAGAATTGGGCTGACAACAAATCTCACTCAATAACTGCTGTCAATTTCCCACTTTCCCAACGATAATTTTAGCAACCTTTCAGACAATGAATCGTTGCAATTTTTAAGATGTACCTGCACGGTGAATGAGGTAAAATCTTGGGCATGATGAAATCGATCAACCGTTTGTCGTTCGGGCGTAGTCGGCAGGGGAACAGCCTGCTCTTGTTTTGCCCCCCACGGCCGTTTTGCCACACAAAAAACGGCCGTCAAACAGCAACCTATCAACTGAATCAGCCAGGAAATTAGAGAACTCCCCGCCTACACACAGATGGGGAGTTTTTATTTGGCAAACTGTACAGAAATTAACGCAGAGGCGCGGAGCCGCAGAGAGAAATCTGGGTAATCCGTGAAATCTGTGGCTAAATTTGAGGAGAAATATGGAGCAAGAATCAGAAACGGCCGTAACCCACACCACCTACCGCATTCAAATTCGTCCGAAAACGGCCGTTAACCACACCAAACTCGTCCAGGCCGCCCACCAACTCGGCCTGACCCACCTCACCGCCATCCACCCCAGCCGCCTCATCTTCCTGCAAGGCCACCTCACCCCAGAAGATGCCACCCGCCTGGCCAACGAATTGCTGGTGGACCCGGTAACTGAGAGACTGGAAATTGGAGATTGGAGTTTAGATGCGGCTCAAAATCTCCAATCTCCAATCTCTAATCTCCACTTTATTGAAACCACTCTCCTCCCCGGCGTTACCGACCCGCCCGCCGACAACCTGCGCCGCGCCGCCGAGCTTCTGGGCATTAGCAGCTTAGAGCGTGTGGCAACCGGGCAGTGCTTTGAACTGGCTGGCGACCTGAGCCAAACCGACAAGCAGCGATTGGCCACCGAACTGCTGGCCAACCCCGTTATCCAGCGCTTTGCCATCGACGAGCCCATCAGCCCACCCTTTTTTGCTTATCAAGCAGGAGATGGTTTGGTTGAGAAAATTGCGCTGCGCGGCGCAGACGATGAGGCATTGCTAACCATAAGCCAAGAGCGACGGCTGGCGCTAAATTTAGAAGAGATGCAAGCCGTTCGCGCTTATTACGAGCAAGAAGGCCGCGATGCCACCGATGTGGAGCTGGAAATGATCGCCCAAACGTGGAGTGAGCATTGTGTCCACAAAACGTTTAAGGCGATTATTGAGTTTGAAGGGCCGCTACCCGGCCAGACTAGCGGCAGCGAGCGGCAAACCATCGACGGACTGCTCAACACGTACATCCGCGCCGCCACGGAGAAAGTGAACAAGCCCTGGGTACACTCTGCCTTTGTAGACAACGCGGGCATCGTCGCCTTCGACGACCTGTTTGACCTGGCCTTCAAGGTAGAAACGCACAACCATCCCTCCGCGCTGGAGCCGTTTGGCGGGGCCAACACCGGCGTGGGCGGCGTGGTGCGTGATGTGCTGGGCGTCAGCGCGCGCCCCATCGCCAATACCGACGTGCTTTGCTTTGGCCTGCCAGACACACCGCAAGAAGCACTGCCCGTGGGCGTCCTGCACCCCCGCCGCATCGCCGAGGGCGTCATTCACGGCATTGAAGATTACGGCAACAAGATGGGCATCCCCACGGTAAATGGCTCGATTCATTATCACCCGGGCTACACGGCCAATCCGCTGGTGTACTGCGGCTGTTTGGGCATCCTGCCGCACGGCAGCCACGTGACCGAGCCGCAGCCGGGCGATTTGATCATTGCCATTGGCGGCCGTACCGGGCGGGACGGCCTGCGCGGAGCCACCTTCTCCAGCATGGAGATGGATGTGGCGACGAGTGAAATTGCTGGTACGGCCGTTCAAATCGGCCACCCCATCATGGAAAAGCAGGTGCAGGAAGTGGTGCTGCAAGCGCGTGACGCCCAGCTTTACACCGCGATCACCGACTGCGGCGCAGGCGGCTTTTCCTCGGCGGTGGGCGAGATGGGCGAAAAGCTGGGGGCAACGGTGCAGCTAGAAAATATCACCACCAAATACCCCGGCCTGCGCCCTTGGGAACTGTGGCTGAGCGAAGCGCAAGAGCGCATGGTGCTGGCCGTGCCGTCCACCAATCTACCTGCCCTGCAAGCCATTTGCGACGGCCAGGATGTGGAGCTGGTTAATTTAGGCACCTTTGGCAATGACGGCCGTCTCCACATCTATTTTGGCGACAAACTTGTCGGTAACCTGACCATGCACTTTCTGCACGACGGCCTACCCCCTCGCCACATGACGGCCAAATGGGAACTGACTGATCCCGCAAATGTCACCTTGTCACCCGGTCACCCCCTCACCCTGTCAGATCGCCTCCTCGCCCTCCTATCCCACCCCGACATCCGCAGCAAGGAAGAAGTGATTCGTCGCTACGATCATGAGGTGCAGGGCGGAACGGCCGTAAAACCCCTCACTGGCGTCCAAAATCATGGCCCATCAGATGCGACGGTTTTAGTGCCACAAAATTCGTTGCAAAAGGAGATTGGAGATTGGAGAGTAGAGACTGAAAGCCAATCTCCCAAAGGCGTCGCCTTGTCCAACGGCATCTGCCCCAACTACACCGACCTCGACCCCTACGCGATGGCTTGGGCGGCGGTGGACGAGGCGATGCGCAACGTCGTCGCTGTCGGCGCAGACCCAGATCAGGTTTCCATTTTGGACAATTTCTGCTGGGGCAATCCCAATTTACCCGACCGGCTGGGCTCGCTGGTACGCTGTGCGCAGGGGTGTTACGATGCGGCCGTTTCCTTCCAAACCCCCTTCATTTCTGGCAAGGACAGCCTGAACAACGAATACACCGGGGCCGACGGCAAAAAACACGCCATCCCCGGCACCCTGCTAATCAGCGCGATTGGCATCGTGCCAGACGTGAGCAAAACAGTGACGATGGATTTGAAGCAGGCGGGCAACTTCCTCTTTATGGTGGGGGACACTCGCGCCGAACTGGGCGGCAGCCATTTTAACCAGGTCGGCGGCCGGGCCGAGGGCAGCCGCACCGTCCCCCAGCCGGTGCCCGACAGCCTGACGCGGATGCGCCGGCTGCACCGGGCGATCCAGGCCGGATTGGTGCAATCGTGCCATGACTGTGCCGAAGGGGGCGTCGCTGTGGCCCTGGCGGAGATGTGTATTGCAGGGCGCATCGGCGCAGAGTTGCAGCTCATCCACGTGCCGCGCGATTGGCACGCCGCTTACTCTACCGACGAGGTGGTGCTCTTTGCTGAATCGCTGAGCCGCTTCCTGGTCGAAGTCCGTCCCGAAGACGCCCCTCGATTCCGGGAACTGCTGGCCGACGTGCCGCACGCGTGCGTGGCGGTGGTTGGTGGGGAGAGTTTGGTGGTGAACGGCCGTACTGGCGAATCCAGCCTCACTTTAACCGTTGAAGAAATGGAGCAAGCCTGGCGCGGACACCTGGATGATTTTCGATTGACAGGGGCAAAGCCGTCGCGCAGCGACATTGACGATTTCCGATTGTCCTCGCGCCAAGAACCTAATCGTAAATCCAAAATCCAAAATCGTAAATCACCAAAGGTTCTGGTGCTCCACGCCAACGGCACCAACCGCGACCACGACGCGGCGCTGGCCTGCACGCTGGCGGGCGGCGAACCGGAGATTGTACACATCAACCAGCTGCTGGCTGGTGAGCGGCGGCTGGCGGATTATGGCATGATGGTGCTGCCGGGCGGCTTTTCTTATGGTGATGATTTGGGGGCGGGTGTGCTGTGGGCACTGGATTTGCGGGAGCGGTTTGGGGAGGCGTTGAAGGAATTTGTGAGAAACGGCCGTCCCGTCCTCGGCATCTGCAACGGCTTCCAAACGCTGGTAAAAGCTGGCCTCCTCCCCGGCACTCGCCACTCGCCACTTGCCACTCGCACAACTACTTTGACCTACAACCAATCGAACCAGTTTGAATGCCGTTGGGTCACACTCCAACCCAACCCCAACAGTCCCAGCCTGTTCACCCAGGGCCTCACCGAGCCCATCTACTGCCCCGTCGCCCACGGCGAAGGCCGACTCATGGTGCAGGATGCTGCTGCTTTGGCCACGTTGCAGAGGGAGAATTTAATTCCCCTCCAATACTCGATCTCCAATTTCCAATCTCCAATCTCCTACCCCGCCAATCCCAATGGCTCCGTCTTGGACATCGCCGCGCTGTGCAACCCGGCGGGCAACGTGCTGGGGCTGATGCCGCATCCAGAGAACCACATCTTCCCCTGGCAGCATCCCCGTGCCAGCCGGGGTGAAGGCGGGATGTTGGGCTTGCAGCTATTTGAGAACGGAATTAGAAATGCTTAGGAGCGCAACGCAAAGAGGCAAAGAGGCAAAGACGCGAAGAACATCTTTACACCTTTTAATCCTTTGCGCCTTTGCGTTAAAAAGGTAAATCATGCTAACTCATCAAGAATTGTTAGACGCCATTCCCAATTGCCTGGACAGCACTGATTTCGTGGGTTTGGGTGCAAAGTATGAGGGCAAGGTGCGGGATGTGTATGTGCAAAACGGCCGTCGCCTTCTCATCACCACCGACCGCGTCAGCGCGTTTGACCGGGTGCTGGGATTAATTCCGTACAAGGGGCAGGTGTTGAACCAGCTCAGTGCCTGGTGGTTTAAGCAAACGGCCGATCTCGCCCGCAACCATGTCATCTCCACACCGGACCCCAACGTAACGATTGCTCATGAAGCGCAGCCGCTGCTCGTGGAAATTGTGGTGCGGGGTTACATCACCGGCGTGACGAAGACGTCGCTGTGGTACTTGTATGAGCGGGGAGAGAGACGGCCGTACGGCATCCAGCTCCCCGACGGCCTGCAAAAGAACGACCCGCTGCCTGAACCGCTCATCACCCCCACCACCAAAGCAGCCAAAGGCGACCACGATGAGCGGCTGACGGAAATGGAGATTTTGGAACAAGGGTTAGTGGCTGCTGAGTTGTGGGCAGAGGTGCGGGAAACTGCCGTTGCCCTCTTCAAGCGTGGGCAGCAAACTGCGGCGCAGGCAGGGTTAATTTTGGTGGATACCAAGTATGAGATGGGGCTAGTGAACGGGAAACTCACCCTCATCGACGAAATCCACACCCCAGACTCCAGCCGTTACTGGCTGGACGACCGCCACGGCGACGAGCCTAAAAACTACGACAAAGAGTTCATGCGCAAATGGTACGCCGCTCAAGGCTATCGCGGTGACGGCAACCCACCCACCATGCCCCCCGACCTCATCGCCCAAATCGCTGCCCGCTACATCACCACCTATGAAAAACTCACCGGTGCCACCTTCACCCCCGGCACACAGCCCGCTGTAGAAAGGATTCGTAAGAGTTTGGATTTTTGACGCAAAGGGGCAAAGAATGGAAGAAGGAAAGAAAGGCAAGAAAAGAAAGTTTGCATCACGAGAAGATGAGATCAGTTATGAAATCATTGGCGCAGCCATCGAGGTACACAAAACATTGGGTGGACCAGGGCTATTAGAAAGCGTTTATGAAGAAGCACTTGCTTGGGAGCTACAAAATCGCGGCTTGCTAGTTGAACGCCAGGTGGCTGTTCCTATTAAATACAAAGAGCAAGTTCTGGCTACACCCCTTCGCGTAGATTTACTTGTTGAAAAATTGGTAATCGTCGAAAACAAATCTGTTGTCACTTACAATTCAATTTTTGAAGCCCAAACATTGACCTACCTGCGGCTCATGAACTTACGCTTGGGTATCGTTATTAATTTTGGCGAAAAGTTCGTTAAACGAGGCATTCATCGTGTGGTCAATGGCCTTTAACCCTTTGCCACTTTCGCCTCTTTGCATCTTTGCGTCAAAAAATTGGAGTCTTTATGAGTAAGCAACCATTAGTAGGTATCATCATGGGCAGTACATCGGATTGGGAGACGATGCGCCACGCGGTGGAAACGCTGGAGCAGTTTGGCGTACCGCACGAAGCAGAAGTCGTTTCCGCACACCGCACGCCGGGGAAGATGACTGAGTATGCCCAAAGTGCCGAGGCGCGGGGCTTGCAGGTGATTATTGCCGGGGCGGGTGGCGCGGCTCATTTGCCGGGCATGGTGGCAGCGCAAACGGTGCTGCCGGTGCTGGGCGTGCCCGTGCAAAGCCGCGCGCTCAACGGGCTGGATTCGCTGCTCTCCATTGTGCAGATGCCCGGTGGCGTGCCAGTGGGTACATTGGCAATTGGCAAAGCCGGAGCAAAAAATGCAGCGTTGTTGGCGATTGCCATCTTGGGCAACCAGCATCCCGAATTCCGCCAAAAGCTGCACCAGTTCCGCCAAACCCAAACCAAAACAATCTTAGAGAGCCAGCTACCGCTGAGCAAAAAATGAGCAAAACGAAGCGATGAAACACGCAATTTTTCCGGGTTCAACAATTGGGGTTTTGGGAAGTGGCCAGTTAGGCCGCATGTTGGCGCTGGCCGCACGGCCGTTTTCCTACCACATTCACGTCTTTTCACCAGAAGCCAACTCCCCCGCCGGGCAGGTGGCCGACCGGGAATTTGTGGCCGCCTACGACGATTTGGACGCCGTGCGAGAGTTTGCCCAGAGCGTGAACGTGGTGACTTACGAGTTTGAGAACGTGCCACTGGCCACGGCGGAAGCGTGTGCCGCTATCGTGCCGCTGCGACCCGGCACGCAGGTACTGCGCGTGGCCCAAAATCGTCTGTGCGAAAAGAACTTTTTTGCCGATAACAGATTACCAACGGTTCCCTTTGCCTCTGTTCATTCCTTAGCTGAGTTGCAAGCAAGTTTAGCTGACATTGGTTGTCCAGCGGTGTTGAAAACGGCCGTTTCCGGCTACGACGGCAAGGGGCAAATCAAAATCAACCACCCAGATGAAGCTGTAGCTGCCTGGCAAGCGGTGGGCGAAGTGGACTGCATTTTGGAAGGCTGGGTCACATTTGAGCGGGAAGTGTCAATGGTGGCCGCGCGGGACGTGAACGGCCGTATCGCCCATTACAACCTCATCGAAAATTCCCACCACAACCACATTTTAGATGTCTCCGTTGCCCCGGCTAACGTGCCGCCGCAGGTGCTTCGCCAAGCGGAGGCGATGGTGCAAACGGTACTGACCGCGCTAGATGTGGTAGGGGCTTTATGTGTGGAGTTCTTTTTGTGCAGCGACGGCCGTTTACTGCTGAATGAAATCGCGCCGCGCCCACATAACTCCGGCCATCTCACCATTGAGGCCTGCGTGACCAGCCAATTTGAGCAGCAGATGCGTACTGTTTGCGGCTTGCCTGTGGGCGACACCAGCTACCTGCGCCCGGCGGCGATGGCAAATTTATTGGGGGATTTGTGGGATGTTCAACGCAGAGACGCAGAGGCGCAGAGGAAAAAAGATGAGCGAAATCTGCGTCAATCTGCGAAATCTGCGGATAATATTTCCCCGGATTGGACGGCCGTCCTCAACAACCCCCAGCTAAAACTCCACTTGTACGGCAAAAAATCCGCCCACCCCGGCCGCAAAATGGGGCATCTTACTGCGCTGGCAGACAGCGTAGGTGAAGCAGAAAAGATAGTTAGAAAAGCCAGGAGGAGATTGGAGACTGGAGATTAGAGATTATGTTTTTAGCCAATCTCTAATCTCCAATCTCTGTTCTCGGAGAGAACATTATGGACAACCTTGATTTTCACGAAAACGACAAGTTTCACGACGAGTGCGGCGTCTTTGGCGTGTATGCACCGGGACGAGAAGTAGCGCGGCTGACTTTTTTTGGGCTGTACGCCCTCCAGCATCGCGGGCAAGAAAGTGCCGGTATCGCTAGCTGCGACGGCCGTTCCGCCTTTAGCCACAAAGGGATGGGCCTGGTCTCACAGGTGTTTAATGAGGAAAATTTACGGCCGTTGCAGGGACACATGGCCATTGGGCAAAATCGGTACTCCACCACCGGCGGTTCGCACCTGCGCAACGTGCAGCCCTACCTGATTGAGACGATTTACGGCCCGCTGGGTGTGGCGCACAATGGCAATCTCACCAACGCGCTGCATTTGCGCCACCAACTGCTCAAGCGAGGCGTGGGGCTATCCTCCACCAGCGACAGCGAGGTGATTACCCAGATGCTGGCCGCCCCCGCCGACGTCTGGACGCCAACCAACGGCAATGGCAAAGAAAATGATCGTTGGGTTGCCCGTTTACGCGCCATGATGGGCGTGGCTGAAGGCGCGTACTCGCTCACGATTCTGACCCGTGAGGCGGTTTATGCGGTGCGTGATCCGTTGGGTTTACGGCCGTTATGCCTGGGGCAATTAGAAGATGGCGGCTACGTCGTCGCCAGCGAATCGTGCGCTCTGCACACCATTGGCGCGGACTACCTGCGCGAAATCATGCCCGGTGAGATTTTGCGGCTGGACCACGAAGGCATCACCTCATTCACAGGCGTTAAATCGCAGCAGCGCGGCCTGTGCATCTTTGAATACGTTTACTTTGCCCGGCCAGATTCTGTGTTTGAAGGCCAGGTCATCCACGAAGTGCGCCAGCGGCTGGGCCGCATCTTGGCCAGCGAAGCCCCTGCTGACGCCGATGTCGTCGTAGGCGTGCCCGATTCGGCCACCCCTGCTGCAATTGGTTTTAGTTTGGCGTCTGGCTTGCCCTTTACCGAAGGACTCACTAAAAATCGGTATATCGGCCGCACGTTCATCCAACCCGATGACCAACTGCGCAAAGAAGGTGTGCGCATCAAATACAATCCACTAGAAGCCAATCTAAAGGGCAGGCGGGTAGTTCTCATCGACGATTCAATTGTGAGGGGCAATACAGCAGGACCGCTTGTAGAGCTTATTCGTGACGGTGGAGCCAAAGAAGTACACGTGCGCGTTTCCTCGCCGCCGGTGCGCCATCCCTGCTTTATGGGCATCGACATGGCCACCCGCAAAGACCTTATCGCCCACCAACTGGATATTGAAGGGATTCGCCAGCGCATCGGGGCAGACAGCCTGGCCTACCTCAGCCACGAAGGGATGGTAGAGGCCGTCACCTCCGGCATTCGCCAGCAGACGGGTCACTGCACCGCCTGCTTCTCCGGGGAGTATCCCATCCAAATTCCAGAGTGGCTCTTTGACGACGATAGAGAGCGGGAAAAGCTCATTTTTGAAGATATGTGGGGGTAATGACTTGTGAATAATGAACGGTTAATTGTAAATGGTTAATGGGGGAGTGTGATGAAGGTTTTGGTTATTGGTGGGGGCGGACGAGAGCACGCCCTGGTTTGGAAGCTCAACCAGTCGGGTAGGGTGGCTCAGATTTTTGTAGCACCGGGGAATGCGGGCACGGCCGTTTCTGCCCAAAACATCCCCATCAAGGCTGATGACATCGATGAGCTACTCAACTTTGCCCAGGAAAAGCAGATCGATTTGACGGTAGTGGGGCCGGAGGTGCCGCTGGCGTTGGGGATTGTGGATGCGTTCCAGGCAGCGGGCTTGGCTATTTTTGGCCCGACGCAGGCGGCAGCGCAGCTGGAAGCGTCGAAGGCGTTTGCCAAGCGGTTTATGCACGAATTGGGGATTCCTATGGCCGTTTCCCAAACATTCACCAACTACGAAACAGCCATAGGGGCGCTTCGCGAAGCGCCCCTACCAGATGGCATCGTTGTAAAAGCCAGTGGATTGGCAGCAGGCAAGGGCGTGGTGGTCTGTGATGATTTGGCGCAGGCAGAAGCTACGTTAAAAGAGATGATGCTGGATGGCACATTTGGCGAAGCTGGTGCGGAAGTGGTCATTGAGGAACGGATGCACGGCCAGGAACTGTCTTTGCTGGTTCTAACGGATGGCAAAACGGCCGTTCCCCTCACCCCGGCCCGTGACCACAAACGGGCCTACGACCACGATCAAGGCCCAAACACGGGCGGTATGGGTGCCTTTGCCCCACCACCAGACGTAGACGCCGCGCTCATTGCCCACATCATGCAAACCATCGTCCAGCCAACCATCGACGGCATGGCGGCGCGCGGTACGCCGTATGTGGGCGTGCTGTATGCCGGGCTAATGCTCACCGCCGCTGGCCCCAAGGTGATCGAGTTTAACTGTCGCTTTGGCGACCCAGAAACGCAGGTGGTACTACCTTTGCTAGAAAGCGATCTGATTGAGGTGATGCTGGCTTGCGTAAACGGCCGTCTCACAACAGACATGGTCAAGTTTCACCCCGGTGCTTGCGCCGCCGTCGTCATGGCCGCCCCCGGCTACCCTGGCAGCTATCCCAAAGGATTGCCCATTAGTGGATTAGCTGATTTGCCAGAGGGTGTGATGGTTTTCCACGCCGGAACCGTCCAAAAAGATGGACAAATCGTCACCAGCGGCGGTCGGGTGCTGGCCGTCGCGGCGCGAGGGGATGATTTGGCAACGGCCGTCTCCAAAGCCTACGCTAGCGTAAGTCAAATTCATTTTGAAGGGGCGCATTTCCGTAAAGATATAGGTAGAGATCGGAGATTAGAGATTGGAGATTCAGCCCAATCTCTAATCTCCAATCTCCAATCTCCCTCCGCCTACGCCGCCGCGGGTGTAGATTTAGACGCTGGCAATCGGGCAACAAAACTGATGAAAACGGCCGTTCACAGCACCTTTGGCCCCGAAGTATTGTCTGGCGTGGGCAGCTTTGGCGGCTTGTTTGACATCGGCGCAGCCAAAGAGATGGGCCAGCCAGTGCTTGTCGCCTCGACAGATGGCGTAGGCACCAAAACGATGGTCGCTGCCGCCATGAACCGCTGGAATACAATCGGTCACGATATTGTCAATCACTGCATTAACGACATTTTGGTGCAGGGTGCCAAGCCGCTCTTTTTCCTTGATTACGTCGCTTCGGCCAGGCTAGACCCGGAGCAGATTGCCACGGTGGTAAGCAGCATTGCCGCAGCTTGCCGAGAAGCTGGCATTGCTCTGTTAGGTGGCGAAACGGCCGAAATGCCAGGCGTTTATCAGCAAGGTGAATTGGATTTAGTCGGCACGGTGGTTGGGCTGGTTGATCGTGAACAAATTATTGATGGCTCACGCATCGAGGCGGGGGATCTGATTTTGGGCTTGCCCAGCAGCGGCCTGCACACCAACGGCTTTACACTGGCGCGGCGGGCATTGACCAATTTAGATTGGACGGCCGTTCATCCCCAACTCAACAACACCATCGGCAACACACTCCTCACACCCCACCGCAGCTATTTGCCTGAAGTGCAAGCACTGCGAGCAGCAAACATCGATATTCGCGGCCTGGCACACATCACTGGCGGGGGACTTATTGACAATCCACCGCGCATCTTTCCCGATGAGCTTGGGGCGCGGCTGCTACCGGGCAGCTGGTCTGTGCCGTCCATCTTCAATCTCATTCAGCAGCAGGGCAACATTAGCCACGATGAAATGGCACACGTGTTTAATCTGGGTCTTGGGATGCTGGTAGTTGTGCCGCGAGAGCAAGTTGGTTTGGCAATTACGGCCGTTCCCGAAGCTGTGCTAGTAGGTGAAATAGTTACTGGAATCGATGGCGTCATTTTTGAGAAATAGGACACGGACAAGCGCGAATGACGCGGATTTTTCTCTGCGCCGCTGCACCTCTGCGTTAAAAACTTCTGGAGAATTCATTGGCACTTCCTCGTTTAGTGATTTTAATTTCTGGATCGGGCAGTAATTTACAGGCAGTTTTAGATGCGGTTGAAGCTGGGACGATAACGGCCGTTCCCAGCCTCGTCGTTTCTAATCGCAAAAAAGCGTACGGGCTGGTGCGTGCAGAAACGGCTGGTGTGCCGACAGCTTACTTTCCATTTAAACCGTACCGGGGCGCAGGCAAGTCACGGGAACAGTATGATGCGGATTTGGCGGAATTGATACGGCCGTATCAACCCGATCTCATCGTGCTTGCTGGCTGGATGCACATCCTCAGTGCCACCTTTTTGAACTGTTTCCCCCACAAAGTCATCAACTTGCATCCTGCGCTGCCGGGGCAGTTTGCGGGAACCCACGCCATCCAGCGCGCCTACGACGCCTACCAGCGCGGCGAAATTGCCCATACCGGCTGCATGGTGCATTTCACCATCCCGGAAGTAGACGCTGGACCCGTTGTTGCTCAGGCTGAGGTGCCAATTTTGCCTACAGACAGCCTGGCAGATTTAGAAACCAGAATGCACCAGGCAGAGCATCAGCTTTTGGTAACGGCCGTACAGGATTTATTAACAAAATGACAAGCAGAATCAACGGTAAAACCCAACTCATTGGCCTCATTGGTTGGCCTGTTTCTCACAGCTTCAGCCCAGCCATGCACAATGCCGCCGCCGAGGCCTTGGGCCTGAACTGGGCCTATGTCCCCTTGCCCGTGCCGCCAGATGGAGTGGCAACGGCCGTTTCTGGCCTGGCCGCGCTCGGCTTCCGGGGCGTCAACGTAACCGTACCGCACAAGCAAGCCGTTATGCCCCTGCTCGATGAACTGGAACCGGGCGCACAGGCAATTGGTGCAGTGAATACGATTGTGGTGGAAGAAAACGGCCGTCTCACCGGGCACAACACCGATTGGTCTGGCTTTTTGGCCGATTTGCAAGCACACAACGTGCCAGTGGCACAGCGAGATTGTTTGCTGCTAGGCGCAGGTGGATCGGCCCGGGCGGTCGCCTACGGATTGGCAAAATCTGGGGCGCGCGTGATTATTTTGGCCAGGCGGATTGCCCAGGCGAACAAATTGGCGGCTGATTTAGGTCCATACCTCCCAAACGGCTTGCTCACCAGCCTACCGCTGGCGCACCTGCCAGAAATCGCCACTAGCACCGCCACGCCACTCATCATCAACAGCACGCCGCTGGGCATGACCCCCAACGAACAAACAACACCTTGGCCCGACGACCTTCCTTTCCCCATAAACGCCGTCGTCTACGATCTGGTGTACAACCCCCGGCGCACCCGGCTGATGCAACAGGCCGAGGCTGCTGGCTGCTACGCCCCCAACGGGCTGGGAATGCTAATTCAGCAAGGGGCCAAAGCGTTCACTTTATGGACCGGACAGCAGCCAGATACGGCCGTTATGCGCCAAGCCATCGAACAATCTCACACCTAACCGCACCTACACCTGCACAGCCCGCAGATGCCACTGCCCCCGCGTGGCTAACGCCACGTCGCGCGCCAAGGCTTGCGTATTTTCATACCGAGCTTCTGGCAACTTGGCCATTGCCCGGCCAATAATTTCATCCCACATGCCAGGCAGTTCAGGAATGATAGCTTGCACACTGGGAATAGGAGCGTTAATATGCGCCGAGGCGATCCGTGACGGCGAAGAGGCTCGGAACGGGTGCTTCCCCGTAAGGATGAGGTACAAAATCACGCCGAGTGCATACACATCGGAACGGCCGTCTACCTGCAACCGTTGGGCCTGCTCTGGACTCATATATTCTGGCGTTCCCACCAACAGCACCCCGGTCATGCCCGTTTTGCGCCGCGTAAATTTGGCCAGGCCAAAATCCGTTAAAAACGCATCGTTTGTCTGGTTAAACATGATGTTAGAAGGCTTCACATCCCGATGGACAATCCCCAGCGCGTGTGCTTCATCCAACCCTTCTGCCAGCCGGCCCATCAGGTCACATAGCTCCTGCCGGTTCAGGCCGCGCCGCTTCAAGCGGCGTTTTAGAGAACCATTCGGCATATAGCGCATCACAATGTATGGCTGTACGCCGTGCAGGCCAAAATCATAAATGGGCACAATGGTCGGGTGCTCCAGCGAGGCAATGGCTTCTGCTTCCTGGTAGAAAAATTTGATGAACAGTGGGTCTTGCGTCAATTCATAAGCCAGCACCTTGATGGCAACTTCTCGCTTGATAAACGGGTCTCGCGCCAGATAGACAGATGCCATCTCGCCCTTGCCCAGCTCTTCTACAATTTCGTAGCGACCAATCTTCGCCATCAATTTCCTCTAACTGAATCAATTATTTCATCCTACCAAATCAACACTACTGTCGATATAGGACATTCTTCCAAAAAGGGACCTCTGTTGTTATTTTGTCGGGTTCTTATCGGCCTTATGGCGGGTTTGCCAGGGCAGGGTCTTGTATGCTAGCAGTGGATTGTTGTCTGAATCCGTGACAAGTCTGGAGGTGCGTGATGAATTTGACTCTCAATTCCATACTGGTTCTGTGGGGCGCAGGGATCATGCTAAGCGTCCTGCTCTTCTGGAGTGCCTTGCGCTTTGCGCTATCCACCTGTGATGCCGATAATATGACCCGCGGGTTGGCAGGTTTATTTTGTCTGCTGCTGCTGTTGGCGGGTCTGGCCCTGGGCGTCATACTAAGCAGCATCCCTGCATAACCAAATCTGTATAGTACATTAAGCTACAGGCAGCGGCTTTTATTCTTTGTTACAATATCATTCGTCTGCGAATTCGAGCGCTTATACCCAATATGCCCATAGCCCTGCGTGATCGGCAAGAACTATTTCAATGTATTGAGCCATGATCTTGGCCGATTACCATAAAGGCACTTTGTCTTTTTCATGAGCTTATCGAAACCTGAATCTCTACCTGGCAAGATTGGCCGGTATGAAATCGAGTCGTTGCTGGGCCGTGGCGGTATGGCCGTCGTTTACCTTGCCTTCGATCCGTTTATAGATCGACCGGTGGCGATTAAGCTGCTGCTGAAAGATCGCAGTTACGATGAAAATTTGCGCTCTCGCTTTAAGCGTGAAAGCCGCATGGTGGCGTCACTCAATCACCCTGCTATTGTGCCAGTGTACGACTTTGGCGAGGAAGATGAACAGCCCTATTTGGTAATGCGCTATATGGAGGGTGGCTCTTTGCGAGAAAAGCTGCGCGCCGCGCCGCTTGCCCTCCAGGAAGTGGCTGCGATTCTGAACCAAATTGCCCCGGCGCTGGATACCACCCACGCTCACAAAATTATTCACCGCGATCTGAAGCCATCGAACATTTTGTTTGACGCACAAGGCAAGGCGTACCTGGCAGATTTTGGCCTGGCTAAATTTGCCGAAGGTACGTACACCACGCTGACCCGCAACGATGGCATGGTGGGCACGCCTGCCTACATGAGCCCCGAGCAAATTCGTGCACAACCCCATTTGGACGGCCGTACCGATATTTACGCTCTTGGTGTTATCCTGTTTGAAATGCTGGCCGGGCGGCTGCCTTTTTCGGCAAACGGCCGTTTGCCCATCGCCCTCATGCATTTGTCAGACCCTGTTCCGGCTGTACACACGCTGAACCTTAGCTTGCCAGAATCGATCAGCCCCGTTATTGCCAAGGCGATGGCCAAAAAGCGTGAAGATCGCTTTGCCAGAGCGTCCGAGCTGACAGCACCTTTTGTAAAAGCAGCCGAGGTAGAGACGCTGCCCCCGGTTCAATTCACCAACGCACCGCCTATTATTTTGCAGCCAGACTCTGAAAGCGGCAGCTCTACCTGGAGTAGCCTGAGCGGCAGCAGCGAGAACCAGCCAGAGTTACCCGAATGGCTACAACTGTGGCTGGCAGATTATGGCACTAAGCAGGATATTGGTCGGTCGCGCACACGCGGCACGCTAGAAGATCGAATGCGGGTGGGCAATGTGCAAACGGTCGGCGGCTTACATTTATTGCTGGCCATCGTATCTGATGGCAGCAGCAGCCAGCAGCATGGGCATCTGGCAGCAGAATTGGTCATCAATGAGTTGTTCAACCGGATTGAGCAGTCGGAAACGGCCGTTCCACACGATATTCCGGAGATGTTGCAAGTCGCTTTGCAGCAAACCAATCGCACGCTCTTCTCAGTTGCACAGCAGCACCGGGAGCCATTGGTCATGCAATCAATGGTGGCTCTGGTGGTTATTCATGATAATCGGCTGTTTATGGCTCACGTGGGCAACGGCCGTATTTTCTTGTTGCGAAACCGAAAACTGCACCAGCTAAATAGACCCGTGCCACCAGCCATGATGAACACCAACGGGCAGGCTAGTTACAGCAATGGTCAAACCGGCCACAGCAGTGCCATCGGTGTACAGCCTGACCTAACGGTTGATTTAAGCCTGTACCTAAAAAGTAGCGAAAGTGAAGCAGAGGCACGTAAAAATCAGGGGTTGCAGCTGCAAGCCAATGATCGCCTGCTGCTTTGCTCCGATGGCTTGCTGCCGCCGCACCAGCGGCAGTGGCGACGGCGGTTCCGGCGCGTGTTGTCTGAAAACGCGCCTGTGGATGCAGCCAAAATTTTAGTGCAGGATGCCGTAGCCCGTCAGGTCACCGACAATGTAACGGCCGTTGTGCTGCAAGCACCCGGCACCAAACTGCACGTACCCATCCACCTGAGACAGCCGTTCCAGATGGCGACTGCCGCCGTGGGCACCGTGTTGCTGATTGCGCTCCTGCTGATCATGTCTAGCCGTCCACAACCAGCTGGGGTTTTTGTGCCACCCGGCACAGCCACCCAAATTGCCCAAATTCTGACTGGCTTAACGGCAACGGCCGTAAACAACCCAGCCCAGGCTGCCATCCCCACCCAAATTCCTCCGCTTATTGCCCCTGAGCAAGTACCTGATCCCGGCTTTGCCGTCATTTTTGCCGCCGGAGAGGGGGCGGAGTTCCGACCCAGCGGCAGCACCAGTTGGCAAGCTGCCCGCGCCGGCGATTTGGTGCAAATTGGGGCCGATGCCGCCATCCGTTCCGGCGGTGACCGCATGGGCGTGGTGCTCTCCGACGGGGCTGAGCTGTATTTGGCCTCAGAAGCCGAGTTGATGCTAAACGGCGTTTACCAGAGCGTAGATGATGCGACGGCAACACAAGTTTCTTTGACAAACGGCCGTTTGCTCATCCACTACAACAATGCAGACCCCCACGATTTTGAATTGCAGGTTCCGACCAACGCGATGGCCTTGCTATCCACAGACCACAATGTGGCTGGCGTCATTTATGATGCAGAAACGGCCGTGTTAGAGTTAGATTGCTTCGTTGGAAGCTGCCTGCTTCGCAATAGCCAGAACCGCCAGTTGAAGCTCCCAGCCGGGCGGTATGCCACAACCGAAGGACCCAACATCACCACATTGAGTACCGCTCGCCAAACGCTGTATTGCGATCTGGCACCAACTCTGGTTGCTTGCCCCACACCCACACCCGCGCCAACCCAAACGTTGCCACCCATTGTGGAAACGGTGATCGCCGCCACAGAAACTGCCGGTACCCAAACCGCCACCCCGCTCTCAACCCAAATACCATCTCCCACGCCAACGCCGCAGCCTACGGCATCCGTCACGCCGCTGCCAACCGTGACGCCGCAGCCCGGCGCAACCGATTCCCCGCCAGCAGCTACCAACACAGCTACGTCCCAACCCAATCCAACCAGCTTGCCCACAGCTAGCGCAACCCCCCTCCCTGCCACCAGCACGCCAATCCCAAGCAGCACACCCAGCAATACGCCGCTGCCCACCAACACTAACACGCCGCTGCCATCGCCAACGTCAACAATCAGATTTACGGCCAGCCCACCACCAACCTTCACGCCAACAAAAGACCCCAACACCTAATTTCTTGTTCTCGATCAGTCGAAATCGCACGTCTGCGCAGTAGTCGTTACAATTCGTAGTCAAGGTACAAATTCTATGCTAACGAAACCAATTCTAACCGGAGAATGCATCGTCTTGCGCCCCATCACCGTTGATGATGCGGCCGCTATGTTTGCCAGCCTGGCCGATGAAGAAAGTATGCGCTTGACTGGCACGCAGCAAACGTTCACTTTTGAGCAGGTGCGGCAACATTGCCAGCGCATCGCGCAAGCAGATGACCGGGTGGATTATGCCATTACGCTGAAGGATGACCCCACTTACCTGGGCGAAGTAGTGCTCAATGAGATTGATTGGCACAATCGTTCCGCCAGCTTTCGCATTGCGTTGGCCAGCAAGACATTATTTGGCAAGGGGTACGGCACGGAAGCCACGCAGCTGATTGTCGATTTTGGCTTCCAGACGCTCAAGCTGCACCGCATCGAGCTAGAAGTGTATGATTTCAATCCCAGAGCGCAGCATATCTATGAAAAAGTAGGGTTTAAAAAAGAGGGGGTACGGCGGGATGTGCTGTTGTGGAACGGCCGTTACCAAAATGCCATCATCATGAGCATCCTGGAAGATGAATATGGTTAATCCTCAGTCGGTGCATCAAACCGATCCCGAAAATCAGGCACCTCATCTGCGTCTGGCATTGCCGCAATTACTTCTTGGCAATGCTCTAGCCAACTTATATATGCTCGCTCCAGTGCCAGACCAAAATCTAGCGTGAGATGTTGGAGTGCCAGCCAGCGGTCATCTGGGCGAGAGTCGGCTGGGGGGATAGGAACTTGCTCAAAGATCGCTAATCGCTGCTGGTGCTGTGCCAGCCGACCCGCCACCACGCGCAGCAGCTCGTCGCGCGGCAGTTCTTGGCCAAAAAAGAGCTGCACCAGCAGCGAGTCGCGGAGTATCGGTACCGCCTGATCCGATGTTAACCAATCCTTTAGTGTTGCCTGCCCTGCTGGCGTGATGGCATACACTTTGCGATCCGGCCGTTCTGCTTGCGCCTCCACCGTGACCGTGACCAAGCCATCCTCCGCCAGCTTGTTCAGCGTGCGGTAAATTTGGCTTTGGTCGGCAGGCCAAAAGTGCCGCACTGTGGCGTCAAACGCCTGATGTTTCAAATCGTAGCCTGTCATCGGCATCACGTTCAGAATTCCCAAAATCGCATAACGCAAAGACATCGTTTAACGCTCCTGCACAACTAACTCTAGCCAATACCACGCATACGCAATCCCAAACATGATGCGTTGCAAAAGACCGTCCCACTCTGGTAACAGACTCATTGAAAGTGGAATAGCAACTGAAGCAGCCACGGCAATCATGTCTAGCAGCCGCATTTTAGACTGCCACGGCCGTTTCCACCACCGCATCATAATCCCCAAGGCAAAGGCAAAACCCATTGCCGAAGCGGCAAACGAGTGCAGCCAATCCTCAACCGGATCAAAGGGCAGTTCTGGTAGCCACGGTTTTGACGAAAATACGGCCGCTCCCACCATACACACCCCGAACGCCATGTGAGATAGGCGCACAGGCCGTGCCCACGGCTTATGCAGAAGCGACGTTTGCCACATCACCGCTAGGCCAAAAATCATGAAGCCCAGGCGCGCCAACCACGCCCCTTCAACCCCCTGCGCCGCCGATTCGCTGGTGGTGTGTTGCAGCCAATCGTAGCTGGCTGGCATTTGGCTTGGGGCCAGCAGCAGTGCCAGTGCAGAGAGGATGAGGAGGGATACGGCCGTTCGCCGTTGCCAGGATGTGTGATTCATCAGGTGGCTCATCATTCTACTCCTTCAGCAATCGAAATAGCAGTAGGCCGCAGCCTCAATGACTCTTTGCCACCCAGATCAAAACCTGACGACAGCTTGAGCGCATCTTTGGCGCAGGCCGTGACGCAGGTCTGGCATAGGGTGCATTCTGTAGAAAGCACGCGCTGTTTGGCATGGACATAATCGGTAATCTGAATGTCCATCGGGCAAACTTTTTCACACGCTTTGCAATCGTTGCACAGCTCGGCGGCCGTACTCACTTTTAGCAATGAGAAGCGGCTGGTGAGCTTCAGCGGCACGGCCACCGGACATACATATTTGCAAAAGGCGCGATTGTCTTTGAGTGCTACGGCCAATCCAATGCCCACAACGTAGTAAAGTCCGTTGCCCACCAAAAACCAGCTAATCGCTGCGCCAGAATTGGTGCCAATTTGTATACCAAAAACCTGCCACAAAATCCAAGCTAGAGCCAAGCTCAGAGCCACATGCCCGTACCGCAGCCAATCCCACCGCCCCGGCAGTCGCCCAGCAGGTCGCTTATACGACAGCAGGTCAAAGACCATTACCGACCAGCAGGCCCAGCCGCACCAGAGCCGCCCAAAGAGCAGTGGCCCCACAATTTTAGCGACGACGTAGTGCCAAACGGCCGCATAAAACGTGCCATTGATCAAGCTCCACCAAACCCCCTCAATCTGGATGTTCTCCTGACCCACCAGCCCCACAAAAATGAACAGGTACAGCCCAATCAGCAGCAGCGAAACCCGCCGCCCGATAGGCTTTTGTCGCTTGGGCAGGACGGCATACAAACCAAGGCCAATGCCCAGGGCGGTGCCCAAATAGCCAAAGTTGATGAGTGGGAAAAGCTCTCCCGTAACGCCGTACAAAACAATTGCCAGCGTCCAAAATGTGCCCGCCGTCAGGCCAGGAAGCAGCAATTTTCGCCAGCTAAACTGTTTATCCAGAGTAAGTGTGAATCTTCTCATGATTGCTCGCCCTCTTTTATATAAGATATGTCCTATATCATTTTATATAGGATATGTCCAACATGAGGCTGCTTCTAGTGAGCAATGTCATGAGCCAAGGTGTGGTTTGTCATGTAGATGCAGTCAGCTAATACGGCCGTTCCTCTACAACCCGTCTGCTCCCAAAAGCTGTCTGCTCAACTGCTGGCCTCTGGTGATCAGATCGGCGGCGTTAATTTCTTGGGCAAGTTGCAAACCCTCTGTAGCTAAAGATTGCGCTTCAGACGGCCGTTCCCAATCCAGCAAAAGCTCCCCATAAACAATGAGCAGGTAAGCCAGCGTATACTTTGCCTTGAGCTGACGGGCCAATTGAATGGCGCGTCCAAAAATGGGCAAGGCTGCCTGCCAATCGCCACGCACCTTGTACAGCACGGCCAAATTGCCCAAATGGCCTACAAGCCCTTCTGGATGGTTAATGGCTTCGGCAATTTGCACCGCTTCTTTGAAGCTGGGTTCAGCTAAATCATATTGCTTCTGATGGACATAGACGTTGCCTAAGTTGCTCAAGTTGTTGGCAATTTCTGCCTGAACGCCCAGCTCTCGATTGATTTTTAGGGCTCGTTGATAGTAGTCAGTGGCTTCTGCGTAGCGCGACTGCCGTTTATACACAATGCCAATACTGTTCAGGCTTAAGCTGACGGCACGGCGCAGTCCCATCTTTTCAGTGAGCGTCAATGCCTGCTGAAAACAGGTCAGTGCAGCGTCATTTTTGCCTTGCTGCAAGTAAATGCGCCCCATGCTGTGCAGGGTGCGGGCAATCCCGTCCCGATGATTGATTTTCTGGTTGATTGCCAGGGCTTGCTGGAAATGATCCAGTGCCTGATTGGCGTCACTTTGCGCCGTGTAAACATTGCCCATGTCCAGCAGCACCTTGGCTTGCAGTACGATGTTGTCCAATTCGCGGCTACGTGCCAGGGCTTGTTGCTGCTGTGCCAGGGCGAGATCAAAGTGACCCTGTAGATATTCCAGATGTCCCATCAGGTTGCTGAGCTGCGCTTGTCTGGCGGTGTTTTGCGTATTGTTGAAGTAGGAGACGGCCGTTTCATAAGCACCCCTTGCCGCCTCATACGCTCCCTTCAACAGATGTAGCTCACCCAAAATGATCTGGGCTCGCATGTCTAGCTCTTGGCTGCCCAGTTCGAGCAGCTTTTGAGCGGTGTCCGTGGCCTCTGGATATCGCGCCTGTCGGGTATAAATAATGGCTACTTTTTCCAGCAGACTGCCATAAAAACCAAGAGGTACATCGGCCATTTGGATTTGATTTAAGGTTTGGTTCAGCAAGGTTTCTAGCTCTGGCAGGTAGCCTGTCAGGGTGTAGTAGATGGCTAAACTTTCCAGACCATTTTGCAGCGCATCCCACTCGTGCTGGGCAACGGCCGTATGCCAAGCCAGATGAATATTGTCTAGCTCGTACCTGATCTGGGCAACGGCCGTTGGTGAGTCTGCACCCACAAGCACGGCTTCCTGATTGGTGAGAAAGGTTAAATAGGTGCGGCTGTGCTGTGGGGCAATGGCGAGCGGCGCATCGGGCAATTGCTGGGCGGCAAATTGGCGCAACAGCTCATGCAGGGCGTAACGGCCGTTTGGCTGCCACTGGAGCAAAGAGCGATCCAGCAGCGTCGCCAAATCCAGCATTGAGAGATCGGGCACAATGGACAGGGCTGCATCCAGGGAAAAGCTGCCGGCAAAGTGGGTAAGCTGCGCCAGAATGGTTTGCAGGCGGCTGGGCAGCATTTGCCATGATTGGTTCAGCACGGCGCGAATGCTCTGGTGTCGTTCTGGCAGATCGGCCAGCGGCGAGGCTAAAAAGTCGAGGCTTTTTTGCGTTTCACGCAGGATGGTGGGGCAGTCCATCAGGCGCGTCCAGGCGGCGGCCAGCTCCAGAGCCAGCGGCAGCCCATCTACCAGACGGCACAGTTCCAAAACGGCCGTTAAATCCTCGTCCCGCCATTGAAAATGTGGGGCAACCCGCCGCGCACTGCGCTGGAAAAAGCGCACCGCTTCTGACGAGTCGCCCTGACCATAATCGAGTCCGCCGATGGATTGTCGCCATTCGGCATGAAGGTTTAGTGGCTGCCGCGAGGTGACCAGTAGCTGCACCTGGGGCGCTTGGGTAATGATCTCGCCCAGCAAAACTGCACCTGCCAAAACCTGCTCAAAGTTATCACAGACCAATAGAAGTGATTTGTCTTGCAAATAAGTGAGCAGCTGCTGCCTGGGCGGCATCTGCTCACTTAGCTGGATGCCCAGGCTTTGGGTAATCATCGTCACCAGCATGACCTCGTCGGTTACGGCCGCCAGAGGGATGAAGTAAGCACCATCTTTGTACCGCTGCGGCGCATGAGCTAATACCTGCCCAACCTGAATGCTCAAGCGTGTTTTGCCCACACCGCCAGGCCCAATGAGTGTTAGCAGCCGACAGTTGGCATCATCCAGCCGAGTCATGATTTGGGAAAGTAGTCCCTGCCGTCCGGTAAACGGGGTTAGCTGTGTGGGAAAGCCATAGATTGCTGTGTTAGGGGAAGCGGCCGTTTCCGTTTCAAAGCGATCTTCTTTTATCTGCTGCCAAAGCTGGGTAGTTTCGGCCGAAGGCTCTACGGCCAGCTCTTGCAGCAGCGAAGTGCGGCAGCTTTCATACTGCGCCAGGGCTTTGTCGCGCTGCCCTTCCAGCATGTAAAGCCGCATGAGCTGGCGATGAGCCGATTCGCGCCAGGGAGCCATACTCACCTGCTGGCTGGCATATTGCTGCGCCCGCCCATAATCGCCCCGCTGGGTAAAAGCCAGGGCTAATTTATCTAGCAGCGCCATCATCTGCTGCTGGTGCTGCTCTTGCTGAACGATGAGCCACTCTTCAAAAGGAAAGGCATCCTTGACATTAAATCCTGCCAGCAGATCGCCCTGGTAAAGGGCAGCCGCCTGCTGCATCCGTTCCAGGCAGTGGGAGCAACTTTGCAAACTGGTGTGGGCATGGGTTTCGATGGTTTGCAGATGGTGCTGAAAGTGGGCGACGTCGAGGGAGACGACCGCACCGTTTAGCTGCACCGTCTGTCGGGTGGTTGTGAATAAATCTTTGCCCAAATTGGGAGCCAGCTTATCCAGCATTTGCCGCAGCCGATGCAGTGTCTGGCGCAGATTACGCCGGGCAGCTTCATCTGACCAGTCCGGCCAGAGCAAGGTCGCCAGCAGTTCACGCCGAAACGGCCGTTCCCCATTCATTGCCAAATAAGCCAGCAGCGCACGCATCTTGTCCGTGCGAAATTGGGTGATGGCTTTGCCAGCAATGGAAGCTGCAAAGCCACCAAACAACATTAAATTGAGCTGGGTCATGCCCCCCATTATACGAACAAAGGGCAAATTTTGACCGCCAAAAACATTTGGGAACGATTTGGCTACGCAAGCCGCGTATACTGCTAACTATGTCAGGTAACGGTGATGAAATAACAAAGCTGTCTAGCTGGGCAGTGAACAACAAAGCGTTTCTGGTACGGCTATGGCGTGATAGCGAAACAGATCCCTGGCGACTGTCAATTACGCATGTCCACTCAAAAGAAACCCAGACCTTTAGCACTGTTCCGGCACTATGTCTCTATCTGCATGAACAGATGGAGTAAACCGATTCTCAGTTAAAGGAACGAATCATGAAGCATTATTTTTTTATAGCAGTCTTGTTTGGCCTGATGCTGGTTACAAGCTGCGCTCCAAATCTTGAACCGGTGGCCGAAACGGCCGTTACTGCCTCACCAACAACGGCCGAAACAGAAACAGCCTTGCCCACCAACACACCAATGCCTGAACCAACAGTGCAACCAGCAACGGCTACGCCCACCCCGGATATTGTTATCACGTCAACGGCCGCGCCACCCACACCCACCATCACGCCGACCGCAACCCCGGCCATCACCCTGGCAACGGCCAGCGACGACGGCAAAATCTACTTAGAAGACCAGGTTGTGCTAGATATTCAGGCCGAGGGACTGCCCTGCTTCCCAGACATCCCTGCTGAGATTGTCTACGCGCCCACTTATGAACATTTTTTGGTCATCCCTGCTTGCATCGAAGGCGATAACTACCTTTACCTTTTCCGGGCAGACGGCACAGAAAAGCAGCTCATCACCGGGCCATGGGATTTTCTAAATTTCAACAATGTCACCTGGGCAGAAGACGGGCTATCCTTTGTCTACCAACGCATCAACTCTTGCTGCCTCACTCCGCCGCCAGATGCCCCGCCGCCTGGTTTAGTCAAATATGATCTGCGCACGGGTGAAAAAGTGCACCTGGAAAGCAGCAGTTACTTCATGTACAACGATGCAGACGGCATTTGGCTCATCGCTTTAGATCACAGCGAGTCTCAGCCAATTTTGGGCGAACCCAGACAACTGGTTGCCGCTGAAAACGTCACGCGGCTCTTGGTTTCCCCCGATGGGAAGCAGATTGCTTTTGTGATCAACAGTGCCAGAGAAAATAAGCTGGGTGTTGTTTCCCCATCTGGCTATCGCCAGATTTTGCTCGATTTAGCCACGCTGCCTTACCCCGCTGATGCGTGGTTTACCAATGTCGTGTACCAATTTGCCTGGCTGCCAGACAGCCAAACCATTGCTTTTAACACGCTAAACAGAAGTGTCGAATCGGGATTTGTTGAAGATCGGGCAGATTTGTGGCTGGTAAGCACAGATGGCACGCTGACAGAGCAGTTTGCCGCTGGCACGGCGGGCTATACCTTCGCGCTCTCCCCAGATGGTACACGCTTACTTTTTGGCAATCCGGAAAGTATCGTTCGGGTCAATTTAGATGGCAGCAATGTAGAAGAGGTGCTCACTTTCCCCACTGTTGTCACCTTCAGCGAGTTTGAATGGGCACCTTGGGCACAGTGGTCGCCAGACGGCCGTACAGCTTACGCCGCTATTGCTCCAGCCGACATTTTGCCAGAGGATGCTGAGGCGACACTGTACCACATTCCAGAAAACGGTACGGCCGTACAAGTTGGCACCATTCCCAGCCTCAGCCTGGACCCCCACCCTAGTTGGAATCACACCCAGGCCAATCTTGGCTATGTGTTTGAACGGCTAGACAACACCCACACAGAATACCTTGTGCTGGCTGAAGGCGACGGCCGTAACCCGACCACCTTTGGGTCTGCCAACTCGATCCGGGTGGCGGGTTGGAATGCAGCCGGAACCCACTTTCTGTACAGCGGGGCGACCTATGTGAGCGACAATCACAATTTTGTGGGCATTGCTCAACCAAACCAGCTTGGCACAGAGGTGCTGCTGGATAGCGAGGTGGGTAGAGTCGTCTGGCTAACGAATGACGCTTTTCTAATGGCAGTCGGCAACCGGGGCGATTGGGAATTGGTGATGGGTGATTTGGCTGGCAATCTAAATGGCGTAGGGCAAACGGCCGCAGACCGCGTCTGGTTTGCCGTCTGGTCGCCATAAAACAGCCCATGTTATACTTTGACAATGACAAAACTTGACCTCCATTACACAGAACCGCGCCTGGTAGACCTGTACGACATAGAAAATCCGCGCGGGGCAGACACCGACTTTTACGTCGAGCTTGCTGCTGAACTCGATGCCCGCCACATCTTGGATTTGGGCTGTGGTACAGGGTTGTTTACTAGGGAATTGGCGATGGTAGACGGCCGTACCGTCGTCGGCATTGATCCAGCAAGTGCCATGCTTGCCTACGCGCAGCTTCAGTCGGGGGCAGAGCGGGTGCAGTGGGTCGAAGGCACGTCCAAAATGCTGGTCACACCTCAAGCCGACCTGCTGATTATGACCAGCCACGTCGCCCAGGTCTTTCTGGATGATGCCGAGTGGGACGATACGCTGCAAGACATCTACAACGCGCTGCGTCCTGGCGGCTATCTGGCTTTTGAGAGCCGAAACCCGGAAGCGCGGGGCTGGGAACGGTGGAACCGCGAAGATTCATTTTTTCGGTATGGTTCACCTCATGGGTTGATGGAAACGTGGGTGGAGGTGGTTGGGGTGGAGAACAGCCACTTCGACTCCGCTCAGTGCAGGCGTGTTCATTTCCAGGGTCACAACATTTTCACAGCCACAGGGGAGAAGCTGGTGGTGGACAGTGAACTGCGCTTTCGCACTCTGGCAGAGCTAACCAGTTCGTTGCACAATGCTGGCTTCACCATCGCCCACCTCTACGGCAACTGGGATCATACACCATTCGTTACCACCAGCCCGGAGATGATCTTTATCGCTCGACGTAACTAATGGTTTTCGCTGTTGACTTTGCCAAACATTAATGATACATTGCCTATATTGTACAAAACGTACAGAATACCAATACTTTGAGTTTAGAGGTATCAATTATGGAAAAATCAATCGGTGTTACAAAAGCGCGAGACCTATTTCGGTCAATTGTTGATGAAGTCCAATATCGAGGGGACAAGTATGTCATCAATCGTCATGGCAAACCGGCCGTGGCTGTTGTGCCTGTTGAAATTTATGAAAACTGGAAAAAACAGCGTGCCCGATTATTGGAGCTTATTAATGAAGTGCAGTCAGCTAATCCTGAAGCGAATCCAGATGAGGTGATGCAGGACGTGCTTGAAGCGCAGCAAGCAATTCGGAACCAACAAAGCCAGGCTAAGTAATCCTATCTATGCGTATCGTCCTTGATGCCAACATCTATATCAGTGCCTTAATCACCAGTCGGGGAAATCCAACAACGATTATTCAAAAATGGCTGATTGGCGAGTTTGACGTGTTGCTTTCTCAGCCGATTGTGGATGAGGTCTTGCGGGTTACTGCCTACGAGCGGCTACAGAAAAAATACCGAAAAATCCGTGAAAACCGTCTTGAATTTGTGGAGCTGATTTCTGAACAAGGAATTTGGACAGAGCCTTTAGAAAAATTAGCCATCGTCACTGCTGATGAGTCTGACAATCGCTATCTTGAATGTGCCGTTGCTGGGGGTGCTGCTTATATTGTTTCTGGAGACAATCACTTATTGAATATTGGCAGCTACAGAGGAATAAATATCCTGACTCCTGCTGCATTTTTGGCTTTATTGGAGATGGAAGGCGGTTAGGTACGGCCGTTCCCCACAAACCTGCCTAACACTTTGAGTTCAAAATGGTGATACGGCCGTTTCCCCAACCACAACAACACCCATCACTCCCGGCAGGCAGAAACCGAACCCAGACTAAATGCTTGGGAAGCATTTATGATACCGCTTCACAGTTAACTAACCAGCCAACAAATAACTATCCACGCCCCACCCCTCATTAATTGCCCAAAAAACCAAACTCTGCCTGCGTCGGGCATCGCCTATCTTGCCACGAAGTTTTGAATTGTTATGATGTTGCCGCAAATTCACGCGAGTTTGGCAGTCAGTGAAGACCAACTTTTCTCAGAATAGCATACTTGAATTGCGAATGGATAGCGTGCGACTCGGAGGTGTCCAAGGCGGAACATGAGGATGCTGCGAGTGTATTCTCATAGGGTGATAAATTCAAATCAACTAACATATGAAACGGATTTGAGATTTACAGAGTTTGAACGATTCGGCCGAACAGAAACCAGCGTCCATCAGTCGTGGCAATAACAATTATATTTTATGAGGTGGAATACTCATATCGTCGTCATCATCATCCACTTCGTCAGGTAGAAATGGATCGTCCCGCTCAAGTCGCACCAGATACAAAAGTGCCACGCCAATCGTCATGGGAATCAATCCCGCCAGCAATATAGGCCCACTTTCTAAGCCATCTGCAATAACAATCGGCAATAGACCCAACGTGAAGGCCACACCTAAAGCGGTGACAACAACACCAAAAGTGCGATAATTACGGCTGTTATTGCGACGCTCTTGATTTTTGTCTCTTATTCCTTGTTTAGCCAGTTCGATAGTTTCTCGATATTGCAAATAGCGCAGATAGGCCAAAAAGCCAAAAATACTGACAAAAATAAATATGGTTACAATCGCTAAGATTACGACTTCAGTTGTATTCATGAGATGTCTCCTATAATCGGTGATTTGGAGTTGATTGGTTGATTGAGAAGGTTAAGTCACCAATTAACCAACATGTTTTTCCATTAAATTGTGTTCGGTTTTTAGATGAAAAACGGCCGAAAAAGTTTCAGATTGACGAATTTGAAACTTTTTACCATTTGATTGTATCCAATGGTCGTCATGACAGAAAAGGAACTGATTCGACGAGCTAAACAAGGTGATGCAGCCGCTTTTGAGCAACTGATGCGGCTGCATGGTCAATTTGTCTATAACTTGGCTCTACGCACCCTTAATAATCAGAAAGATGCAGAAGATGTGACTCAAGAAACCTTTTTGCAACTTTTAAAAACATTAGCCACCTTTCGCGGTGAGTCTCAATTCCGTACTTGGTTGTACCGTATCGTGATCAATCTATGTTATCAGAAGTTGCCACAACTAAAACGGGAATTGAATTTATTAGAGGATGGAGTGCTGCTAAACGTGAGAGACGAAAAGCCGTCAATCCCTGACATTTTATTGGCAGAGGAGCTAAAGCAACAAATGTTGGCAGCTGTACAGGATTTGCCAGAAAAGTACCGCTTGTTGATCACCTTGCGCCACCTGCAAGGCATGAGCTACGCTGAAATCGCTGAGGTGACAAAGATGCCCTTGGGGACAGTAAAGACGGGTATTTTTCGGGCGCGGCGTGAGTTGCGACTAGCACTGCGTCATTTATTAAAGGAAGGTGTAAGCGCATGACATCTCAACAGAAAATTGATGAAATTGAAACTATTCTCGACCGGGTTTTGGCTGATTTACCCCAAGAACCATTGCCAGAACGTGTTGTCGGCCGCGTAATGTTGCAATTTCCCAATCGCAGCTCTGTCTCAAAACCTTTTCGATTATGGTGGTCGGAAGGTGTATTGGCTTTGTTGGTAGCTGTGATGCTGGGCTTGTTGTGGTTGGTAATCCGACAAGGTCTTATCCCTAGTGCGGACCTCACGTTGGCAAGCAAATGGCTTTCACTGGGTTTGGCTCTGGCTTTAGTAGAACTTGGTCTGATGAGTGCCATTCATTATATGTTTTTTGGCCGACGTTTATATCGTTCGTGAATTTCCCTACCGATTGTTTTGGAGACTTAATTATGAACTATCGTATGCTCGACCCCATAAACCAACTTCGTTGGCAACGCCAATTCGATAATAACGGGAGTAACAATGAGCAATTTCACATGCCCAGTATCCAAGGAATTCGGACAATCAATTTGACTCCGACAAATTTTTCAGGCGGCTATGATTTAGGATTAAGGAGCCACTAAATGAACATTAAATACTTATGGTTTTTTGTGTTATTCCTGTTAGTGGCCTGCAATAGTAAAGCAGAATCCTTAACTGATGTCCTCATAAGTAACATGCCAGAAGTAGCTGGAGAGTGGCAGGTTACGCTTGTTCAGCCAAACGGTGAGCCTCTGATGGATGCCATCCTGCTGTTGGAACAGGAGGAGAAATCTCTCACTGGTATCTGGCAATGGTCGCTGGGTGATACAGAAATTGAGGGGCATTTAGAGGGAGAAAACATCTTTTTCCACTTCTGGTTTGAGGATGAGGGGGGCCGACAAGTACAAAATGCTTTTAAGGGGCAGGCAGGCAGCGAGCTTATGGAAGGGACGATGGAATTTCTAAAGGAAGATGGCACTAGCGTCTTCACCCTAACTTGGTCTGCACAACCTGTAGCGGCGGCTGGTTTGCCTCATAATGAACAACCTGTGCCGATTGTAGATATTGCCACCCAGCCCCCTTTGGAGCTGGCGGCTCGGTTTGAAGCAACGCTCAACGCACTATTTGAACAGGAGAATGTGCCGGGGATTGTGGCTGCTTACTACCACAGCGATGAGCGATCGGCCGTTTTCGCCGCAGGTTTCAGCGATGTTGAAGCCAATACACCCATGCCAGTTCAGGCAAGGATGCTAGCAGGCAGTGTGGGCAAGACATTTGTATCCGCTTTGATTCTCAACTTGGCGGCAGAGGAAGTGATCAGGTTAGACGATCCCATTAGCAAGTGGCTAGGAGATGAGCATTGGTTTTCGCGCTTACCCAATCACGATGCGCTCACTGTGCGCATGTTGCTCAATCACAGTGGCGGCATCATCGATCACGTGCATGATCCATCGTACATTGCGACGATCAATGATTTAAGTCAGATGGAAAAGCTAGACCAAGATTTTGTCTTTTTGCCAGAAGAGCTTGTAGCATTTGCCTTGGACAAAGAACCGCTGTTTCCCCCGGGCGAGGGCTTCAATTACTCTGATACAGGCTATATCCTTTTGGGAATGGTGATTGAGCAAGCGACCCAAAAACCGTTTTATGAACTGATTGAACAGCGATTTCTGACCCCCTTTCAACTGTCCAATATCGTGCCTGCGGATCGGCGTGATATTCCCGCTCTTGTTCCCGGTTATCTGGCTGAAGATAATCCGCTTGGTTTGCCGGTTAAAACAGTGTCTGAGGGGGTGATGCTCTTTAATCCGGCAACTGAATGGACAGGGGGTGGCTTTGTCGCCAATGCTGGTGATTTGGCTCGTTGGGCTTGGTTGCTTTATGGGGGAACGGCCGTTTCCAAGCCATATCTCGAGGAAATGCTCCAATCTACCTCACCCAATAACACACGTTACGGTTTGGGCGTTAATGTAGGGGAAACCCCATTTGGGTTGGCTTACGGTCATTCAGGAACATTTCCCGGCTATACGTCGCGTATACTCTACTTCCCAGAACATCAGCTTGGAATAGCCGTCCAAGTAAACAGTGATACCAATGTAGATGCTTTCCAGTTGACCTTCGATTTGGCTGAAGGATTATTGTTATCATCTACTTCTGACACGGAAAATTAATGCTGGATTGTTAGGTTGGCAACGTCGCCCAACACTGCTCTGAACCTGATGGGGCGGCCCGTGACAGGCTACCCCGCAGGTTAAATCAACGTTAACCAGTCATCAAGTAAGCATCAACGGCCGTTCCCACACCCCGCCCCTCATTAATCGCCCAAACAACCAACTTTTGCCCGCGCCGGGCATCCCCAGCGGCAAAAATTCTGGGAATTACATTGCCACCTCTTTGACCAAATCCGTTATAATGACGGTATGTTACATTCATTGGCTGAAATCAAAACCCGTTTGCAAGCGCAAAAGCCTTATTTGTATGAAAAATACGGCGTGACCGAAATCGGCATTTTCGGCTCTTATGTGCGTGGGGAACATAAATCTGACAGTGATATTGATATTTTGATCACTTTAACCGACCCGCCACGCATCGATCTGCTCGATTTGATCGAATTGGAACATTATTTGGGCGATTTACTAGGTCGAAAAGTTGATGTTGCTATCAAGAAGAACCTTCGCAAGCGCATTGGCAAGCGCATTTTGAGTGAGGTTCAACCAATATGAGCCGCGAATTCTTGGATTTTGTTGAGGATATTCTGGATGCGATGGACAAGGCGGAGATATTGCTTGATGGCATAACATTTGAGGAGCTTGTTTCTGATTTTCGGGTTAACTTTGCTGTTTTCCGCGCTTTAGAAATTGTAGGAGAGGCAACAAAACGCCTGCCGGTGGAATTGCGTGACCAATATCCTGATATCCCCTGGAAAGAAATGGCCGGAATGCGCGACAGGCTTATTCATGGCTACGATGTGGTTGAATACAAAATTGTTTGGGACACTGTAAAGAAACGCATTCCGCTTGTTAAACCCCAAATTCAACAAATTCTTAAAGATTATACAGAGTCGTAGACTGGCCGTTCCCCACAAACCTACCGAACACTTTGAGCGAAAAATGGCGATACGGCCGTTTCTTTCCAAAGTCCCCAAGCCCAAAATAGCAACATTCTCTCAATTCAGGGTGGACAGGATCGTACATAGGTTTTATTATCAGCAAACCTTTGCGACGCAAAATAGCCAAAGAAATGCAATATTTGGAGGTTGAAATGGCTTTAATTGAGCAAATTGAAAAACAATTGACCATGCTGCCCCTTGAGAAGCAGAACGAAGTGCTAGATTTTATTCTGTTTTTGCGGCAGCGGCTGCAAGCCACGCCAGCCTCAACTGAAGAAGAACGGGGCAAGCGAATTAAAGCCGCCTTTCGCACTCTCTCAGAATTAAACACCTTTGCCGACGTAACTGACCCTGTGGCCTGGCAGAAGCAAATCCGCCAAGATAGGCAGCTTCCGGGACGACCAGGATAAAGCTTCTACTCCTGTAGCAAAACAGTCCAATCAACGCCAGTTCCCCAAAAACCCCAACCAATCCAGCCTCATTCGCAGTAAAAACATCAATCTGACGTGCTTGCAAGGCGTGAACAAGCGAGTTGCGCTGTGCGTCCTCGTCTAGATAAAGGCGAATGGGTTCAGCCATTGACTGAATCGCCGTGTTTTTCTATCAAGACAGCTTCAGAATCCTGGCGAATGTCGGCTTCAACTTCTGCTGTGTTGAGGTGATAGTAGGTGAGGGCGGCGTAAACTTGCGCCAGACTTAGGAGGAGTTCGGCGGTAATTTCTTCAGGGGTGAGACCTTGTTTGTACATGATGGCAATGGCACGAACGGTGTTTCCCGTCCCGGCAATGGTGGGACGGCCGTTGTGCATCTGGGGGTCTTTGCTAATTAAACCATCTAACATGGGGCGTATTGTAAGTGGTTTGGGGGGAAATTGGTAGGTGTGGGAGGTACGGCCGTTCGACACCCTCACAACAACGAGCATGATGATGCTTGCAAAAAAATGTGGACAGAATAATGCAGAGGTTTTATTATCATATCTGTCTCACGAAGTAAAACGGAACTTGGAGGTTGTGATGACTTTGATAAAGCAAAATGAAAAAGACAAATTGCTTGAACAAGTAAAAACGGCCGTACTCACCCTAGCCCCCAATGCCGAAATCATTCTCTACGGCTCCCGCGCCAAAGGTACAGCCAGAACCGATTCCGACTGGGATTTTCTTATTCTACTCCCCTCGCCACAAGACATAGCCCTGGGAAATCAAATACAGGATCGCCTTTATGATGTTGAACTGGAAACCAATTCTGTTCTGAGTAGCATCATTCGCAGCAAACAAGAGTGGCTCTCGGCACGTTATGCTGCACTGCCCCTTCGCCAACAGATCGAACAGCATGGGGTCGTTTTGTGAATGAGCAAGAGCTTCAAGGATTAATTTCTTATCGCTTGAATCGTGCTGAGGAAACTTTGGAAGAGGCGCGCTTGATGCAGCGGGAAGAACATTGGAACACCTGCGCCAACCGTCTTTACTATGCGGCTTTTTACGCTGTCTCTGCTTTACTGGTAAAAGATGGTTACGTAGCAGCCAAGCATAGCGGCATTAAGGCGATGTTTAACCAGCATTTCGTCAAAACGGGTGTTGTTACAAAAGAAAACGGCCGTCTCTACAATCGTCTATTCAATTTGCGTCAAGAGGGAGATTACGTTGACTTTGTTTCCTTTGAGGCAGCAACTATTCAACCACTGATCGCAGAAACGGTCGCATTTGTTGACAAGGTACGGTCACTGCTTACGCACGAATAAGCAATTTTATCAACGCTCCGATTGCATCAGGTAAGCATCCACGGCCGTTCCCCACAAACCTACCTAACACCTTGAGCGAACAATGATGATACGGCCGTTTCCACACGCCGCCCCTCATTAATGCCTACACAACCAAACTTTGCCCACGCCGAGCGTTGCCTGCGGCAAAAATGCCGGGGACGTTGATAGTGAAATGACCATATTTCCAACCTCTCAACTGCACAGCAAAAATGACATATAGTTTAGAGACGACAATATGACCGTTCATTACAGGCGTCATGGTAAAATACAGGCGTCATTTACTATTATTCCTGACTGGCTTACCCGTGCATTTGGGACATTATCTGTTAGTGATCACGTCAAGTCTTTACTTAAATATTAGAGGTTTTTATGACAACACTTGGTGCACCAGCGGCGTTGCATGGCTATAGAGTTCAAGCACTCTACACACTTAAACGAATCCTTACCCAGGCTGATAACAAGCTTGTTTTTCATCCAGAAAATCAAGAGGATCTAGATGTATTTAGTGAGGACGGTAAAGCTCTTGAGCTTATCCAAGTCAAAAAATACTCTCCCCTTCAACTATCTGACTTGGAACCAGAAAAAACCAATTGTTTCTTCCGTCGTATCCTGAAAAAAATAGATTCCTCAAAAATGCTAACCATTAAGTTAGTCAATTTTGGAACCATTGGGCCAGAATTAAAAAAAGCTTGGGCAGGTGATGAACAAAAAAGAAAAATAGTAGCAAATAAGTTAAAGAAATTTGAGTATACCGAAGAACAAGTTGCAACATTATTTGATCACGTCGAAATGAACGAGGAAGTCAATGAAGTTGATGAAGAGGCAACTGTTTTTGGTTTATTGTCTGATCTGCATACAGGGATCGATCCAGCAAATGCTTTCAATTTACTCCACTATTGGATATTTAATTCAATGGAAAATCGGAGTTCAATTTCATATTCAGATGTTATAGAAAAATTAAATTCCGTAGGCCGTTGGCAAGCTGAAAGACGGGATTTTCACAACGAGTGGTTTACAACGATTCAACCAATTGAAGCCACACCAAATGTTCTCGATAACTATGATTCACTCAAACGAGAATTTTTTGAAGGTGGCTTTACAAATTACTCTCACATTGTCGCCGACCTTGATTTTCAAAGAGCTGGAAAAGCAGCAGAAATTAAAGCTGCGTTTGCAAAAAGCAACATCGTTATCGTACATGCTGCATCTGGTCAGGGAAAGACAACAATAGCCCTTCGATACCTGCATGATCATTATCCAAATGATTGGCGGTTTTCAATTGCCAGGATTGAAAATGTGAAACATGCTCTATCAGCAGCAAACGCCCTAAGCGGATTTGCATCAGCACTTCAAGCACCTGTAGCGGTTCATATGGATGTAAATCCTCGTGACAGAGATTGGATAGAACTTGCTCGACAATTAGCAAAACATCCCTATTTGAATATTCTCATTACAGTACGTGAAGAAGACTATAGACGGGCAAACGTTTCAACATTTGATTTCAACTATGAACCAATTGATTTACATTTTAATGAAAATGAAGCACGAAAAATTTTTGAGCGTGCACAAGCCCACCAACTCCAAAATAGGTTCTTAAATTTTTCTTCAGCTTGGAACGCCTTTGGAAGTGGCCCACTTTTGGAATTTGTTCACTTGCTCACTCAAACAGAAACATTGCGGCAGCGATTAGAAAGTCAGGTTAATCGTATTCGAAATGAGGTTCGTGAAAAACATCTTGATACCAATGAATTGCATTTGCTGCGTCTGGTTGCTGTAGCTACAGCTTTTGAGGCGCGAATCAACACTCTTCTTTTAATTAAATCCTTGAAACTGCCTGAACCCGGTACTACTTTAAATTACTTTGAAAATGAATATCTTATCCGTTTAAATAACGAGGGATTGCTGGAAGGGCTTCACGCTATTCGCTCCAAAATACTCGTTGATTTACTGACAGACGAGGATGTCAATTTATGGGAAGACTTGGCCAGTGAGGTGTTTGCCTATTTGGTAGAAGATGACTTAGAACAGTTTATATTAAATGCAGCAATCGAACGAGCCGCTGAGTTTGAAAAACTACATTATTCCATAACTGATTTACGCCCCACGACTTGGAGGGGCGTTGCAGGGGTGCTTCGTGCTCTAGTATGGGTGGATATAAATCGGTATGTGTTGGCAAACAGAAATGCAATTGATGCGGCTAAAGCCGAGTTTGGTGCAGGCTGGTTCTTTATTGCTAATTTATATTTGCCAAGTGAAGATGCTCCCAAGATTGACTCATGGTGGGAATCCGATGACTTATCTTCACTATTTACCCCTGAAAGAATAGAGCGTTTAAATGCAATTCGAGCAATGCAACCACCAAAAGATAATATCTTTAACCTATCAAAATCATGGCTAGAATCAGTAGCCATATCACTTAATGAACCAGATAATATTCAAGACTGGCTAGGTATTGCGTTTGTTTTGTACTGGGCTTCGTTTTTAGGGTTAGAGCATATCTCCTCGCCCATGCCAGACACTGCCTTACCTTTCTTTGCGCTCTCTGACGTTATCTATGCTCTCCACAAATATGATCCCTCCTCGTATACTGACTGGCTAAATGAAAATGAAACACACTTATTAGGCAGATTAGCAAATGAAATGCAAATTCTTGCTTTGGAAGCGAATGACGATTTATTGACTATTCATTTCCTCGTTTTAGGCACTGAGATCGAACAACGAAAAAATAAAGACCCATTTCATGCAGCAGCCGGTGAACGGTTACAGTTTATTCGTCAGTTGTATCCTGACTATGACAAGTATGGAATTCAAGGCTATGGGCATAAATTGGGGGAAGCTCTAAAACTAGATATTGACGGTACTAAAAAGCCAGGTGTTGCACGAAAGTATCTTGTACCCAATTTAGTGACATGGGCTAATAGTGTTGCCACAGGGATTGCTCGCTTCAATTCGCGCTTAGAAGATTGGTCGGCTTATGTAGATGTAGTCTTGAAGAAGCGGCGGGCAATATTGACATGTATAAATCAACTACAACAGGGTTTAGAAGCTTACATTAGCAATCGAAAACCCGTGAATATTGGGAAAGTATTTGTGCAGGTCGATGATTGGAAAGCTTGCTCAGATTTGTTAAGCGATTCCCTAGATTTACCTAAACCTGCGGTTGATCCCTGGGGATTTGCATCAGAGACTCGTGAGGAGTCAAAGGATTTTCTGAGCCAACTACAACAAGACAATATTTCTTCTAATAACATTCCTGAAGCCATTGCTTACCAAATTTATCAGCCATATCTTAGTATCCAACAAACCTACTTCACTCATTTTCAGAATTTTTTGAATCAATCTGTTGATGTTATGGTAACAAATTACAATTTGGCTAAATTAACTAAAAAAATAGAATGGGATTCGGTTAAAGCAGAATTAATAAGGCGAGGAATCAAGATTGATGGAGCACATTTATGCACTCATAATTTCTGGGATGCCAAACAGTTGTTGATTAAATATCAAAGCGAATTTAAACGATTGTTTGGACACATTAAAGAAGGCACGTTGCCAGAAATTGAGTCTGAGGAACAAGCTCTTATCCTACAGACATGGTTGTTATGGCATCATTACGCGCATACACCCAGACATACACTTAAAAAACCAGCTCGTAATGTAATCCAAAATGTCGAAAAGGCGAAAGGCGTTATTGATCGTTGGATCAATAGAGCAATATCAAGATTTAATAGTAAAAATCAAAAAGCTCAAAGGCTTATGATTGATTTGAAGTGGGATGAGAAATCTACTCTTATAATTCAGTTAGACGTGCTTGACCCAACAAATCTGTACGAAGCCTTCGAGCAATTAATGAGAATCTTGAATTCACGTTTTCGCAGTTTACGATATGAAGATTTAAAGCACTACTTGTTTCAAGAATACTATGAGCAAATTGTCGTTATACCTACATTCTGCGGATATTTGGCAAACGAAAATGCTTGGACTTTATATTCTCTTTCGACAATTTTGAACAAAAGACCAGTTGAAGAGCAGAATTGGGTATCTTACCGAATGCAACCACTAACTCCAGCATGGATTGAGGCATTGGGTTTAAAACTCTGGGATGATCCACAAATAGAAATGGCTAATGAAATATCGGCAATCATTAGTAGTCTAACGATTTTGGTTTCGCAAATTAGTGAATTGAAGGACTTGCCTGAAGAAATAGATGATTCGGCAATGGAGCTACTTAAAACTTACACTGCTGAACGCTCACAAATATTAAGTGATTTATTGCAAAAGTTCTTTGATCACGGAGCCATTCTCATAGATCAATTTAATAGTCTTTCAGATGATGAAAAAGCAAATCGACCTTATTTAGGAGATGCAATATCTTTATTTCAAGAGGTTTATCAAATTATCTTGCCATCTGACTCTGAAACAGGGGAGCATCGGCTCGATCTAGAAATGATCAATGATTATGCTAACAGATTAACCGAAATTTTCTTAGCTGGTGAGTATTTAAGATTGATGCTTATTTCAGATGCGCTAAGCACTTGATTTTGACAACAGGTAGTTTTTTGAGGTCATTCACTCATCAAGTAGGCATCCACGGCCGTTCCCACACCCCGTCCTTCCTGAATTGCCCACACAACCAAACTCTGCCCGCGCCGGGCATCGCCTGCGGCAAAGACACCAGGCACGTTTGTGGCGTAGCTGCTGTTTTCCGTCACGATATTTGTCCGCTGGGGGTCAGTGGCTACGCCGAACTGCTGCAAGAGGCCGTTTTCCGGGCCGCGAAAGCCGAGGGCGAGCAGGACAAGCTGGGCGGCCCAGGTTTGTTCCGTGTCGGGGATTTCTTCTAGCTGCGGCCGTTCGCCATTTTCGGCAGGCAGCCAGCGCACGTTCACCGTTTCCACCGCCTGCAAATTCCCCTGCTCATCCCCGATGAACCGCTTCGTCATGACGGCATATTCACGCGGGTCTTCACCAAAAACGGCCGTTGCTTCCTCCTGCCCATAATCCATCTTGTACACGCGCGGCCACTGCGGCCAGGGATTGTCAGCCGCCCGATGAACGGGCGGCTGATCCATAATCTCAAACTGCACCAGGCTGTCGCAGCCGTGGCGCAAAGCCGTTGCGACGCAATCTGTCCCCGTGTCGCCACCGCCGATGACGATGACGTCTTTGCCAGAGGCAAGAATAGGAGATTGGTTGATTGGAGATTGGAGATTATTTGCCCCGTTGCTAATCTCCAATCTCCGATCTCCAATCTCCCCTTCCAATTCACCATCTAAAAGTCGCTTCGTATTCCCCTGCAAAAATTCCATCGCAAAATGAATGCCGTTGAGCTCCCGCCCCGGCACGGGCAGGTTGTTGGGTTGGGTCGCGCCCGTGCAGAGGACAATGGCGTCGAATTGGTTTTGGAGTTGAACGGCCGTTACATCCCGCCCCACCTCACAATTGGTTACAAACTGAATCCCCGCCTCCGCAAGCAGATCAATGCGCCGCTGCACCACATCTTTGCCCAGCTTCATATTGGGGATGCCGTACATCAGCAGCCCACCAATACGGTCGGCGCGTTCGTAGACGGTGACGCTGTGGCCCGCCTTGTTTAGCTCGTCGGCGGCGGCCAGCCCGGCGGGGCCAGAGCCAATGATAGCGACGGTTTTGCCTGTGCGGCTGGCGGGCGTGTTGAGCAGCACCCAGCCCTCCTCAAAAGCCCGCTCGATGATGGCGATTTCAATATTTTTAATCGTCACCGCCGGGTCGTGGATGCCCAGCGTGCAGGCGGCTTCGCATGGCGCGGGGCAGACTAGCCCGGTAAATTCCGGGAAGTTATTAGTCCGCGCCAGCCGCTCATACGCCTCGCGCCACAAGCCCCGGTAGACCAAATCGTTCCACTCCGGGATGAGATTGTTCAGCGGGCAACCAGAGGTCATCCCGTTCAAAATCGTCCCTTTGTGGCAAAAGGGAATGCCGCAATCCATACACCGCGCCGCCTGCTGGTTCAGCCGCTCCTCTGGCAAATGCAGGTGAATCGGTTCCCAATCGTGAATGCGCTCGGTTAACGGCCGTTCCCCCGCCGCCTCTCGTTCAAATTCCAAAAATCCTGTTGGCTTGGCCATGATGTTCCCCTTCCGAGTTCAGCATACCGTTTCAAAAGCAATTCACCATTTTGCAAAATTGTCATTCTGAGCGAAGCGAAGAATCCCTACGGTACAAAAATAGAGCATACCTTGTCCGCGAGAAAAGGTCCTAGCTGGCAAAGTTTAGAGGGATTCTTCATTGCGCTGCGCTCCATTCAGAATGACAAATTTATACAACTTTTGAAACAGTGCATTCAATGAGTCGTACAAACAAATTGACGCAAAGGGGCAAAGGGGCAAAGAAATAAAAAGAGTTTTCTTTGCGCCCTCTGCTTCTTTGCGTTCTTTGCGTTAAAAAAATTATGCTTTGACGAGTTGCCGCTGCCGCGCCTGAAACGCCGCCATCGCCAATTCATCCCCAACCAGCGTGCCATTTTGAGCCACCTGGTTGAAGGCTTGAAGCATGAGCTTGTAGTCGCGGGGCATCACCTTCACAAAGTGGCGCACCACGTTGTCCCACATGCACAGGATCTTCCAGGCCAGATCGCTGCGGGTGGCTTCCATGTGGGCGTAGATCAACTTTTCCAGCTCCTCAATATCGGCGGTGCTGTGTACCGGTTCCAGATCAACCATTTCTTGATTGCACCGTTCGTGGAAACGGCCGTCCCAATCCAGCACGTAAGCCACCCCGCCAGACATCCCGGCGGCAAAGTTGCGCCCTGTCTGCCCCAGGATGACCACGCGGCCACCCGTCATGTATTCACAGCCATGATCGCCTACGCCCTCGACAACGGCCGTTGCCCCCGAATTCCGCACGGCAAACCGCTCCCCCGCCACGCCGCGAATGAAGGCCGCGCCGCCCGTCGCGCCGTACAGCGCCACGTTGCCAATGATGATGTTTTCCTCAGCAGCAAAAGTGGCAGTTTTGGGTGGATAGATGACCAGCTTGCCGCCCGACAGCCCCTTGCCTACGTAATCGTTGGCGTCGCCCGCCAATTCCAGCGTCAGCCCTTGCGGGATAAATGCGCCAAAACTCTGCCCGGCCGAACCGTTAAACGTCAGCCAGATTGTGTCTTCGGCCAGGCCAGCCATGCCGTGCCGACGGGTAATCGCGCTGCCCAGCGTGGTGCCCACGGCGCGGTGCTGGTTGCCGATGGTGAACTCCCCTTCCACCGACTCACCATTCTCCAGAGCGGGGCGACAGTAATCCAGCAGCATCAGGTTATCGAGCGTTTCTTCCAATCCGTGCTGTTGGGGTCGTTTACGGCCGTTTGCCAACAAATGCCCCACATTCTCACTTTTATTCGGACGGTACAGCACGGGTGTCAAATCAATCCCCTGCAGTTTCCAATGGTCAATCGCCTCACTCACTTCCAGCCGATCCGTGCGCCCCACCATCTCGTCAATCGTGCGGAAGCCCAGCTCGGCCATGATTTCCCGCATATCCTGGGCAATGAAGCGCATGAAGTTCACCACATGCTGCGGATCGCCCGTGAACTTTTTACGCAGCTCCGGGTTTTGCGTCGCCACGCCCACCGGGCAGGTGTTGAGATGGCAAACGCGCATCATGATGCAGCCCAGCGTCACCAGCGGCGCGGTGGCAAAGCCATACTCCTCCGCGCCCAGCAGGGCGGCCATGACCACATCCCGCCCGGTTTTGAGCTGGCCGTCGGTTTCCACAACCACGCGGTCGCGCAGGCCGTTGAGCAGCAGCGTCTGGTGCGTCTCGGCCACGCCCAATTCCCAGGGCAAACCCGCGTGCTTGATGCTGGTTTGGGGCGATGCGCCGGTGCCGCCATCGTGCCCGCTGATGAGAATGACATCAGCATGACCCTTGGCGACACCAGCGGCAATCGTTCCCACGCCCACTTCGGATACGAGCTTCACGTTAATACGCGCCTCTGGATTGGCATTTTTCAGATCGAAGATGAGCTGCGCCAAATCTTCGATGGAGTAAATATCATGATGTGGCGGCGGCGAAATTAGCCCCACGCCGGGGGTGGAGTAGCGCACGCGAGCAATCCAGGGGTACACCTTGCGCCCCGGCAGCTGCCCACCCTCGCCAGGTTTCGCCCCCTGCGCCATTTTTATCTGGATTTCCTGCGCTTCGGTGAGATATTGACTGGTGACCCCGAAACGGCCGCTTGCCACCTGTTTAATCGCTGAATTCCGAGAATCGCCGTTTTTGTCTGGGGTGTAGCGGGCTGGGTCTTCACCGCCCTCGCCTGTGTTGCTCTTGCCGCCGATGCGGTTCATGGCGACGGCCAACGCCTCGTGCGCCTCCTGGCTAATCGAGCCGTAGGACATCGCCCCTGTTTTGAAGCGGCGGCAAATCGCCTCAACCGATTCCACTTCCTCTAGCGGGATAGGTTCAGCCACTTTTTTGAGTTTAAGCAGACCACGTAAGGTAGCAAATTGGTGGGAACGGCCGTTTACATCCTCAGCATATTTTTTGTACGTCTCATAATCGTTGGTGCGGACGGCGTGTTGCAGGCGATGAACCGTGACCGGGTTAAATAGATGGTACTCACCCTCTTCCCGATACTGATACTTGCCGCCAGTGGGGAGCGCGCTACTGCCAGACGGCCGTTCCGGGAAGGCCTGCTCGTGCCGCATCTGTACCTCTTTGGCCAGCAAATGAATATCTGACCCCTGAATGCGGCTGGGTGTGCCCGTGAAATATTTGGCGACTAACTCCGTGTGCAGCCCCAACGCCTCAAAAATCTGCGCCCCCCGGTAGCTTTGGACGGTGGAGATGCCCATTTTGGACAAAATTTTGATGACCCCCTGGACAACGGCTTTCACATATTTGCTTTCGGCCTGATGGTAGGGCACGTCGGTGAGTAGCTGCTTGCGGATGAGGTCGCGCAGCGTAGCAAAGGCCAGGTAGGGGTTGATGGCATCTGCGCCGTAGCCCAGCAAAGTGGCAAAATGATGTACCTCACGCGGCTCGCCAGACTCGACGATGAGGCTAACCTGGGTGCGCGTGCCCTGCCGGATGAGGTGGTGGTGCAGTCCCGCCGTCGCCAGCAGCGCAGGCATCCCGGCGCAGTCGCGGCTAATGCCCAAGTCGGACAAAATTAGCAAATTTGCGCCGCTGCCAATAGCGTCATCGGCGGCACGGAACAGGCGATCCAGAGCAGTTTCCAAACCGTCGCCGCCATGTTTCACTTTGTAGAGGATGGGGAGAACGGCCGTCTGAAACGCACGACTGCTTTTGCTGTGGCCGGTGTCCTCACCGAGCCACTTGCCGGCACGGTCAGGAGCCCGGCCGGAGCGCGAATCATTTATTTCTAAATGGCGCAGTTTAGCCAGCTCATCATCCGTCAAAATAGGATGCGGCAGGCTAATTTGGCGACAGCTTGCCGCTTGCGGGTTCAGCAAATTGCCCTCGCTGCCCAGCAGCGTCTCCGTGCTGGTCACCAGCTCCTCGCGGATGGCATCCAGCGGCGGGTTGGTCACCTGGGCAAAAAGCTGCTTGAAGTAGCTGTACAGCGGCTGTGGCTTGTCAGACAGTACCGCCAGCGGCGTGTCGTCGCCCATCGAGCCGAGGGCTTCTTTGCCGTCCCGCGCCATCGGGGCAATGATCATCCGTAAATCTTCAAAGGTGTAGCCAAACGCTTTTTGGTGCTGCAACACGGCATCTTCGGTGTGCAGATGGATGTCTGTTTCTGACTGTTCCAAATTTGCCACCGAGGGAATGTCGGCCAGCCGGATTCGGTTGTCGTCGAGCCAGTTTTGGTACGGCCGTTCCCCCGCAATCTGCTTTTTAAGTTCCTCATCGCCAACAATGCGCCCCAGGCTAGTGTCTACCAGCAGCATCCGCCCTGGTTCCAGGCGGCCTTTGTAAGCCACGTTGGCCGGATCAATCTCCAGCACGCCCACCTCAGAAGCCATGATGACCCGGCCATCTTTGGTGACGACGTAGCGAGACGGCCGTAACCCATTCCGATCCAGCACCGCCCCCACTACAGAGCCATCGGTAAAGCCAATCGCCGCCGGGCCGTCCCACGGCTCCATCAGGTGGCTGTGGTATTCGTAAAAGGCGCGCTTTTCTGGGGACATTTGATCATGTTTGTGCCATGGCTCAGGGATCATCATCATCACCGTTTCTGGCAGCGAACGACCAGCCAGCACCAAAAATTCCAGCACGTTGTCCAGCCGCCCGGTGTCGCTGCCCGTTTCATCCACGATGGGCAGCACCTTGTCCAGCTCATCGCTGAACAGCGGCGAGGCAAAGTGGGCTTCACGCGCCTTGAACCAGTTGACGTTGCCGCGAATGGTGTTGATTTCGCCGTTGTGGATGACGGTGCGGTACGGATGGGCACGTGCCCAGCTAGGGAAGGTATTGGTGCTGAAGCGGGAATGCACCAGCGCCAGCGCACTTTCCAGCATTGGGTCACTGAGGTCTGGATAATATTCGGGGAGCTGCTCAGAGAGGAATTGCCCTTTGTAGACGATAGTACGGCCGGACAGGCTGGGGATATAAAACGTGTCGTCGTCCACCAACGGCGCAATCTCTTTTTCGGCACGGCGGCGAATAATGAACAGCTTACGCTCCCAGGCCAGCGGATCGGTTTGCGTTAAATATTGCTTTTGAATAAATAGTTGGCGAATGAATGGCTCCCCGGAAACGGCCGTTTCCCCCAAACTCTTGTTACAGGTCGGCACCGTGCGCCAGCCCAGCAGCTTCTGCCCCTCCTCGGCGATGATCCGCGCCATCACCTGCTCACACCGCTTTCGCAGAACAGGGTCTTGCGGCATAAAGAGCATCCCCACGCCGTACTCACCAAGCTCAGGGAGGTGAATACCGAGCTGAGCAGCTTGCTGTTGCAAAAATTGGTGGGGAAGCTGGAGCATGATCCCCGCACCGTCGCCAGAGTTGGCTTCGGCACCTTTGGCGCCGCGATGGGTGAGGCGTTCTAAAACGGTGAGGGCTTGCTGGATGATGGTGTGAGACGGCCGTCCCTGCACATCCACTACGAAGCCCATGCCGCAGGCGTCCCGTTCAAATTGAGGGTTGTACAAGCCTTGTGCAGCCGGGAAACCATTGCGGCGACGCTGGTCACCCTCTGCGAGATCAGTTTTACCCAATTCCAAAGATGGTTGTGCTGCCTGAACCTTTTTCATCTTTCCTCTCCTCATCGGTGTTCTGTTCATTTGTAAAGGGACCGTTCTTTGCCAATAGCAAAGATGCCAAAAGCCCAACAATGAAGTGCCGGGTCGTTATCTACAAAGTTTGAACTTGCACAAATGCAAGGTATGAAATGCTTGGTTCAAGTTGTTTGCCGCCCTGACTTGGCCTTCCCAAACCAACTGTCAGATGCAGCTTTTTCGTGGGTATAAAAAAGTATACAAAACAGCAGCATTCTTTGTGTTCGTCAAGTTTGCACGAAATCTGCTGCTGCTGATTCGGTAATTTGTGAATTTTTGCGCATTTTGAATGATTATGTTGAGTTGACGACTTGATTTTGTGCATTTTCACCAAGCCAACAGAAAAATCTTTCTGCCAATTTGGGGGAGAAAGTGTGATTGACGCAACGGCCGTTGCTGGGCTAAAGTTGAAAACAGTTGAATATCAATTTTGGCCATGATGCCTCCCGAACAAGGATTTTGCCTTAAACGCACCTAGTTCGCGGAGGCATTTTTTGTTTGGTCACAACAACAAGTAGAAAAAGGAGAGGATTGTGTTTCAGAGAAATAAAAAGCGACTGTTAAAAATTGGGGCAACGGCCGTCGCCCTCGGCATTTTGTTCATTCTCAGCAGCAAACCCACTTACGCCCAAGACACCTCGGTGGACGCGCTGGTGATACAGATCGACACCATCTGGCTGTTCCTGGGTTCGGTGCTAGTCTTCTGGATGCAAGCGGGCTTTGCCATGGTCGAGAGCGGTTTTTCACGCGCTAAAAACGCCGCCAACCTGCTCATGAAAAACCTGATTGACTTTTCGGGCGGCGCACTGCTCTTTTTTGCGGTGGGCTTTGGCCTCATGTACGGCTCCTCGGCGGGCGGCTTCATTGGCACCTCCAACTTTTTCTTAACGGAATTGGACCCGGCGGCCTTTGATGCCTATAGCTGGGTAGATTTTCTCTTCCAGCTCATGTTTGCGGCTGCCGCTGCTACCATTGTCTCTGGGGCAGTAGCCGAACGACTCAAATTCAAATCTTACTTGATTTACAGCGTCGTAATTACTGGCTTCATCTACCCCATTTCTGGCCATTGGCATTGGGGTGGCGGCTGGCTGGCCGAGCTGGGCTTTGTCGATTTTGCTGGTTCGACAATTGTTCATGCTGTGGGCGGTTTTGCGGCTCTGGCAGCGGCCAAAGTTTTGGGGCCGCGCATTGGCAAGTTCAACAAGGATGGCAGCAGCAACACGATTCCTGGCCACAGCCTGACGCTGGCCGCATTGGGCGTCTTCATTTTGTGGATGGGCTGGTTTGGCTTTAACGCAGGCAGCACGCTGTCTGGCATGAATCCTGGCATTGCCTTTGTGGCTGTAACCACAACGCTGGCGGCTGCGGCCGGAGCCATTTCGGCACTGCTGGTCAACTGGCTAAAAGTGGGTCATCCCTCCACAGAGATGGCGTTAAATGGTGCCTTGGGGGGCCTGGTCGCAATTACGGCCGGTACGGCGAACGTAACGCCAGTAGGTGCCATCCTCATTGGCTTGATTGCGGGCCCAGTGCTGGTTTACGGCATTGATTTTGTAGAGCGCATTTTGAAAGTAGATGATCCGGTTGGTGCCATAGCAGTGCACGGTCTAAACGGCATGTGGGGCACAATTGCGGTTGGTCTTTTTGCTTACCCAGCTGCCGGAACGCTGACAGACATGGGTGCCATTGCGGGTTTGTTCTACGGCGGTGGCTTTGCCCAGTTGGGCATTCAGCTGCTTGGCACGGTGGTTATCTCTGCCTGGGCGTTTATCACGATGGGCACCCTATTCTACCTCATGAAAGTGACCATTGGCATTCGCGTCTCTCCCGAAGAAGAGATCGAAGGGCTGGACATTTCAGAACATTTCACCACCAGCTACCCAGAATTTGGGCCGTCGGCTAAGGATGCCGTGGCGACTGTTGGCGATTAATCATCTGGTGAGTTGTAAAGAGTAATGTTGATGTAGCTGGCGGACGGCAAAGTGCTATCCGTCAGCTACAGGAGTGGTCTTATGAGAATTACACTTGAACGCAATACGGCCGTAAACGCAGACCAGGTGCCATATCTTGCCCGTGTGGAAATAATCACCTCCACGGTTCATGCGGGCAGCATCTTTGAAATCCCCATTTATGTGGCCCACCAAGGGACGCAAAAGCAATTTTACGTAAAATTGCTGGGCGTTCGGCTGGAACGCGAACATCCCAGTGAATTGCTTGCTCCTATTCAGGAGCGGCTTGTCCAGTTGATTCACCTGGCTCGGCTGCCAACTTACCTGTTTATTGCCCGTCGCGCCCGAGGAATTTATCCGGTGTACACAATCGGCAGCGAGGTGACGGCCACCACGCCCGGTGGCCCCATCTTCCGCCATGTGGAGCTGGCCAAGGTGCGGGAATATCTGACAGATTATTTACATGATGCGGGTATTTTGGGTGCAGCTGGCCCTAGCGACAAGCTGCACGTGCGTGGGGTGAATATGCACACGCTGGCTTTGCGACGGCCGTTGTTTTACCTGAAAAAGCGCGTACCTGGCGAAGTTGATTTTTGGGCACCTGTATTTGAATCGGGGGATGGCCAGAAGATTTACGCCTATGCCGCCGATGAGCGGCGTGAAGTTGTAAAAAGTGATGGGCGTGAAGTGATGCTTTTGTGCGAAGCGGTGGCAACGGCTCTGTTAGCAGACGGCCGTTTACAACAAAATTACGATCTCCGAGCCGACCGCCTCTTTCCCGACCAGTGGGACGCTTTGCAAGGCTTGTTAAAAGAAGATCCGCCCATCACGGTAACCGGGGTGGCCCTTCCCTGCTATCGGGACGATGCAGTTTGGCTAGCCGTCGAGTCACGCCTGGAAGAAAATCGTTTTGGTTTGTATCTAGGTCGGACCAAAGCTGAGCTGGAGCAGCGCATCCTCGCAGACTTCCTCCGCAGAGAGCTGGTGCCTGCTTAATTAGTCCCACCCAGCAAGCTATCCAGGCTTTGGGGATTTGCTTTAGGGATGACGATGACGCCAGCAGAATCCATCTCGTCATTCTCCGCTGCTGATGGTTCAATGAGTGCGGCTTGCTCATGAGCGACTAACTCACCATTGCACTGCAACGGCCGTACCCGAAATGAACGTAGCTGGTCAGATGTTTGCCAAACCGCCTTTTGGGCTAACCCAGACGCAAGCTGGGTAGAAAAGGCGGAATCATTTTGGGGCAAAACGGCCGTTGTGGGTGCCAATGTTGGCTTTGTCTTTGGGCATAGCTGGGACCAATCCGGCTGGATAATATGAAACTTTTCCGGGGCGTTTTTGTACTGCAAGGCAGCGCGATAGCTATCTTCGTCCATCGTGAGAATGCCCTCAGCCAGGGTGAATGCCGTAAAGAGCAGCGGCAACCCCGCATTCCGACTGCGTAGCTGCGTAAAAAAGCTGAACGCATCCCTCTGAAACAATACATACACCTTTTTGCCGCGCAGCCAGCCGAGCACCGTGCTGCCCAGCAGCAGCAGCAGGCTTGGCCGTGTAAACCCTTGCGTGGAATAAAGTAGCAAATCATTTTGCTTGAGCAGCCGACTAATCTTGCCTAAAAAGGTTATAAAGCTGCCGCTCTGCTGGCTGTCAAAATTGTCCTCCGGCATTTTAATGCTTGCCACGGTAAGGCCAGCCCTTTCCATTTCCAGGCAGAAGGCTTGGTTGATCATCGTCTCCTCATCGGCGGTGGGGCTAAAAACACCTAAAAACAGGGCACGGCCAACCTGAGGCAACACATCCAGAATGCGCTGGTTTAGCGGTGCGGGCTGGCTGCTAAGGGGCTGGCTCACAAATTGGCCACTCAGCCCCTTGCCCTTGCGAATAATGGTTAACCCCAAGCCCGTGTCAAAATAGTCACCCACCCGGCGCGGCCGTTCTAGCATGAAGGCGTAATCTGGCACAAACGACTGCCCCATACATTGCAACGGCCGTATCACCAACGACGCCCGCGAAAGCAAATAGGTAATCTCGGCGCGGCAGCACTCTTGCCACACAAAATATTGCTCCTCTTGCAATCCGGCAATCTCATGCACATTCACCCCGGCTTCTGGTATGATGACAAAACTAGGGGATTGCAGACCGTACCAGCGTCGCACCAAAGCCACCGCTTCACTGCGCAAAAAACGACTCTCTTCAGAGACAAACAGCAACACCAACGATGGATTGCTCTCGACAAACGCTGCCAACTCGGGCTGCTGCAATGGGGTTTCAGGCCACGGTAGATACGGCCGTTGCACCACACATTTCTCTTCTGCCCCACCCAGCAACACAACTGTCTCTGCCACCGTCTCATTACCGCAATAAATGATGCTGGCCCAGCGAAAGCAAAGGCGCAGCAGCGGCTTCCCCACATGATGGCTTCGCAATGGCCCAAAGAACGCAAACAGTTCAGGATGAATGGTAACATCGACAGCACTACCGCGTAGCCAACCAAGAAGTAGTGCAAAAAACAGGTAGAAGATAGATGTACGATCGTACCCATGCGTTAAATAATGAATACGTTCTGCACCGCGAGCCGCCACAAAAAGCTGCCGCAAAAACGCCATAAAATGACTGCCCCCAGCCTCATTCAAAACCATCATATCGACAATTTCAGTCTGATCGTCCGCCGCCTGATGTTTTTCTGCCAGAGTTAAGTTGTAAAGTGTCAACGCATCAAATGGTGGCGAAAACTCCCCGACAAGTACAACTTTCATTGGTTCCACCTCCTCGGCCGTTTTCAGTTTTGTTGTTCGTTACTTGTGACCAATTTGCTTAATCCTGCGCTAGCAGTTGCCATTGCGCTGGCCGGAAATACCGTTTTAGTTTTTCAAAAGGCAGAACCAACACGCCAAATGCCAAAATAAAATGCACAATGGCAAAGACAATAATCTCGTTGCGGGTGGGGGCGCGCCCAATGCGAACCGCGATATGCGTCACCCACTCCCATCGCTCCGGGAAAACCCAGGTAGGGTCATAATTCACCGTAAAATAAGCCAAATCCTCAATGCCAGAAACCATAATCAAAAGCAGGGCAATAGATAGCCGGAATGTTTGATTGCCATTGGCACCACCCAGCCGGTACGCCAGCACAAAACACAAAATGATGTATGGCGCGGTTATGAGCAGAATGTTGTACAACTCTTCAAACGCCCCTCTATGGAAAATGATCTTGGGAATCAGATAGGTAAAAAACAACAAGTAGCTGCCGATGATGAGCAAATATTGAAAATATTTGTTTTGCAGCACATCCCGCTTTACCGAGGCAATAGCCAAACTAGCAAATAGGAACGGCAGCAGTTTGAATAAAAAGATTCCCAAACTGCGCACCTCGCGCTCCTGGGGCAGCACAAACAGGATGATGCCTGCCAAGATGACAGCAATTACAAACGAAACGACGGCAACACTGTTTTCACGAACTTTATCCAGTAACATTTTTTTCAATTTCTCCATCTTTTGTAAAAACCAAAATGGATTTTGAATTAGAATGCTCTCAAAATTGGTTTTTACCTGAGCAGATCACATAGGCATTACGCTTCGGTTTTCAAAATCGCTTCTGTGATTTGCTTTGCAAGTCGAACGGGTTTTGTTGGGTAATTTTTTCTTGACCAGATACCTTCGCCAAAAAGGCACCAAATCGCTCCATGTGCGCCAGACGCGCCCATACTTCGGGGTCGAACAGGTAGCGGCCCACAGTAAGACCAAAGCCCAGCACGGGCAGCGGATCGCGCCAGGATAAAATGTCGAAATGCACATTTTCTCCAAAGAAGTCGAAAAAACTTGGTTGGAGCCTGAACCGCTCTGGATTTGATAGGAAGTGGAGGATGTCGTACGGCAAGAAAGAACGATTTATAACGCCGAGCTTGTAGGTGAGCACAGGGTCTACTTTTTCACCACGGGCTAGTCGGTAAAGCAAATGTGGGAAGTTGACTCCGGCATGGATGCTGGATTGCAGCGGCCCCCAAAAGCGGGGATTTACTTCCATGAGCATGGGGGTGCTGTTGCGCGGGTCTATCATGATGTCTGAGTTGGCAACGCCGTACCAGTTGTTGGCCTGGAGCAGTTGCACAGTCAGGTCTACCAAATCAGGTCGGTCAACGCTCATCTGGACGGTGCTGGCACCGATGCCTTCAAAGTGGGGGTGATGGCGGAGCTCTTTTTGGGTACAAACGGCCGTTAACTTTGAGTTCTCATCCATCAAGCAACAAACATGGTATTGCTCCCCCGGTGGAATCTTCTCCTGAATGAGTGGGAAAGGAAATTCCGCATGAACGTCAGCAAACAGCGTTTCCAACTCTGCCAAATTGTGAGCCACCTCGACCCCCCGGCTGGCCCAGTTGCCACGCGGTTTAATGACCACCGGGAACTTCAGGCCAATAACCTCTTCTGCCAGGCTGTTTGGGTTTGTGGGAAAGACGGTTTTGGGATGGGGAATGCCGATTTTTTCTGCCAGTTTCACCGTTTGCGCCTTGTCGCGGAAGACGCGATAGGTGGCGTTGTCTACAAACGGTAGCCTGGTGACCGCCTCAAAGTCGGCCCGACGGCTGAGAATAATATCCAGCGAGTCTTGTTCCATGGGCATAAGAACTTCATGGGGGTTTCGCGTGAGGTATTCCACCAGCGCGGCAACAAATGCGGCCGTTTTCTTGCGCGGCGATGGGTATTTGAAGCGATTGTCACAGTAGCGGGAGAGAAATGTGAGATTGCCCCTTGTCTCTTCCCCACAGGTGACGGGAACGCCTTCTTTGCCCAGGGCACGGGCCGCTGCCAGCGTGCGACGTATGACGCCATCCGTTAGAAAAACACGGCCGTTATTGGTAATGGTCAAGCGTTACCTCCTCAAAAATAAGCGTTTACAATCGCGCCAACATTTTATTGCTGTGGTTCGTTTTCTCACTCGCAAATGCCTACAAATAACCTTTGCTCAGACCTAGGCATCTGCCGCCATTTTGCTGACCATCAGTTGCCGAAACAGAGTATTGAACGGCCGTATACCCACCTTTAAACCGGCCACACGGTCTTCAAAAGTGGCCCCTAGCTGTCGCTTCAATACGTAAGAGGTTGGCCCCAAATCTAGCCGTTTAACGCCCAGCTCGATTGCTTTTCTCACAATTTCAATCATCAAATAGTGGTAGGCGTAGGATTTATGGGTCAACGCATAATTCATGCCGCTCCACTTTGCCACCATTTCACCACCGCTATGAAAAAGCGTAATACAAGCTGCTGGTTCCTGGTCTACGCAGGCAACCAACGCGCAAACTGTCTCTGGCAGTAAATAATCGTTGGCGCGTTGCAAAAAGTCTGGGCGATACAATAACACGTTGGCATGTTTCGCTGCCACGCCATACATCAGCCCCTCGATCTGCGGCCGCAATGATGATTCCAACGTCGCTTCATGCATCACCACGCCAGCCTCTTGGGCATTCTGACGATATGTTTTTACTCGTTTTCGTCGTTTGGCCGTCAGATGGCGCAGGTAATCATCAAAATTGTCCCAAACGATGTTGAGATAAGTGTCTTGAAGGATGGGCAATGTAACAAAGGCATGCTGCTGCCCAACAATACCCATTTCTGCTGAGAGGTTGCCTAAATAAGTAAAAGGTGCCCACCGCTGGCGCGACAGCTTCTCAATTTCTGCCAGGAGGATGGGAAGCCAAACGCCCGTTTCCACCTCCGGATGCAGCAGCAAGCCGTCTCGCAAGAACAGGGGCAGCACACATGCATACGGTGGCAGCCAGGCCAACGCCCGTGCCGCAACATTATGTAAAACTTTATTTTTCAGGTAAGCGGATAAATGGAAGTGCTGCTGCGGCAGGCAAACGGCCCCCGCGACCAACTGCTCCCCCTGCCAAAGCTGAAGATAGGTAGGCTCATAATCCAAAAAAACCAGCTCCAAAAATTTGAGCCAATAGACAGTGGTAAACGGCCGTTCCCCACACAACGCATCCCACGCTGCGCCATCGACTGCCTCAATAATCCTGTCTACCTGTACACGATACGTAAGCTCTGTCATAAAATCATTTGGTTCATAGTTTTGCCAACTGACGGGTCAACAAACCACGTAGCTCCGCCCGGATCAGCCCATTGGCGCACAGCACCAGCGCATAGCCAAGCAGTGCCAACCCCGTTAGCAGCGGCCAGGGCATCACCTGCCCCACTGCAAAAATGATCACCATTCCCCCAGCGGCCACCAATGGCGATGCAAAGCTGTTGCGCCAATCCAGGCGGCGCACGTCTTGCCAAATGAAGATCAAAAACAGGATGGCCAACAGGTTGGTTGTAATGGCATATGCCCAGGCTCCCCACAGCACGCCGCCTCGGCTGATTACCCAGGCGACAGCGGGCAGTGACAACAAGCCAAGCCACACGCCCCAGGCTGTGACGGTCTGCCGGTCGTTGCTTTGCAGCGTACCGTGCAAAAAGACGGTAATGAACAGCCCCGGAATGCCCAACGCCAGCAGACGCATCACCGGCACAGCGGGTAAATACGCCTCGCCGTAAAATAGCTGGATGATGGTTGGTGCCAGGGCAAAGAAGCAAATAGCCACGGGAAAGCTGATAATGTTCAAATAGCGAAGGGCGGTACGAATTGTGTGCTGAAGCTGCTGCTTATTGGGCTGCACGCCTTCACGAGAAAGATGAGGGAAAAGTGCATTCAGCACAATCATGGGCACGTTGGACGTGGCCAAAATGAGGAAATAGACGGCGTTGTACCAGCCAACGGCCGTTTCCGAATCAAACAAGTAAACCAACAGCGATGCTTGCCGATCAAATAGCAAAAATCCGGTGATGCCCAAGCTGAAGGGAAGCGTCTGGCGCAGTAATACACGCAGCCGGGAGGTGTCTAGACGATACTGTAACCTTCCTACTTGCTGCCGCAGCCATAAATGCCCCAGTAACGACGCCCCCCAAGCCCCAAAACAGTAGGCTCCTGCTACCCAAGTGGGGCTGTCGAACAAGCGAACGGCCGTAAACGCCCCCACAAAAATCAAAACCGCTTCCAGTGACACCAGCCAGGTTTGCCGCTCCATCCGCTCCAAGCCACGAAACACCGCACATTGAAACATCAAATGCGCGTGGCCCAGCCCGTAGCCAGCTAGCCATAATGTTAGCCAAAACGGGATGCGCGTTTGTCCGTTCAGCACCCAAACAATCAAAAGCCCAACTGGCACTGCCAGCAGCTTGATCAACGCGGCGTCCCCCAAGAAGAGGGTTAGCTCACCTTCGTGCCGAGCAACCCGGCGCACTACCAAATTCTCTAACCCCAGGTTCGCCACCAGGCTAAATAAAACAAAGGCGGTAAAGGCGAAGGAAAATTCGCCGAAGCGATCTGGGCCGAGCGCACGCGCCACAAACAGAGTGGTCGCCAAGCCAATCAGCCGCATAACGGCCGTTCCGACAAGCAGTGCCGCTAAATTTTTAGCTAACTGCCACATACATTCCCTATAAACGGCCGTGACCAAAGCCACATGCTGATTAGCGATGAACGGAGAGCAATTTCCAAATAAACACACTACCAATGGATTTTTTTGTTCGATTGCAGCCAGCTTTTGCTAGCTCTTCGCCAAAGCAAACGGGCGGTTGGTTCAGGGAGCAGGTGAAATCAGGGACAACCAAACTGCGTTTCTGGTTGAATCTGAGGGAAACGCCAAGCAGCGCAGGGATTCAAACCAGCGGCCGCAACCAAATTTCTTGCAGTTTTACAATGCCACTTCTTCCCAAATGTAGCAAAGCACAGCAAGAGCTTTGAAAACCAAAGCACGATTTCTCTGTGGTTTGCTCAAGTAAAAGCCAAATTATTTTTCGTTCAAGATGCTTCTTGGCTTTTACAATAAAGCGCGGCAATCTTATAGTATCTATGTTATATGTCAAGTAATGACGTTGCACTGCCGCGCCGCCTCGCCAAAGGTTGGCCATTGTTTTTTGGTCAATTTGCACAAGGGCATCCCGTATATTTTGCCACAGATCATCTATTTGACGAACCTATGCGCCACAGCTAAAATTGCTAACTTGTAAATAAAATAGTTGTTAAGGCCAAGACGCCCCTGCCCAGAAACCCCCAAAAGGCATTCTGAGCGGAGGCGTCTTTTTTGTTGGCAAGAGCCTGTACCAGCGACCTCCCGCAGGTTTTTGCCAGAAAGGCAAACAATTTATGAACCTGTGGGAGGTTCACGAAATAAAGGAATATTTTGAGGAGAACAAAATGAGTGGAAATAAAGCGAGATTAGATGCAATATCAGCAGTGATTAACTACAAGCCAATTTCTGAACCGCTGAACTTTGCTGAAACACCAACCAAAGAGTTATTTGCCTCGAACGTGTTTAGTACGGCCGTTATGAAGCAGCGCCTGCCCAAGCCCGTGTACAAATCCATCATGGGCACCATCCAAAAAGGGGCACCGCTAGATACCTCCACGGCCGATGTGGTTGCCTCTGCCATGAAAGATTGGGCTATTGAGAAAGGGGCTACCCATTATGCCCATGTCTTTTTCCCGCTCACCGGCCTTACCGCCGAGAAGCACGACAGCTTCCTTTCGCCCAACGGCGACGGCGCAGCCATTGCTGAATTCACGGGCGAACAGCTCATCCAGGGTGAACCAGATGGCTCTAGCTTCCCCACTGGCGGTATCCGCCCCACCTTTGAAGCCCGTGGCTACACTGCCTGGGATGTTACCAGCCCCGCCTACATTCTAGAAAACCCCAACGGCACCACCCTTTGCATCCCCACTGCTTTTGTCTCCTGGACTGGCGAGGCGTTAGACAAAAAGACGCCCCTGCTTCGCGCCATGAAAGCACTCAACACCCAGACACAGCGCGTCCTAGAGCTGTTTGGCGATGCAGATGGCAGCCTGGTGGCCTCCACTGCTGGCCCGGAACAGGAATATTTCCTCATCGACCGCAACTTTTTCCTGGCTCGCCCAGACCTCATGACCGCTGGCCGCACCCTGTTTGGTGCAGCCCCGGCCAAAGGCCAAGAGTTTGATGATCATTACTTTGGGGCCATCCCAGAGCGCGTACTGGCCTGCATGATGGAAACTGAGCGTGAGCTATACAAACTGGGCGTGCCGGTAAAAACGCGCCACAATGAAGTGGCTCCTGGCCAGTTTGAAGTCGCACCCGTCTACGAAAATGCCAACGTTGCCACTGATCACCAGCAATTGTTGATGATCATGCTTAAGCGTGTGGCAGAAAAGTATGGCATGGTTTGCATGACTCATGAAAAACCGTTTGCCGGCGTCAATGGCTCTGGCAAGCACGTTAATTTCTCCTTCGGCAGCCCGTCTCTTGGCAATCTACTCGATCCGGGCGATACGCCGCACGACAACGCCCGTTTTCTGGTTTTCTGTGCGGCGGTTATTCGTGCGGTTGACAAACATGCTCCTCTTTTGCGTTCTGTTATCGCCTCGGCAGGCAACGACCATCGCCTGGGCGCAAACGAAGCACCGCCAGCTATCATTTCTATCTTTCTGGGTGACCAGCTAACGGACGTGTTTGAACAAATAAAGGCGGGGGGAGCGAAAAGCTCAAAGGCAAAATCTACACTCAATATTGGTGTGGATACATTGCCGCCGCTGCCATTACACTCCGGCGACCGCAACCGAACCAGCCCGTTCGCCTTCACTGGCAACAAGTTTGAGTTCCGCGCGGTGGGCTCTAATCAATCTATTGCTACGCCGCTCATGGTGCTCAACACTATCATTGCCGAGTCCATTGATTACATTGCCACCAAGCTGGAAGCGGCGACGGACGGCGATGCCAGCAAGCTGGACGGAGCCATTCAGAGCTTGCTGCAAGACATTTTGGTGGAACACGGCCGTATCATCTTTAATGGGGATGGGTATTCAGAAGCCTGGCACAAAGAGGCAGAAGAAGATCGCGGCCTGGCCAACTTACGCACTTCCGTGGACGCAATTCCCGCGTTTGGCAGTGAAGCGGCCGTCGAGCTGTTCAAGAAGTATCGCGTCCTCTCCCCGCGTGAGGTAGAAAGCCGCGTCGAAGTGAAGCTGGAGCAATACGCGATGGCGGTGGCGGTTGAAGCCAAGCTCACGGCCAAAATTGCCAAGACGATGATTTTCCCAGCCGCAATTCGTTACCAAAGTGAACTGGCCATGACCTGCGCCAACCTCAAAGCAGTCGGTTACACCTTCGATACCAACACGCTGGACCGCATTACCGAACTGGTACGCTGCCTGCAAGACAGTACAGCCGAATTGGATATGACTCTGGCACATGAAGGTGCGTCCGTCTTTGAAGAGGCGGATCATGCCCTGAAGAAAATCATCCCAGCGATGAATGCCGTGCGCGAATATGCCGATACGTTGGAAAATATGGTGGCCGATGATTTGTGGCCGCTGCCATCTTACCAGGAAATGTTGTTCATTAAGTAACTTAAGCAACTGCAAAAAAGTAGCATGTGGACGGACTGTCACATGCTACTTTTTTGCTGCCGCCTGCGTTCTCTCCTCTTTCATTGCTATAATCCCTTCCATGTTTACTGCCCCATCTGCCCGCCCGCAAGCGTTGGGGGCACTGCGAGAAATCGCCCGCGCCCTTAGCACCGCCTGGGATTTAGACACGACGCTCAACCTTATTGTGCAAAAGACGACCGAAGTGATGCACGTAGATTCCTGCACAATTTACCTGCTGGACCCAGACGGCCGTACGCTGCGGTTACGGGCCAGCACGGGGTTAGCCAGCCGTGCGGTGGGCCGGGCCACCCTGAACGTTGGCGAAGGGATGACTGGCTTTGCCGTGGAGAGCAACGAGCCAATTTTTGCCCGAGATGCCCAGCACGACCCGCATTTTAAGTTGGTAGACGAGGCCGAGGAAACCCCCTTCATCTCCCTGCTGGCCGTCCCGCTACACATCGAGGCAAACTTGATTGGGGCGATGAATGTGCAAACCCGCACCCCGCACGATTTCAATGCCAACGAGGTGGCGTTGCTTTCGCTCATCGGGGATATTGCCGCGGGGGCATTGGCCAAAGCCCAACTTTATGACAAGCAAACGCGCCAAATTGAAGAGATGCGTGCTCTGGCGCAGGTGAGTGAAGTGGTGACGTCACCGCAATACCTGGACGACATTTTGGATGTGGTTACGGAAATGGCGGCTAAGATGATGGATACGGCCGTCTGCGCTATTTTTCTCCTCAACGATGCGGGTACCCACCTGGAACTCCGCTCGGCACGGCGCGACCAAACCGCCTATGAACACCGTCCACCGCTGCCGACCAGTGCGATCCACAGCGTCATCGGCACGGTGCTGCACACCGGACAACCCATTTATATTGGCAATGTGCAGTCCGACCCGCGCTACCAGGGGCAAGCGTTAGCCCGCCAGGAAGGGCTTGTATCATTGCTCTCAGTTCCGCTGAGCGTGCGCGACCGCGTGATTGGGGTATTTAACTGCTACACAACTGAGTCACGCCAGTTCACTACCGAGCAACAAACATTGTTTGCCACATTGGCGAACCAGACGGCTCTAGCCATCGAAAATGCGCGGCTGGTAACCAATACGGCCGTTGTTCGCGAAATGCACCATCGCATCAAAAATAATCTGCAAACGGTGGCCATGCTCATGCAGCTTCAGCTAGGAGATGCTGACCGACTGGACACCCGCGAGGTGCTGCAAACCAACATTCACCGCATTCGCAGCATTGCCGCCGTGCATGAGATTTTGTCTGAAAAAGGGTTCCGGCTGGTCGATGTGAAGGATGTGTTGGAGCGCATTACGCGCACAACGGCAGAAACAATGACCCCTCCCGGCCAATCTCTCACCATCCGCGTGTTTGGTGAGGCTCTAACGCTGCCTAGCAAGCCAGCCACCGCCATCGCCCTAGTGGTAAACGAACTGGTACAAAACAGTCTGGAGCACGCCTTTGGCGTCCAGTCTGTTCCCGGCCACATTGAAGTGTCGCTAGGCCGCTCGCCTGAACAAATCATCATCATCGTGCGCGACAACGGCCGTGGCTTGCCCACCAACGTTACCCCAGGGCTGGGACTAGAAATTGTAGAAACGTTGGTGCAGGAAGATTTGAACGGCCGTCTCAAATTCAATCGTCCTCCCAATGGCGGCACCGAAATCAGCCTCCGCCTCCCCCGAACCATTGAGCAGGAAATTGGATGAAGAATTTATACAAAGGAACAAAGGCAGGAAGGAACACAGTGGAGTGAACCCTTTGTTTCTTGGTTTCTTCGTCCCTTCGTAATAAAAATTTATTCACACCAGCTTTCCGCCTGCAAACTTGCCCACTTGCCCACTTGCAAACTACAATCCCCCTCATGCGCATCTTAATCGCTGACGACGAGTCGATCATCCGCATGGGGCTGAAAGCAATCCTGCAAGAGATGGGACATGAAGTGCTGGCAGCGACAAACGGCCGTGAAGCCTTAGAAATGGCCCGTCGCCGCCAGCCCGACTTGGCCATTTTGGACATCAAAATGCCGTTTACCGATGGGTTGCAGGCTGCCAAAACGTTGGCCCGTATCCAGCCAATGCCCATTCTGCTGCTCACCGCCTTTAGCGAGCAAGACCTGATTGACAAAGCAAGCGACCTGCCAATCCACGGCTATCTCATCAAGCCGGTAGAGCCAGAAGCTCTATCTGCCGCAATTAGCGTGGCCACCAAACGATTTCAGGATAGTCAGGCATTAAAAGAGAAAGCGGCCAAGCTGGCCGACGCCCTGGAAACGCGCAAGCTGCTGGACAAAGCAAAAGCCCGGCTAATGGCTACCGGACTGAGTGAAGAAGAGGCTTACAAAACGTTGCAGCAGCAGGCTCGGAACGGCCGTATCAGCCTGCGCGCTGTCGCCACGGCCATCCTCAAACAAAACCCCAGCTAACCCAGATCAAAAAACGCCCTCCCCAAAACCTGGAGAGGGCGCGTCAATTTCCTTACCTCACGTTACACATCAAGTGGTTCTTCAACCAATTGTGAACTTTCTATGGGAGCACCGCCTGCCTTCTGAAACACAAGCGCATCATCCACTTCGTCGATGTGAACAACATCACCAGCAGCAAATTCACCTTTCAGCAGCTTCACCGAAAGTGGGCTTTCTACAAAGCGTTGCAACGCCCGCCGCAACGGCCGTGCGCCGAAATCTTCATCGAAGCCTTGCCTGGCTAGCCAACGCTGGGCAGCTTCCGTCAGGATGATGGACAAACCGCCTTGCTCAGACAAACGCTCCTGAACTTCTTTCATTTGCATCGTCACAATCTCAACTACATGCGCTTCGCTTAACGGCTCAAAGATGATGATCTCATCGATCCGGTTGATAAATTCTGGGCGGAACGTTTTCTTGAGTGCTTCTTCAATTCGCTTGTGATCAGCAGCTTCGTCAGAGTCCCGCATACCGGCAAAGCCAAGGGCGCCGGAACTGTGGACAAACGAAGTACCTACATTGCTGGTCATCACAATCACAGCGTTACGGAAGTTTACCAGACGCCCCTGGCCATCGGTGAGACGGCCGTCGTCCAAAAGTTGCAACAGCGCATTCCAGACATCCGGGTGGGCCTTCTCAATTTCATCGAACAGTACGACAGAATACGGCCGTCTGCGCACCTGCTCCGTCAACTGGCCACCCTGATCGTAACCAACATACCCAGGAGGCGCACCAAACAGGCGGCTCACCGTATGTTGCTCTCGGTATTCACTCATGTCTACACGAATCAGGGCATCCTCATCATCAAACAAAAACTCAGCCAGCGCCTTCGCCAATTCCGTCTTGCCCACACCAGAGCTACCCAAAAAGATAAACGAACCAATTGGACGACGCGGATCGGCCAGGCCAGACCGGCTGCGGCGAATCGCGTCAGATAAAGCCACAATGGCCTTATCTTGCCCCACAATACGCTCATGCAAACGCTCTTCCATGTGCAGCAGCTTCTCAGCTTCCGTTTCCATCATCTGCGTGACAGGAATGCCCGTCCATGAGGCTACCACACCCGCGATATCATCTTCGGTGACAACCTCATCAAGCTCATTTTCTGACTGCCATTTTTCACGAGCAGCCGCAAACTCGCCTTCTAAGCGAAGTCGTTCAGCCCGCACCGTGGCAGCACGCTCATAATCACGGACGGTGTGTGCTTCTTCCTCTGCACTGTTGAGCTTGTCTACTTCAATTTTGAGGGCCTTTAGCTCTGCTGGCAGCGTATGGAGGGCCACGCGTAACTTGGCTGCTGCCTCATCCATCAAATCAATTGCCTTGTCAGGCAATCGTCGATCCATCACATATCGTTGCGAGAGCTTGACGGCCGAAACCAACGCCTCGTCTGCATAAGTGACTTTGTGGTGTTGCTCATACTGCCCACGCAGGCCACGCAGCATCTCGATTGTGTCATCAACCGACGGTTCATCAACAAATACTGGGGCAAAACGACGCTCCAGTGCGCTATCTTTTTCAATGTATTGGCGATACTCATCCAACGTGGTGGCCCCCACGCATTGCAGTTCGCCACGCGCCAGGGCTGGCTTTAGCATATTGCTGGCGTCCATTGCGCCCTGAGCAGAGCCAGCACCCACAACGGTGTGCAATTCATCAATGAAGAGGATTATTTCGCCTTGCGCCCGCTGAATCTCTTCCATAGACGCCTTTAGCCGCTCTTCAAATTCACCCCGGAAGCGACTGCCCGCAATCATCGCGCCCAAATCGAGCGAAACGACCTTTTTGTTGAGCAAGTTTTCTGGCACGTCATTTTTGTTTATTTTTTGCGCCAATCCTTCCACAATGGCAGTTTTCCCTACGCCAGCCTCACCAATAAGAACGGGGTTGTTTTTAGTGCGACGGCTGAGTACCTGCACCACGCGCAAAATCTCGTCATCTCGCCCAATCACAGGGTCCAGCTTGCCTTCGCGGGCAAGCTGGGTGAGATCACGGCTGTATTTGTCTAGCGTGCGGTAGCGGCTCTCTGCCTGCCTGTCTGTCACGCGCGCGCCGCCACGCAGCTCCTGAATACTGTTCAGCACGCGCTCACGGGTCACGCCAAACTCTTGCAAAATGCGGGCAGAGGGGGTGTTCCGTTCACTCAAAATCGCCAAAAAGAGATGCTCTGTGGAGATGAATTCGTCTTTCAGCCGATTGGCTTCGCCTTGCGCTAATTCCAATACGGTACGAATGCGCGGTGTGTAAAAGATTTGCCCTACGCCGCCGCCGTACACGGAGACTTTGGGGCTGTTGCGCAGCTCCTCTTCTAAACGCTGCTGAATAGCGGAAGCGTCAATTTTAAGCTGGTCAAGCAGTTGAGGAACGGCACCATCGTCTTGCCGCATGAGTGCTAGGAAAAGGTGTTCTGTATCAACCTGGGTGTGGCCGTACTCTTGGGTCAGTTCATAAGCTCTAGCGGCCGCATCCTGGGCACGTTCCGTAAATCTGTCAAATCGCATGTTTATTTCCTTCTGTTTTCTTCGGGCCGCAAGGGTTTCTTTCTGTGTTTTTACCCATTGCGGCAAAATACGGCCGTAACTTTACCCAGAAACAATTGGATTCACGTAAGAATCTGGGACGGTTTCATTAACACTCCCTAAAGCACGCGAATACCGTCTATTTCATCGTAACCATCCCCCCACACCAAAATCTTAAAGGGAGTCACCTCAATAAGCCGCCACTTGGCGGTATCGTCGTATCGAAAATCCCACTCGTACTTGTGGTAAAAATAATCTGCCACCACGTCTACAGTGTTGTGGTCAGCGACATGTGCCTCCCCTTCGATGATGATTACGTTTTGAGGGTCTGGCAGTGAGAGCGATACAGATTGATTGCGATACATATTGGTGAATTTTTGGGTGTCGCTGCCAGTGGCGAAGTACAGTTTTCTTTCGAGCCAGACAAACCAGACAGGCACCAGATGGGGACGGCCGTCGAAGCGCACGGTTGCCAGCCAAATGGTCATCTCGCGCCCCAAACGTCCTTCAATTGCTCGCCAGCGGTCTGGATTTTGTCGTCTCACAAGTGAGATTATACGAAAAAACTTGGTAATCGGTAATGTCGCTATGCGACCGCTTCGCGTACGGTATTCGGTGAACGGTAATTGTTTAAGGATATCCGATTAGGGATAACTGCTCCTTGGCCCAAACGGCCGTTTCCACCACGACACCATTCCATCCCAACAACTGCTCTACTTGCCGTGCCAACGAAGAAGCATTGCCGCTAGTGACAAAACGCACGCTGCCAGATTGGGTCGTATCTGCCAGCAAATTGTCCCGACGCAGCACTACGCCTGTTTGGCGGGCCACAGCCGGTGAAGGATCGATGATGGATACGGCCGTTCCCGCAATTTCTGCCACCATTGGCAGCACAAACGGGTAATGCGTACAGCCTAGCACAACCGTATCCACCCCCGCAGCCAGCATGGGAGCAAGCGCACGCTGCAAAATGTGATGCACTTTGGGGCTGTCCAATCGCCCCGCCTCAATTTCCGGCACCAGCCCAACGCAGGGATCCTCCTGAACAGAGATTCCCTGTGCATATTTAGCCGTCAAGCGCGCATACCGATCGCTGGCAAAGGTGCCACCTGTCGCCAGGATGCCAACCTTGCCGCTTTTTGTTTGCTCGGCAGCGGGTTTCACAGCTGGCTCCATGCCCACAAACGGCAGCTCAAACTGCTCCCGCAGCAGGCTCAATGCCGCTGCCGAGGCTGTGTTGCAGGCAATAACAATCGCCTTCACATTCAGTTGCAAAAAAAAGTGGGTCATGCCCTGGCTAAACTGGATGATTTCTGTGGCGGAACGAGAACCATAAGGCACATGCCCCTGGTCTGCCAGGTAAATAAACTGCTCCGCAGGCAGCTGCGTCCGCAAATGACGCAGCACAGACAAACCACCTACGCCAGAATCGAAAACACCAATTGGATGTCGTTGCGTCACGTTTTTTATATACCAGTTTTCAGTAAACAGTTATCAACGGCTCACTATCAAACTGAATAACTGATTACCGGCCTACTGAAAACTGATAACCGGCTGCGAAGCTGCTTCCACCAACCCTTGGAAAAGCCCCAGCATGTGCGGGACGTTGTGGATGAGGTTTTCCGGGTGCCACTGCACGCCAACGGCATAAGGATGCTCAATGACTTCTACCCCTTCGATGAGGCCATCGGGGGCAACGGCCGTTGCCCGAAGCGCATCTGCCAACTGCCGAACACCTTGGTGGTGCAAACTGTTAACGGCCGTTTCGGTACGTTCTAGCTGCCGTGCCAGCAATGAATCTGGTTCGATGGTGACGTTGTGAGCCAAATGGTTGCGAGGATGGCTGTTCACATATTCATGGTGCATCGCCTGGGGCATCAATAGCTCCACATCCTCCCAAAGCGATCCGCCCAAAGCGACATTCAACACCTGCATTCCCCGGCAGATGGCCAGGAGCGGCTTTTGTTGCGCAACGGCCGTGCGCGCCACCGTTATTTCCACCCGATCTCGATCTTCATCAACATCAATCACAGTCGGATGCCCATTGCCATGGTAAGCGGCCGGCTGAATGTCTCCGCCACCAGGCAACAAAATGCCATCCATCTGCTGAATAATCTCGCGCAGATCGTTGTCAGCCAGCCCTAATGGAATCATCACTGGCACCCCACCCGCGGCGACAATAGCCTCCAAGTATGCTGGCATCAAACCCAGCAAATTGATAGGCGGCGTTTGGTGAGAAATTTTACGGTAGGTCGTGCATCCAATGAGCGGTTTCCGTCTGGTTAAGGTCATGCGTTACTCCAAAATATGCGGCCAATAAATTATTGTGGTAGTGAGGATACCCATTCTGGCTGTCATTTCATATTAACTTGCCAGATGCAGGTAACAAAAAAGGGTGAAAGCGACGTGGCTTCCACCCAGTTTTTGGTGCCAGATAGACTATCTGGGTTGGCGGCACCAATTCAACCGAACCAAACCATCTACGAATACGAAGACGGCCGTTGCTCGGCAAAATCTTTACTCTTAGAAAACCCGACGCTCGCGCAGACGTGCCGACTTGCCTGTGCGGTCACGCAAAAAGTACAGATTGGATTGACGCACAACAGCATGGCGATGCACATCAATTTTCTCGATGCGAGGGGAGTTTAGCAAAAAAGTACGCTCTACACCGATGCCGTTAGAAGCAATGCGGCGCACCGTGAAGTTGCGGTTATTGCCATCGCGGCGCAGGCGAATAATGGTGCCACGAACAATCTGAGAACGCTCGTTCCGCTCTCCCACGTTAATGCGTACGTGCACCGTCACGTCATCGCCAACATGCAGTTCTGGCAAATCTTCTTTTTGTTGGTCAAAAGCTTTCAATAATAAATCAGACATTGTCCCATCTCCAGCGGCAAAAACCGCGAAATTTTCAACTTTCAGCAGCACTTAGGCTGTTTGTAAATCGTATAGCATAAAGATAGCCCGCCAAGCGGGCCAGGAGAGAAAATATAACACGACAGCCGCTGGTTAGCAAGAAATATTCATCCTTCCTGGTAAAAACTGTTCGCCAAACCAAAACTGAAGGGAAGCGAACAGATAAAACGCAAGGATCAAAAAAAAGCCCCAACAAAAAGTTGGAGCTTTCTTTGATCTTGTTACGGCCGTTTCTTAGGCAGCTTTCTTCAGTACGGGCAGCCCGTTGCGACTTTCAGATACCATGTATCCGTCTGGCACTGCGTCCAGGGCACCATCTTTAATTTCTTTGGCGAAAAAGTAGATTGTTTGGGTACGGCCGTTTTTCAACGTTGTGTCTTTGCGATGGAGATAGTAGGTGCGATCTTTTGAGTTTGTAAAACTAAATGCCATTTTTTTCCTTCCTTGTACAAATAGAATTTCCATGCTGATTGGGTAAAAAGGGTCAGCATGAGGTTTGCTTTATGCCTCTGTAAATATTGCCACGAGAGGCAACGGCTGAAAATAGTAGAACAAGTTTGCGAATTTGGCAAGGAGTTTAACCTTAAAATCACCCCTTTCTCTCCTGTAATCATCAAAAATTAAGACTATTCCCCTACTTTGACGCCCAATTTGTTGACTGTTATACTTCACCGTTGCCGCCTTAATTAGACCAAAATTTACAAATAATACAGGAATTTTTATGCGTTTATCACAAGCATTTGGCAAAACATTACGAGAAGCCCCCGCCGACGCCGAACTGATCAGTCACCAACTGCTGATCCGAGCCAATTTCGTACGGCCGTTGGGGGCTGGCATCTACACCTACATGCCGTTTGGCTATCGCGTCCTGCGCAAAATCTGGAACATCCTGGCCGAAGAAATGGATGCTATTGGCGGGCAAGAAATGTGGATGCCCAACATTCATCCCGCTGCCACCTGGCAGGCCACAGGCCGTTGGGACACTGTAGATGTACTCATGAAAGTCAAAGCAGGCGGCGGGCGCGAATACGCCCTCTCTGCCACGCATGAAGAGGTGGTGGTAGACTTGGCACTGCGCGAGATTGAAAGCTACCGTGACCTGCCCAAGCTGGTTTACCACATCAGCAAAAAGTTCCGCGACGAACCCCGCGCCCGTGGTGGCCTGATGCGTCTGCGCGAATTCATCATGAAAGATGCTTATAGCCTGGACACCAGCGAAGAAGCCCTCGACGACTTTTACCCCAAGATGCTCCAGGCATATTACAATGTCTTTGAGCGCGCCGGCACGCCAGCCGTGGCCATCAACGCCGACGTAGGCGCGATGGGGGGCAAAACGTCCCATGAATTTGTGGTGCCGCACGATGGCGGCGAAGACACCTACATCACCTCGGAAGACGGCAGCTACTCGGCCAATGTGGAAGCGGCCGAATTCATTCGGGAAGGTGAAAAACCCGCCGAACTGGCCCCGCTGACCAAAGTAGCCACGCCAGATTGCAAAACCATTGCTCAGGTAGCCGAATTTATCGGCGTACCCACCAGCCAGACGCTCAAAGCCGTTTTCTACTGGTGGTCGCCTGCGGTGGGTCGTGAGGAAGACGGCCGTTTCATTTTTGGTCTGGTTCGCGGCGATTTGGATGTGAACGAGGTCAAAATGGTCAACGCCCTGGGCGGCGGCGTCCTGCGTCCCGCCACCGATGAAGAAATTGTGGTCGCAGGGGCAACGCCCGGCTACGCCTCCCCCATCGGCCTAGAGATTGCACCGGACATGGAATCGCCTGGCGTGTATGTGTTGGCAGATTTGTCGATTGAAGCGGGCGGTAACTTTGTGGTGGGGGCCAACGACGACGGCTATCATTACACGGGGGCCAACTATCCGCGCGACCACGCCATCAGCCAAATGGCCGACATTGCCCAGGCAGACACGGGGCACAAAGCGCCCAACGGCAGCCGCCTGGTGGCCCGCCGCTGCATCGAGGCCGGACACTGCTTTAAGCTGGGCACGCGCTACAGTGCCGCCACCAACGCCACCTATCTAGATGAAAACGGTAAGCCGCAGTTCATTTTCATGGGCTCCTATGGCATTGGCCTGGACCGGCTGATGGCCACAATCGTAGAGCTGCACCACGATGATTATGGCATCATCTGGCCAGACAGCGTGGCCCCGTACCAGATTCATTTGATGTATCTGGGCAAGGGGGACAATGTGCGCGAAGCGGCCGAAAAACTGTACACTGACCTCACTCGCGCTGGCTACGAGGTTCTGTACGATGATCGTGAAGGTAGTGCTGGCGTCAAGTTCAACGACGCCGACCTGATCGGCATCCCCTGGCGCATCGCCGTGGGCGGGCGCGGCCTGAAAGAGGGCAAGGTTGAGGTGAAGCGCCGCAGCGAGAAAGATCGGCAGGATATACCGCTTGATGGGCTAATGGCGTTTTTGGGTGAGAAGATTTAGCGATTGGGGAGTAAAGATTGGTGATTGGAACGGCCGTTTTCCTGAGGGAAGCGGCCGTTTTTGCATTCAGTATGGTATAATTTGCCCATGCAAAAAATAAAAATGGAGCGGAGAGGTCGGCTAAAAAAGTTAGACCGTTCATTCGATTTTCTATTTTGGCAAAGCCAATCTCCACAAGCTAGGTTTGATGCCACCTGGGAATTGATTGTTCATGCGTACAGGGTAAAAGGCCACGATGTTCGTCAACACCGACTTCAGCGATCTGTTGAATCTTTTCAAAACCAACAACGTTAAATATATGGTCATTGGCGGGTATGCTGTTGTTCAATACACCGAACCCCGCTTTACCAAAGATTTAGACCTTTGGATTAGCACCCACCCGGACAATGCCGAAGCTGTCTTTGCCGCCTTAAAAGAATTTGGCGCACCCCTTGAAGGCATGTCTCCCAAAGATTTCTCCGAAGAAGGCTATTTTTACCAAATGGGTGTTCCACCAGTCCGTGTAGACATTTTAATGGGCATTCCGGGGGTTGAATTTGATGAAGCATGGAAGCGTCGCATTGAAGTTCAATTCGACGATGTTTCGGTCACAATTATTTCCAGAGAAGACCTCATTCGTGCCAAACGAGCCGCAGGGCGACCACAAGATTTACTTGATGCAGATTCACTTGAACAGGCTGCCGAGCAAGGATAATTATTGTGTTTTGCTAGTAAACGGCCGTCCTCATTTCAGGAGCAACCAATAAATGACCCAACAGGTGCTGACCCTTTGCGGCTCAATGCAGTTTATTGAAGAGATGGAATCCATTGCCGCAAAGTTAGTAGCCGCTGGCTGGACGGTTCACACACCACAGCGAGAAGAAGCTGGGTTTCGATGGGAAAGTGTAACTGCTCAGGAGCAACTTCAGGTTAAGAAGGCGTACATTGATGAGCATCTTGATAAGATTCGGGGGTCAACGGCTGTTCTCATCACTAACTATCCCAAAAACGGCACCAACGGCTACATCGGGGCCAACACGCTGATGGAAGCGGCGATGGCCTACACGCTGGGGGTGCCAGTCTACTTTTTGTTTCCCATTGGGGCGCAGGGCTGTCAGTTGGAGGCGGAGAGTATTGTTGAGGGGGTGTGGAACGGCCGTATAAACTTGGCCACTCTCAATCAATAAACTTCGTCATGAGTGCCAATATCTAGCAGCACAATTACCTCTTTTTCGCTTGACTCCCCTGATTCAATCGAAAAAACAATGCGGCAATCATACCCACAAGAACATGCCCATAGCCCATACAAATTGCCACTCAATTTATGCGTACTTAAAGAGGAGGCAAACACGTCAGCTTCCATTTCAATCAAAGTTTTTTCAATTTGCTGTTGAAGTTTGGCGTTGCGTCTGGTGAATTTGCGAAAGGCACGCTTGAATTTGGGCGTGAGGACAAGTTCTCTCATTCATCATCCTCATCTAAATCAAGACGAAGCTCTCTGATTACCTGAACAGCGGATTGAGGCTTATACTCACCTGCATGATAAGCGGCCAACGATTGTTGCGCATCTTCAGCAATCTCTTGTCGCCACCGCTCAATCTGGCGATGGCGCACAATATCAATCAACATCTCTTGCTGTTCTGGGGGCAACTGCATAACAGTTTCTAAAACTTCATTCAGGCTGATTGTGTTCATAAATCACCTCATTCTCGCCAGTTCACTTTGTTGGGGCAAAGTATAGCATATATTTTATTTTTTCTTCGTTCCTTTCACCCTTCGTGCCTTCGTATAAAATTACACCTAAAATCACTTATTTTCCCTGCTATAATACCCGCCAATTCTCACTAAAAACTGAACCAATCGTGGAGAGTGCAATGACAACCAAACGACAACCGTGGCACGCTGTGGCAACCAATCTCGTAGATGTAGCAATGGGGCGGCAGAGCGCCGATCTCGTCATCCAAAACGGCCGTTGGGTCAACGTTCACAGCGGCGAAATTATTCCCAACACAGATGTGGCGGTGAAAGACGGCCGTATCGCTTACGTCGGCCCGGATGCCAGCCACACGATTGGGGAAAACACGAAGCTTATTGCGGGGAACGGCCGTTACCTCATCCCTGGCCTGTGCGACGCCCACATGCACGTTGAAAGCGGCATGGTCACCGTGACCGAATTTGCCCGCGCCGTCATCCCCCACGGCACCACCAGCATGTTCATCGATCCCCACGAAATTGCCAACGTGTTGGGCCTGCCCGGCGTGAAGTTGATGCACGATGAGGCGCAAACACTGCCGGTCAACGTTTATGTGCAGATGCCCAGCTGCGTCCCCAGCGCCCCCGGCCTGGAAACGCCCGGTGCGTCCATCGGCCCCGCTGAAGTGGCCGAGGCGATGCAGTGGCCGGGCATCATCGGCCTGGGCGAGATGATGAACTTCCCTGGCGTCTTCATGAGCGACGCCAAGATGCACGCCGAGATGGCGGAAACGATGAAGGCGGGCAAGGTGATTGGCGGCCATTATGCCTCGCTAGACCTCGGTCTACCGTTTCACGGTTACGTCGCTGGCGGCCCAGCCGACGACCACGAAGGCACCCGCGTGGAAGACGCCATCGCCCGCGTGCGGCAGGGCATGAAGGCGATGCTACGCCTCGGCTCCGCCTGGTATGACGTCGCCAGCCAGGTGAAAGCGATCACCGAGCAGGGGCTCGACAGCCGCAACTTTATCCTCTGCACCGACGACAGCCACTCCGGCACGCTGGTAAACGACGGTCACATGAACCGCGTCGTGCGCCACGCCATCGCCCAGGGCCTCAAGCCCATCACCGCCATCCAGATGGCCACGCTCAACACCGCGCAGCATTTTGGCGTGGAAAAAGATATTGGCTCAATTACGCCCGGCCGCTACGCCGACATCGTCATCAGCAGCGATTTGGTGAGTCTGCCAATTGAAGTGGTGATTGCGAATGGAGAGATTTTGGCGGAAAACGGCCGTCTCGCCACCGATCTCCCCCCCTACAGCTACCCCGACTTCGCCAAAAACACCATCAAGCTGGGCAAGGAACTCACCGCCGAATCATTCAACATCCACGCCCCAGCAGGCAAAAAGAGAGCCAAAGTGCGCACGATTGGCGTGGTGGAAAACCAGGCCCCCACTCGCGCCGAGGAGCGCGTATTGCCCGTAGCAGATGGGCTGGTGCAGCTAGATACGCGGCTGGATGTGGCCCAAATCGCTCTGGTCGAGCGGCATCAGGCCACGGGCGGCGTGGTGAACGGCTTTGTCACCGGCTTTGGCTTTGATGCCCGCTGCGGCATCGCCACCACCGTGGCCCACGACAGCCACCACATGATTGTGGTAGGCACTAGCAAAAGCAACATGGCCCTGGCCGCCAATCGCTTGGGCGAGGTTGGCGGCGGCGTGGTTGTCTTCAAGGATGATGCCGAAATTGCCCTGGTGGAGCTGCCCATCGCGGGGCTAATGTCCAACGAGCGGGCGGAAGTGGTGGCCGACAAAGCAGCCCGCATGGTGGCGGCAATGGCAGAGTGCGGCTGCACCCTCAACAACGCCTACATGCAGCTTAGCCTGCTAGCTCTCGTCGTCATCCCCGATCTGCGCATTTCCGATTTGGGGCTGGTGGACGTGAACAAATTTGAAGTCGTGGACCTGTTCGTCTAAACCCGGCGGAGTGAGCATCGTCAGATGCGGCTTTAGCAACCCTGATCCCACAAAAATTGCCTGATATTCGATAGTGGAGAGACTTGTGACAAATCAAATAATATTCGACAATAAAAAATTAGTGGCAGAAAAAGTGGCTCAAGCCACTCAGATTCTCAATGAACTGGACGTGGATTTGTGGCTGACTTTTGCCCGCGAAACCACTCTCTCGCCCGACCCCACCCTGGAACTCATCGCCGATGTAGACGTGACCTGGGAGTCTGCCTTCATCATTTGCCGGGATGGGGCGCATGTTTCTATTGTGGGTCGATTCGACCGAGAAAACGTGGAGCAGCTTGGCGTTTACACTCAAATCATCGGCTACGACCAGGGCATTGCGGAGCATTTGCGTGCCGTTCTAACAGAGAAAAATCCGCGCCAAATTGCCCTTAACTACTCAGAAAATGACGTGGCGGCCGACGGCCTGAGCCACGGCCTGTTCCTGAGCTTGCAAAGCTATTTAGCGGGCACGCCGTATGCCGATCGGTTCATCTCGGCAGAAAAGATCATTGCGGCGGTGCGCGGGCGCAAGAGTACTGAGGAGATTGCGCGGGTAAGAACGGCCGTTGCTACCACCGAAGCCCTCTTCAACGAAGTAGAACAGTTTGCCAAACCGGGCATGACCCAGCGTCAGATTGCCGAATTTGTACGCGGCCGTATCGACGAGATGGGTCTGGGCTACGCCTGGCCGAAGCCATTCAACCCCATCGTTACCTGTGGGCCAGATTCGCCCGTGGGGCACGCTGCCGCCGGGGACGTGGTCCTGGAAAAAGGGCACACCCTGCACCTGGATTTGGGCATCCGCCAAAACGACTACTGCTCCGACGTCCAGCGGATGTGGTACGTGCTGGACGACGGCGAAACGGAAGCCCCGGCTGACGTGCAGCATGCCTTCGACGTGGTTTATGGGGCGATCAAAGCAGGCGAATCCATGCTCACCCCCGGTACCCCCGGCTGGCAAGTAGACGAAGCCGCCCGCGACTTCATTGTGGACAATGGCTACCCGGAATACATGCACGCCTTTGGCCACCTGCTGGGCCGCGTGGCGCACGACGGTGCGACGGTGCTGGGGCCACGCTGGGAGCGGTACGCAGGCATTTGCGAGCTGCCAGTGGAGGTGGGCAACATCTTCACGCTGGAACTGCATGTCAAGGTTCCAAATCGAGGCATCATGAGTCTAGAAGAAGACGTCCTGGTTACCGGATCCGGCGTCGAATACCTCAGCAACGCCCAAACCGCACTGCGCTACATCAAAAGTTAGCCGTGAAGGAATGGAACTTTGGTGAGACCATCGTTATTCGCTACATTGCCCGCTCTGATGGGAGCGTGGCGATGGCGATTCCGGCTATTGTCATTCGTGATGAGGATTTGCTGGCCACTTACGTGCCCGCGGGAACCCGGTTTATGGACAATTGGGTGGTGCCAGAGGGGGAGAGGGTAACGGCCGTTGCCACCATCAAACCCTCAAGCCAACGGCAACACAAGGAACGCATCTGGCATACCAACACGGTCCGGCTCTATTTGCCGGGCAAAGCGTTCTCCATCTGGCTATTTTTTGCCGAGAATGGGCAATTTTCTGCCTGGTATGGCAATCTGGAAGCACCGTTTGTGCGAACACCTCTGGGGATTGACACCCGCGATTACGGGCTGGATGTGGTTGCCAGCCCAGATAGCACCTGGCGCTGGAAAGATGAAGCGGAGTTTGCCCAGCGTTTGGAACTGGGAATTGATTCAGTGGCGCATCAAACGGCCGTTCGCGCCGCTGGTGAAGAATTTATCTACCGTTTTCAACACAAAACCGCCCCATTTGACCAAGGTTGGGAAAATTGGCTACCCCCCGACGCATGGCAACCGTGTCCACTCCCTGCTAACTGGAATGCCGACTTTGGCACAGATGCCGCCCTCGCCTAAAAATTAACCTAAACTGTCATTTCGACCAAAGGGAGAAACCTTTCTACTGTCTCCTAAAAGATTCCTTACTCCGTTGGGAATGAAACGTGGGAGATGATTTGTTAAGCAGTGGCGGCCGTATAGAGCACGGCCGTTTCCCACCTCACTATCTGCTCTTCCAACTGCCGTTTATACAGGGAATGCACTTTTGCCACTTCTTTCTCGCTTAAGCCACCTTCAAGTAGGCGACGGCCGTATGTGCCATCCCCATCTGTACCAAACCAACGCTCCAAATGCCCCTTGGTGAGCCGCCGCTGACCCTTTTCGCGGTCGAGCTGCTGGGTAGCGATGGTGAAGCCAGCATTTTCCAAACCAGCCCGCACGTCACTTTCATCCCAGTTCACCAGCGGATCGCTGGCCTCGGCGTAGATTGCCTCCTCGGCTTTTGCGACTTTCTTTGCCAGCGTCTTTGTCTCGCCAGACCAATCCACCAGTTGATACAGTCGCTGGCCGTGCTTGGGGATGGTTTGGATGAGGCAGAAACGGCCGTCCGCAGCCAATCTTTCCTTGAGCGGGGTAAACAGTTCTGTAATTGGGTAATTGAGTAATAGGGTAATTGGGTTGCGGGCAAGGATGCGGTCAAAGCGCAGATCGTCTTCGCCGCGGAGGGTGAGCAGGGTGTTTAATTCTGTGAGATCGCCGATGAGGATGAACGGCCGTTCCAATTCGGGCAGACGTTCGGCCTGTTGGCGCAGGGCTTCGCCGTCGGTGATGGCTGTGGCCAGGGCGTAGACGCCGCCTTCAGGGGCGCGGCGCACGGCTTCCCAGGTGAGCAAACCGCTACCCGCATTCACGTCCAGCACCAGATGGTGCCGCTGCACAGCCGCTAGCTCAAACAATCGCTCTCGCTGCTGCCCCAGCGATTGCCCCGCCTGCGAAATCGTCCGCTGGAGCCACGCCTCTTTGCCCTTATTTTTGGGACTGGTCGTATAAATCTCCCCAATCTCCAATCTTTGGTCTCCACTTTCCAGCATCGCTGCCAATTGTGCCTCCCGCTTCCTTGCCACCTCGTCCCGAATTTGCCGCTCGTGCCCTTGGTCGCTCGGCTCATAAAACATTTTGCCTTGCAGCGCGTCGGGCAAATATTGCTGCGCCACCCAATGGTCGCGGTAGGCATGTGGGTAGAGGTAGCCTTGGCCGTGGCCAAAGCCTTCCTTGTCCCGATTGCCATCTTTCAAATGATTTGGCACGTCGGCTTCCTGCTCTTTTTCCACGCTGCTGAGGGCGTCGAAGAAGGCAAAAGCAGAATTAGATTTTGGCGCGGTGGCCAGATAAATGCACGCCTGCGCCAGCGGGAAGCGCCCTTCAGGCATCCCGATGCGCTCGAACGCTTGCCAGCAGCTTGTCACCACGCCCATCGCTTGCGGATCGGCCAGCCCCACATCTTCCCCGGCAAAAATGGTCATCCGGCGAAAGATGAAGCGGGGGTCTTCGCCCGCGTATACCATTTTGGCCATCCAGTAGAGAGCTGCATCCGGGTCGGAGCCGCGCAGGCTTTTAATGAAGGCGGAGATAGTGTCGTAATGGACATCCCCCTCTTTGTCGTAGAGAACGGCGCGACGCTGGATAGATTCTTCGGCGACTGCAAGGGTGATGTGGATACGGCCGTCCTCCCCCTTTTCCGTCGTCTCTACCGCCAACTCAAGCGCATTTAGCACGCCACGTGCATCTCCGTTGGCCACATCTACCAAATGGTCCAGCGCGTCTGGCTCGATCTGTACGTTCAGGCCGCCGTAACCCCGCTCGGGAGCGTTGAGGGCTTGTTGGGCAATTTGCCGCAAATCATCTTGGGTAAGCGGCCGCAGCTGGAAAATGCGGCTGCGGCTGACCAGGGCTTTGTTCACCTCAAAGTACGGATTCTCGGTCGTAGCGCCAATCAAAATGATGGTGCCATTTTCTACGTGAGGCAGCAAGGCATCCTGCTGGGCTTTGTTCCAGCGATGCACCTCATCCACAAATAGCGTGGTGCGCTGGCCATATAAATTGCGCCGCTCTTGCGCCGTGGCAATCGCCTCCCGAATCTCTTTTACCCCCGCCAGCACCGCGTTAATCGTAATGAAATGGCTCTCGGTTGTATTAGCAATGACCATCGCCAGCGTCGTTTTACCGGTGCCGGGCGGCCCGTAAAAAATGAGCGAGGATAGTTGATCTGCCTGGATGGCACGGCGCAGCAACCGTCCCGGCCCCATGATGTGCGTCTGGCCCACATATTCGTCCAGCGTGCGCGGGCGCATCCGGTTGGCCAGCGGGGACTCTTTTTCAATTTGGGATTTACGGCCATGTGCAAACAGATCCATGCCTGCATTGTAGCCAATTGAGAGGGGGTTTCCAAACAGCCGTTTTTGCTATGTTGTCAACACATTTACAGTTGAGTCGTCATATTTTGCCGATAATGTCCACTTGTAAATGAAATCAATTTCAAATGCTCAGGAGGCAACTCATGAAAAAATCGTTCATGCTCGTATTCTTTTTACTCATTGGCCTTGGCGCGGCGGCTTGCGGCGGAGACGGTGGTGGCGGAAATGCGCCACCTAGCGACCCAGCAGAGCTAAAAAGTTTCCACCTGGCCGGGTTGTGTACCGGCACTATCATTGAAGCCGCAGCTGATTATGATGCCAGCGGTAGCGGTCTACACAAAATTGCCCTATACAACCAAAACTCATTCGATGGCGACATTTATGACATCATGTTCCCGTCCCAAACGGATATTCCAGAGGCGTGGACAACGGCCGTTGACCAACCATTTAGCGACATTGAACTCGTCGGCTGCCTGGCCCGCACCGAAACCACCCTGGTAGACACCTGCGAAGGGTACGAAATCGACGATGAGAACCGCGACGGCACGGTAGAAATTTACGATGCCGTCTATGAACTAACCATCTATGCTGCCAAAACGGGCGAGGTCGTTGGCACAGAAACAATCGAAACCTTCATGGACGAATGCCCCTCGTTTGTGATGTTCTCCATCGGCCCCGGTGAAGATTTGGTAGAAGAACGGTATGGTTTGCCCGATGATCAACTGGTAAATTTGGTAGAATCGTATGTGAATCCGTAAGCCAAGTAATTGAGTAATTGGCGAGTCAATTTCGCCGTCCAATTACTCAATTACCAAATTACCCAGTTACCGTCATTTTAGGAAGGGAAAATGAGTAAAGAAGTTTGGTTCATCCGGCATGGGGAGAGCGTGTCGAATGCAAATTTGCCCACGACGCATCCGGCAGCATCGGAGTTGACGGCAAAGGGGCACCGAGAAGCAGAATATGTAGCGCAGGCGTTTACCCGCAAGCCAGATTTGATTGTGGTCTCGCCCTACATTCGCGCCCGACAAACGGCCGTTCCCACCATCAATCGCTTCAATCCAATCCCCGTCGCCGAATGGCCCATTCACGAATTTAGCTACCTGCACCCAGACAGGTACGATGGCACCACCGGGGAGCAGCGCTGGCCAGCCGCCCGCGACTATTGGCACCGCATGGATCCGCTTGAAAAAGAAGATGGCGAGGGGGAATCTTTTATCGAGATGATGACGCGTGTGCGCGAGATGGATGAACAAATTTCCAACGCGTCTGAATCATTTATTGCGATGTTTAGCCACGGTCTCTTTTTACGTGCTTATTTGTGGATGCATTTGTCTGGATTTCGCGAGGCGAATAGCCACACAATGGAGCGGTATCTCAACTTCTCGCGGGGGTTGGCCATGCCCAACGCCTCCATTTTAAAAACGCGCTTTGAAGCAGACGGCCGTATCCTCCTTAGCCCCTTCGACACCAACCACATCCCCGAAAAACTCGGCTTGGTAGACGAATAAGATGACTGGCGAAACTGATTTAAGCAAGATGCTGGCCACGCTAGCACCCAAGCTGCACGATGAAGAATATGTGTTTTGCACCTTCCCCCAGGCAAAATACGGCGACCATCCTGAACTAGAACCAGTCGCTTCATTCAGGGAGGTAGAGGGACTTACGCTGGTTATTCCCAAACACCGTGCAGGCCAATTCGGCATCGCTTATGAAGGCGTGTTCCGGTGCATCACCCTGTCAGTGCATTCCAGTTTAGAGGCAGTGGGGTTAACGGCCGTCATCGCCACCAAGCTCACCGAACACAACATCAGCGCCAACGTCATTGCCGCCTACTACCACGACCACGTTTTTGTGCAAAACGGCCGTGCTAAAGAAGCATTAGCTTCACTACGTGAGTTTTCATAATATACTCGTCACAGGCATATAAATAATATCTCTAGCAGTTTGTTTACACGTTTCCAATTCAAATGCTGAACTTGCATAATTCTTGCCAGAATTTGGAGGTGCTTCTATGTCATTAACACAAAAACAACTTGCTAAGATGAATGAGGATCAACTGCGAACTTCAGTCTTGATTCCCTTATTTGAAGCAATGGGTTTCTCGGATGTAAACCACTATCACGGGGGCACTCTCGAACAAGGCAAAGACATTTTAATGTGGAAGCCAGGAGATATTGGTGAACGTGTCAATTATGCCGTTGTTGTAAAAAGGACTAAGATTTCAGGTCAGGCAAAAGGTAATTCAAGCGCGGCCGAAGTGCGATTCCAAATTGAACAGTGTTTTGGCAAGTCCTATTTGGATCCTGTGACTGCTCAAGAGCAAAGAGTCAATCGTTGCTTTGTTGTTTCATCACAAGAAATTACTAAAGAAGCTCTTCATGCTCTTGAAGGTATTTTGGAAAATGCCAACCAAAAAAATGTAACAACCTTCATCAACGGCGATAAACTTTGGGAGTTGATCGAACGGCATTTACCACAACGAGCCGTGTGGGAAAAGCTACGCCAAGTTCAGCAGGTATTTAAAGAGGCAAGTCACGATTACCGTTTCAGCATTAAGACTACAGAAATAGGTTCAGAAATTTTGATTGAACCCAAAAGACCAGAGAGTATCAAAAAGCATCCAATTTCACTTTTAGGGAAACCTGTATTTCCTGATAATCCTGAAGGTCGAAAAAAGCGAGAAGAATTTGATCATCATTTGAAAACAGGATCCCCCGTAACTCTAACAAAAGAGTACATTGAGGATATTGATATTCCAGATTTTTTGATTCCCTTTCTTGACCCGACGGGTGAAGGCATTGAGAAGGTATCATTTGGATCTCAAAATTCTTCACGATACTTATTAGTGAAAGTCATAGCCGATAATCATGGAGAAGAGACTGCTGTATTTGAGTATATTCATCTTAAGGAATTGCACTCGGGAACTCATGAGATTACATTCTCAAATAACGACCAGCCTGTACCTTGGAAGATTAGCCTAGCGTTTAACTCAGAAAAAAATCAATTTATGCTTCATTATGAAGCCTCCCTCCATGGAACAACTCCCAAACGAGCCTTAGAAGCAATCCATTTCCAACAAGTGCTTGCTAACGGATGTACGCTTACTATTGAGCATCTAGATACTGGTTTTGAACTCCAGAAGCAAAAAATATCAGCTGGCTCAACCAAAGAACCAGATCCATTTTGGGTTGATTTGGTGGAAAAGCTGGCTTTTATCCAGAACAAGACTCGAGTCCCAATTATTATTCCTGATGACCATCTGACTGATGAAGACTTCAAGGCGATCCACATTATTTTTGAGGGTCTTAAAACTGGCAGGTTACTAGTTAGTATGAAGGCTTACATGATTGAATTGTCAGATAGAGGGATTGCTGAAAAAGTACTTGAGAGCTTCGGAAAAGGAGAATCCATGCCAGTAAACTTGAGCGGAATTGAAATATCTGAAATGTTGTTTGGCATACCTATTCCTCTCGGAGTTGCTAACATAGAGCTTGAAGACGTTTATATCGCTGATGAGCACTTGGGAATCCTGCGTGAGACACTCAAGAATCAAGAAGAAGAAAATATAAGGATAGTCTTCTCCCTTTCGGAAGGCTCAAATATCAAAGCAGAATTCTTAAATTGGTTACCCTCCTAGCGAAAGCAATACCTCACTTCTGACTCATGCAAGAATATCTCAATATACAGACCACCTCAGTTGCTATCCATCCCTAAAAAACCACGCTCTCACTGTCTCATCTGTTTTGAGAAAATCTAGCAGCATCGCCGCCACCTTGTCGCGGGCGGGGGTGCCGGGGTGGGTGCCGTCGTCGGCGAATTCGTTACAGGCCCAGGTAAGGCCGTCGCTGCGGGGGGTGAGGCCGTCGGCCCAGAGGTAAGGTCCCCAGGCCAACCAGGGGGCGGTTACAGCTCCCAGATTTGGGTCGTAATTTAGCTGCGGTTCGCCGTTAATTTGGGCCTCGATGAGCCACTTGACGGCAAAGCCGGAATGGTAGGCGATGGGTTCCGGGTTGAGCGGCCCAGTAGCGTAGCCACCATAAATGCGGCTGGAGAGGTAAATGATTTTCACATTGGGGTAACGCATCTGCACAATCTGCACGATGCTTTGTAGCTGCGCCTGCAAAATTTGTGGCTCCTGGGGGAATGGCTCGTTTTTGACGCCGCCGCGCGCCTGCTTGAGCCACACTACCTGCACCTGGGTGGGCGTCAGACCGTTGTCCGTTAGCCGCTCATCCAGCACTTGCCAGTATTCCGCTTCGGGGTTTTCGGCCAGCTTGTTGGAGGTCCAACCGCCTTGCGCCCCGTTTACAATCACAACAGCGTCACTTTTATCAGGATCATCATTGGCCAGCCGCAAGAAGCTGTTGAATTCGAGTGACGCATTGGACATGCCTACGGAGATGAAGCCGATTTTGCCGTCGGCAGCAGGCGAACCATCGGCGGCGAGGGGTTGGATGGTTTGTGCCTGGGCTAACCCAGCGGCAAGATGCGTGGCAGGGGGCTCGTTTTGGCCGTTGGGGTAGAGACCACCTTGCTGCCCCATGTACAAATCTGTGCCGAGGTCGGTGAGCGGCACGAGGCCAACGCTGGTTTGGCTGCAGCCCACCAGCGAGATGGGGGTGACGACGTTGGGATTGACCGTTACCCCGCCGCTGCCGTTGCCGAAGGAAACCGAAACCATTTGCAAGTCTGACAGGCAGGTTGCCAGTGCGTCCAAATTTTGGGCTTGGGCAGCTTGTTCACAGGTGTGTACGGCCGTCTGCAACCTCACCATCAAACTCTCCCCAGCCGCAGGCAGGACAAGGCTCTCTAACGCCAGCCGGTTGGCCTGAATGAACGCCGCCTGCACCGCTACATCCTCTGCCCATTCCGGGTCGTCGGGGCGAGGGAAGGTTAATAGCTGCTGCTGCGTCTGCACCAGGCCAATCACGTCTGTTTGCACCTGCTGGAGCAGGGTGATGAGCTGTGCGCGCCCTTGCGGGGGTTCCAGGGTTATGGCAGGGAGTGGAACGGCCGTTGGCGTGTTTGTGACTGTCGGGGGTGGGGTTGGTTCAGAGATAGCGGTTTCTGTGAGGGTTGGTTGGGGGGTGAGCGTGGGGATTTGTTGGGGAACGGCCGTTGCCGTCACATCCTGCTGGCAACCAGCAAGCAACCAACAACCAGCCACTATAAAAACAACTTGTCGTAAAAATCTAGGAATATTGGCCACAAGAAGAATATCAAAGATTTCGCAGATTTGACAGATATTTACTTATCGTCTTCTGGCACCAGATCGTAGCTGAACGGCTCCACGTCGGGACCGTAGTGGAAGACGTTGGGCACGGGGATGTAGTTACTAACAAAGGTGCGATCCTCAATGATTTGCCCATCCGCATTGTAAACCAGACGGCGCACCGACACGTCGGCACCTTCCGTAGCCCAGTCGATCTTTTCTACCGTACCTGGCTCTACCGTTTCTACAAATTCCCAGCGATCCTGCTCTGATCCTGGCACTTCGGTAACGTTGGCCCAAACCGGGTCTTCCTTCACGACGGTACGCCCCAGGCTGGTGCTGTAAAACTTGAAGGTCAGTGCCTGGTTTTCTTCGCTGAAATAGTTCTCAATGAGTAGGTGGTGCGGCGTGTTGTTAATGAACTTCATATCAATATTGATATTGCCATCGTTAAAGACTGTGGCATCCATGCCGTGCCCTGCGCCGTCGCGGTAGTAACCCAGCATGTAGCCATGCGGCAGCCGCTCGGTGATGGGGAAGCCAGCAAAGAAGGCTGTCTGGTACAGCGTGGTACTGACCTGGCAAACGCCACCGCCGATGCCCGTGATCGTTTGCCCACCGACGATAATCAACCCTTCCGTGAAGCCATCTGCTTCGGTGATGCTGCCCAAATAATCATTGAAGGAAAACTCTTCGTAGGGGGCAACAACGATACCATAGAAGTTGGCGGCGGCCGTAGCAATGTTGTGCTTACGGGCGTCGGAGGAGCCAGAAAACCAGGTGGTTGTTTCGGTAATCAGTTCGGTGATGCCTAACTCCGCAGCGGTGGCGTTGGAATTAGCCAGCGGCACAATATCTTTTACCACAAAGGGGATGGAGCGATTGGGGCTGTTTACCTGGGTTTTGAACTGCTCAATGGTGGCTTCGATGTCGAGTTCACGGCCGTTTACGTGTGGCGCGACCAAAACCAGTTCCTCGGTGCCATCGTCAAAGTAAAAGCGGGCGTTCACCGGATCACGGTAAATTTGGTCTTCAAATTGGCGCAGCCAGTGGCGCACGGCGTTTTCATCCACAAAAACGTTATGGGCGGCACTGCTGCTGGCGGATTCAGACAGTTCAACCCGTACCCAGGCCGCCAAATCTTCCTGGCTCAAAGTGATGGGAGCTAAATCGAGATCGTCTAGCGGCTCTTCCAGATAGAAGGTGACGGGACTGCCCAAAACCTGCTGAATCTCGGCGGCGGCGTTGCCAGCGTCGAACACGGCGGGCGTCACTTCATGCACTAGCAGTTCTACCTGCGCCGGCCGGAAATTGGTGAGCGGCATAATGACACGGTTGCGAACGTCGGCCACGTCCATAAAGCGACCGGGCTGCCCAGCGGCGTAGCTGGTATCGCTGCCGCTCAAATTAAAGGTGGCACTGACGGGCGGTTTGTTGATTTCGGCCGCGAGTTCGGCCAAGGTACTGTCGAGTTGGCTTACGTCTAAAACGAGAACGGGGGGAATGGAACGGCCGTAATACCAGCTTTCATACATCTCCTGCGCCTGAGCCAAGGGGCCACCGCTGCGCCCTAGTTGGTAAGCGGTTTCTACCGTTTGGGCCACGTCGAAGGTGAGGCCAAGTTCGCTGGGGGCTTTGGCAAATTGCTGCCCGGTTTCTGGGTCGAGAAAGACGATTTGTTCGCTGTTAGCATAGCTAAACTGTTGTGTGAGGGCGGCTTCGGCCTCAGCAACTTCCATGCCGCTGAGGTCTATGCCCATGACGCTGATGCCAGTGAAGATACGGCCGTTGTGCCGACTCTGGTAACTAACCAACACAATTGCCAAAGCCACAAAGAGCAGCAAAAAGCCGCCCAAAATCGGGGCTAAAAAGAAAGCCAGATTGCGGCGCGTATTCATTGTGGGTTGGGGTGCAGTTGCTTGCATAAAGTTTCTCAGCGGGTTGTTTTTCTTCAAAATCCGGCGCAATTATAGCGAAAACGGCCGCCTGTTCAGTAAATTATCGTGGCAAATTACCCTATTCTAATGTGTGCCGTTCGCATCTGAGGATGCTCACTCCTCGGATGGTTAGTGTAACACGGCCGTTTCCCCAAACTGCAAGCCCGCTTACAAACTCATTCACCCACCTGCGCTTCTGCCCAGACGGTTTCAAACTCTTCCAAAAAGTAGCTGGCAAACTCTGGGTCGTGCACAATGAGTATATTTTCGTCGTTGCGGCGGTTGGCGTTGTCGCTAAAGTTAAACGAGCCAAAAATAACGGTGCTTTGATCGATGATGAACACCTTGTGGTGCATCACCTGCGGATTGCCATCTGTAAGGACGGCGACGTTAGCGAGTCGGGCTTGCTCTAATGTTGTGTAATAGCTAAATGGCGTATCGGAACCGACACGCTCAAATACACCGCGCACAATCACGCCTGAATCAGCCCGACCCAGCAAAGCCTCACCGATTTGCTCGTCGGTGAAGGCGAAGGCCATGAACAAAATTTCGCTCTCGGCTCGCGCCACTCGCCGGGAAATGATGAGGCTGATCTCTCTTTCTGGTCCAAAATAGTTTTCGACCTCAATACCGCCAATCGAGAGCGATTCATTCGGCGTATTTTCGGGCGAATCGGGGCCAAACAGTTCGTCCTTGTACAGTTCGTCCATTTCTGTAGTGTAGTTGGCCGCTAGTCGGGGCGAATTGATCCGCACAATGTTGTTGTTGTTGCAGTAAACGCCATTGCTAGTGAAATTCATCGAACCAGCCCAAACGATACGGCCGTCTATCACCACAAATTTGTTGTGCATAAAGGCACTCCGCTTATCCTCACGCACGCTGATGCCGTTGCGCCGCAGCCGATTGATGCTGCTCAGCGAGGCATAATCTGTGTCTGTAACCACCCGCACTTCCACGCCCCGCGCTTCTAACTCAATAAGTGCCTGCACTATTGGTTCTGCGTCCAAATCAAAGGCAGCAATGTCTACCCGTACCTCGGCCGAGAGCATGTCATTGGCAATGTCCTCATCCAGCCCGCCAATGCGCTCCGCCTCTGGGGGACACGTCGGGTTGGTAAAGTAAATTTCGTACCAATCAACAGGTGCGCCAGGATCAACCACCGTGTCAATGATGGGCTCCCCTTCATCTAACCCAAACTGCTGCAACAAATCTTGCCCAAAAATCACCGACAAGACGGCCAAAATCAGCACGAGAATCGCGCCACCTGTTTTTTTGTTCATAATCGTTTGAGTTGCTGATGGTTAGTGGCTAGTAGTTAGTTACCAGCAACCAGCCACTAACCGAAAATAAGGTTTAACAGATGCTGAAAAGCGGCATCCCGGTCTTTGGCATCGCGCGCCTGGTTGAACTGGCTAACGCACCGCAAATTGTCAGGACGCAGCGGTTGGTTGGTGAGCCAACGCAAATTTTTCAGCAAGCGGGTCATCACGTCGTCTACCAGATCAAATTCTGGCGGTTTGCCAATCGTGCCAATGAGGTCGTTGACGCCAGCCATGATGAGATGTACGGCCGCACTGTTCTTTTGCAGCAGTGGGTTGGCCTCTTCATCGGGGAGGTGTTGGTTGCGGACGGCCGTTTGCTCCACCTGCGCCAGCCCCCAGTTAAGTAGCTGCTCTGCCTGGGCATCCACCAGGTTACTGCGCCAGTCTGGCGCATCCAAAATCGGCGCAAACCAACGTCTGAGCCGCGTTCTTACAATGTCCGATGATGTTGATTGCATATCGTATCGTTCAGCCACACTGTAGCCGCAGATTCTTTCCGCGCCAAAAAACGCGCTAAGAAAGCGCGGCTACTTTTGTCCCTTATTGTCCTAAATCTTTAGGGGAAGCTAATCTTTTTAGCCACTCCACTTTGTCAAAATCACGGTCAAAACTGGCGACAAACTGAATGTTGTGTGCCTTGCAGGTTAAGGCAATCAACGCATCGTTAAAATTCAGTTCACCTTCGGATGTTCGCACCAATTCAAGAATGGCTAAATAATTTTGAGGCAAATCTCGCATAATCCAGGAAATTGCCGACGGCGGATAACTTTCGTGAATCTGGGTCAGTAAATTGCTGAATTCGCCGTCTCGTCGTTTTTCATGGAATCGTCTGGCTAATACACTAACGGCTTCAGCAATTACACAGTCGAAAATGACAATTTGTGTATCAGCTTTGATGAGATAATTTTTGAGGGAAAGTGCCTTCACATGCCAAATATCTTTGGCATCAAGCAGCCCAACCAACATTGAGGTATCAATTGCTACTTGTATCATACAACTCTTCGGATTCTTTTAGAGCATTGCCGCCTAACCCCAAAACGGCCGTTATTTTTTCAAGTTCACTCGCTGGCAAAAAATTAAGCCCTTCCTGAGTAACCTCTACAGTCAAATCAACCTGTGTGCCCTCTGGCAAATCCAGCGGCGACAGCAGCTTCAAGCTACCGCGCTGATAAACTGCCCGCACATGAGAGTAAAATGGTGATGTGGTCATATCAACCTCACTTAGAATCCAAAAATCGTCTCTGCCGCATTATAACCGAATTTATGCAAAGCCGGGCAGCAAAATGAAATCATCGTCGGTTTGGACGATGTGGTGGGGCAGCCAGGCAACGCCAAACAGCGAGACGTTGATGTTGCTTTTGGCCGGCGTGACGGGAATCGCTGTCATGTCATTGGAAATAGCTTCCCACTTTGCCTGAATCTCGGCCAGTGCTTCTTCCGCTTCCTCTTCCAGCTCGGCAATTTCCTTTTCGTACTCTTCTATTTGGTCTTTGGACTCTTCGATGTCGGCTTTGGCTTTGGCCGTCATGCGCCGCTTGGTCATGGAGGAGGAAACGCTGCGCCGCCGCTTGCTAAACAAGCTAAATAGCGTCTCGGCGTGGGTCACGGCCTCTTCCCGCTTGCGCTGATCGTATTCGGCTTCATCTTCCGCCAATTCGCGCTCTTCCCGCTTCAGCTTGCCCTCCAATGAATCAATTTTCTTTTCGTACTGTGCCGCGACCTTTTTGCTTTCGGCATCAGACGCTTCTTTGCCAGCCTCGGCACACTCCTTGGCAAACTCTTGGATAGAGACGTTCGGGCCACCGTAAATTTTGAGTTCCTCGTTGGCCTTCACCTCAATTTCTAGGCTGCGATATATCCAGTCGGCAAAATCTTTTTTCATAGCGGTGACGCTTTTGGCGTCGTTAAGGGGGGCTTCTAGCAGTTCGAAGCGAGCATCCAACACCGGGGTGCGGTCTAGTTGGCGGTCATCTATTCGGCTGGCTTCGTAATCTTGCCAGCGGATCACGCCACGACGATCTGGCTCTGGCACAACGGCCGTTTGCCACACCTCATGGTCCAAATTGTAACGACGGTTGCTAAACATGACGCTTGCCTGCGCCAGCAGCACCGGCCGGTACAAAATACCTGCGGCTTTGGCAGATGTGGAGAGGGAACGGCCGTCTCGCTTGGCGGCTTCGCTCAGAGTCAAATTTTGCGGCAGAAAATACTCCTCCGTCCGCCCCGGTATGCCTGGCTTGGCCGCCTCGCCTGGCAATTCAGGAGATTGGAGATTGGAGACTGGAGATTGGGTGGTTTCGAGAGCAGGTGTAGTCGCTGCCAATTTCTCACTGCTCACTGAAGACTGTTCACGAAGTGGTCGCGCAGCGACATTACCGATTACCGCTAACTGCTCACCGACTCCCGCCAGTGCATTTAGTGCCGGAATCTGATCCCGCGTCACCGGTCCGGCCAGGTAGTTCATGGCCCAGCGGGTTTGGAAGAGGGACGGCTGCTTGTCGTGTACGTTGCGCAGCAAAAAGACCCGCTTGCCCAGCGCGGAAATTAAATCATCGTAGACGCGGCGGTCAAAACCCCCGCTGGCGGCCGTCGTCAGGCCGTCCAGCAGCCGCGCCTTGTCCTGCTCCGTGCCCAGCTTGCCGATGAACCAGGTTCCAGCGTTGGAAAGTGCCTTGTAATCCACATCCACCGGGTTTTGCGTGGCTAGCACCATGCCCACACCAAAAGCACGGGCTTGCTTGAGCATCCGCAGCATCGGCTCTTTGGAAGGCGGATTGGCGGTGGGGGGCAGATAGCCAAAAATCTCATCAAAGTAGACTAGGGCACGCAGCGTCGTGCTGCCCTTTTGCGCCCGCATCCAGGATTCAACGGCCGAATAAAGCAGCGTGACAAAAAACATCCGCTCGGCCTCAGACAAATGGGCAATGTAGAAGATGGTATGGCGGGGACGGCCGTCTGGCTGATAAAGCAAGCTCCCAACATCCAGCGGCTCCCCTTCAATCCAGGCTTGAAAGGCGGGAGAGGCCAAAATGTTGTTGAGCATCATCGCCAGCTCAAAGCGGTCTTTTTCGGGGAAGAAGGTGTTCACGTCAAACACGCCCAGCTTGGTAAACGGCGGCGACTGCGTTTGCATGATGAGCGAGGCCAGATCAAGGTCTTGCCCCTGGCTCCAGGCGTGTTCAAAAATGTTGGCTAACAAAATATGTTCCCGCGCCCGCACCGGATCAATATCCTTTAGCCCCACCAATCCCAACAAGGCGGTCACCGTGCCAGAAATCTTCTCGCGCAGCAGCTCGCGGTTGTCATTCCAGGAGATATCTGGTGCCTTGAGCGAAGCTAAAATGGAGACGGGCAGTCCTGCATCGGAACCAGGTGTGTAGATGGCAAATTGGGCCGAATCTTTGAGCTTTTGGATGCGCTCTGGCTTGATACCCCAGTCTGCCAGACCGTTGCGCCATAATGCGGCCGTTTCATCTGCGGCTTGCTCCACGGTTTTGCCTTCCCGTCGGGCTTCGTTGGCATTCACCCACGGCTGGAAGTCCGCCGGAGCCAAATCGGGGAAATGCATCAGGGCATTGGTGATGTCCCCCTTGGGATCGATCATCAACGCTGGCACCTTATTTAATGCTGCCTCTTCCAGCAAATCCAAGCAAAGCCCCGTTTTACCAGAGCCAGTCATCCCCACAACCACGGCGTGGGTGACCAAATCATCTGGATCATAAAGTAGGGGGGTGTCTGTTTTTTCGTTGGTTTGCGCGTCTACCACGCGGCCTAAGTAGAATTTTCCGTCGGTGTCTATCATGATTTCGCCTCCATCTCCAGTTTACCGCAAGATTCGACTTCTGTGAAAAATCATTTCTGTAACAAAGACAATCTTTCGACAGTAACTGTCACGAATTCACATCTAAACACGAACAGAGGCGTTGTTCGCAATTATTTTCTTTGGTTTTTCGCATCATCCAGCACACCAGCCGACGTAAACATCCTCAAATAGTGCCTCATCAAGCTGTACCGTTTCTTCACCGCTGGCAAAGGTGACGTTTGTTAGCTGAACGGTTGCCTCATACCCATCTTCGATGCAAGATTCAGCGGGGACGGTGCCGTTGATGCTGATACCCACTGTGCCACTTTCGGCCAGCCAAACTGATTGTGCTCGCGCTTCGGGCCCGACGTCATTGCAGTAGGGGAATTCGCCAAAGTTATACACGCGGTCACCAAATAGATCGATTTTAACGATGATGGCGTCCGGGTGATTGGCTAATTCCAGAGTGAGCGGTTCTTCCGAAATTGGGAACGCAAAGGCATCCACAAATACCGTTAGGAATTCGGATAGGGCATCGTCACTGTTGGCTTTGTACACCAAAAGGTCGCCACACCCCTGGCTACGGCCGTTGTACACCAGTCCAGGTTCCAACCCAGCATCATCAAGGGACAGTTGGCCATATTCCGCCACCACCGTCCACGTGTCGGCCTGGTTTTCCAGTAGCAAGTAGCTGCTGGTTACGGCCGTTTCTCCACATTCCTGGCGCAAAAAGAGGATGGCGGTACGGCCGTCGGGACTGAAACCAATCTGGCTCACGCTAATTACACCCCCACCCAGCCCCGAATATTCACGCCGAAAGTGGGCGCAATCGGGTGCTCCGGTAGTTGGAGGCAAATAATCCCGCTCAATAAACCAACCCGGCTGCCGATGTATTGTTTGGTGGTCATGAAATAAAAAGTCGAGGGATTTGCTGCGTTGGTAGCCAACGATAAACGCGTGCAGCAGCTCTGGGGAGATGGCATTATCCAGCGTGGGGGCGGCATTCTCCAAGTCTGTCAACGTTTCATTGCGCACCACAACTGGTTGGGTGGTGACGTGCTGAATGGCGGTTTGGTAAACGGCCGTTTCCACCGCCAGTTCACCCTCAGCCAAACGCAATACGTTAGAAGCCACACCCGCCATTTCCACCTGTACGGGCTGCGGTTCGCTGCCAGCCAGTGGCACCATGCGGAAGAAAATCTGGGGCGTTACGGAACCTTCTGAGTATGGGACGCAGTCTGGGAGGACATCATAATTTAACTCACCAATGGTCCAAAATTCTTCTGCGCAATAAAAACGGCCGTCTCGGTACGGAATTCCCGCTATCGCTGCCAACATCAAGCTGTTTGGCCCATCTTGCCAAACCATGCTCAACCTTATTTCTAGCTCGCCGCTGTCGCTGGTCTGCCACAGCTCCTGCACCCGTAGCTTAATTTCCTCCATGATTTCCGCCTCAAAGGCGAGCTGCTGATACGCTACCAGGGCAGTACGGCCGTTGATATGGCTCACCTGTGGATCTGCGTCACCATTTGCATCCAAAACCAGGCTAGAAACAGTGGGGATGTGATAGATAATGGCCCCACCAATCCAATTGGCGGTTGAATTCGGGTCGGTAAAGAGAACGGCCGTATCCTCATCAATTTCGCGCACAAATTCAGGCTCAAAAGATGCCAGGTAGCAGCGTACATCCTCCGGCGTAAACACGCCCGGTCCACCGTCGGCGCAGCCCAACACCTCAGCCGCCTCTGTTGCCAAAGGTGGGGTGTCGGGGGCTTCGGTTGGGGAAAAGCTGGCTGGTTCTGTGGGGGGCGTACAGGCAGTCAAAAGCAGCATCGTGCCAATCAATAAAATGGACCAACGAAAGAAAGTAATCATCAAGTGGGGTCTCCTACTTTGCCAAAATTAGGTATTGTAACGAATTCACCTCCGTAAAAGTTCCTGGCTTTTTGGGCAAGGGGTGGTCATTTGGGTAAGATGGCGTTATGGAGGCAAGATGAGCAAAATTTTAGTTTGTGGGCACACAAATATTGAAACCACATTGGCAATTGAAGCATTCCCGATTGAATATTCCCCCATGCGCTACCCGTTTTTTGGCATTCAAACGGCCGTTGCCGGGGTTGGCTACAATATCACCAAAGCACTTACCACCCTAGGTAGCCAGGTAAACTTTCTGACGATGGTGGGGGATGACTTTTTGGGGCAGCAGGTGCGGCAGCAGGCAGAGGCCGATACTATTTCCAGCAAGTACATCGTCACCAGGATGCCGCAGACGGCCCAGGCGGTTATTTTGTACGACAAGCAGGGCAAGCGGCAGGGACACACCGATTTGAAGGATGTTCAGGAACGGCCGTTTCCCCCTGAGCTGTTCCAGCAAGCCTTGCAAGGCAGCGATTTGGCCATTTTGTGCAATGTGAATTACACACGGCCGTTTCTGGCCCAGGCCCAGCAGGCAGGCATCCCCATTGCCACCGACGTCCACACAATTGCTGACCTGGATGATGACTACAACCGCGACTACATGGCCGCTGCCACCATCCTCTTTATGAGCGATGAGCGGCTGCCGCTACCGCCTGAACAGTGGGCCAAAAAGGTACAAAATAAATTTGGTGCAGAGATTGTGGTGATTGGCTTGGGCACCAAAGGAGCATTACTTGCCGTGAAAGCAGACAACTTTTGCGAACGACTTCCCGCCGTGCAAACCCGTCCCATCGTCAACACTATCGGCGCAGGGGATTCGCTCTTCTCTTCATTCAACCACTTCTACCGCAAGAGCAAAAACCCATACGCTGCCCTGCAAAAAGCAACCCTCTTTGCCTCCTACAAAATCGGCACCGAGGGAGCCGCCGCAGGCTTTCTCACCGAGTCGGAGCTAAAGCAGTTGGTTTTGACTATCGTTTGATCTCACGCCACATCAATGCTCCAGTAAATGACGGCGCACCATCAAAACCGAACATTTGGCATGATCAGCCACAATATCAGGAATGGAGCCGAACAAGACGTTGCGAATTCGCCATTCGTGGGAGGCGCCAATGATTATCAGGTCGTGTTCCTCAGCATCAATAAAAGCCATCATGGCTTCCGCAATATTCTCGCCTGGTTGCACGTGATACTGCACCTGATCATAATTGGCTAGTCGGGCTTTCGCCGCTGAACGAACAGCCTCCAGCTCTTTCTCTAAATCCGCTTCCGGCCTGACAATTCGCAGCAAATTGATTGTGGCCCCTGCAGCCTCGCTAATGCGAACGGCAAATTCCAGACCTAACTGGGCGTGAGGGCCGCCACCCCAGGGGATAAGGATGGAATTTATCGTTTCCAATATCCCGCGATTCTTTAAGATAGCCACGTCCACCGGCGTATTGACGATGATGCGTTGTACCGGGCTGTTATAGATACGACTGACATTAAAACCACCTTGCCAGCCCATTAACAATAGATCAGCTTGATGGCGACCCGTCTCGGTCAGGAGACTGTTAAAGACATCATGGGCTACGTCTATGACCGGTTCGATCTTTGTTTGAGCGATAGGGCGCAGCCCATTCAAGGTCTGTCCATTTTCTGTTTGTCCGGCCTTCACCGCCTTCACTGCCAGAGAAGAGATGGTTTGTTCTAGGGACGGCCGTTCAGCAAACCGCCTCCTCGCCACAACCAAAGGTGTCTGCAATGGCACCCTCACTAAATGGATGCCTAGCACCTTACCCCCCTCCTCCCGACCCGTGGCCAGATAGCGCCCCAGGCGCAGCAGGTCAGCTTCATGGTGTGGATTGGCCAGGGCTGTCATCACGCGTCGAGGTGCATTCATCTCAATGGCCCGTACCGTTGGCGTTACGGCGCTAACCGTCATTGGAGTGTAGATAACAGGCGGCTTAAAGAGTACACGCCACCCAATTTGCGACCATTGCTGGCGGAACTGTACCAGCCCATATTCAATATCCACCCGCGAGCGGCCCCAGACAAAATACCAGGTCAAACTAAGGCCAATCAAGCCTAAAATGACAGCCTGCGCCAATACGCCAGACAACAAAATAATGCCCAGACAGCCGATGGCCGCAAGCACCTGCACATACGGAGTGGCAGGAACACGAAATGTTGGTTTGTACCAATCTGGATTAGCCACCCGCAAAATAACCGTGCCAATGTTGAGCGCGGCATAGCTGTAAAGCTGCAAAACGCTGGCAATTTCGGCCAACGTCTCCAGGCTGTCAATAGAAAGAAGCAAAAGGGCTAACAAACTCGTTAGCAAAATAGCACGGTAAGGAGTGAGCCGTTTGGGATGAATCTTGTTTAACCATTGGGGAATCATACGGTCACGGGCCATGGCCAGGTTAATGCGAGAAGCAGCCATGATGCTGGCATTGGCTGAGGATGTGGTGGCCAACAAACCGGCAAAAATCAAAATGCCCGCACCAACAGGCCCAAACATCCTCTCTGCTATCAGCGTTAAAGGCGTGCGTGTCTGGGCAATTTCGGCCTGGGTTAGCATACCGGCCGTTACCAGAACAATAAGCACGTAAAGCACCGTCACCAGAGCTACTGAGCCGATGAGGGCACGCGGCAGGTTTTTTGAGGGCTCTTTTATTTCTTCAGAAACGGCCGCTATCTTCACAAAGCCCAAAAATGAAATAAAAACCAGGGCAGTTGTAGAAAACACAGGGCTGACTCCCTGTGGTAGAAAAGGCACCAGGTTAGCAGAATCCATGTTGAAGCCACTAGACACAGTGTAAATGCCCAAGATACCCATTAGGGTGAGGACCACAACAACCTGAGCGCCGCCGGACTCTTTGGCGCCAACAACATTCAATGCCATCAACAAAACGCCCCCGGCCACAGCCCCCCATATTGGCGAAATAGGCAGAAACTCATGCAAATATTCTCCCATGCCCACCAAATAAAAAGCAATAGCAAAGGTCAGGCTTAACCAGATGCCAATGCCGGAGATAGCGCCAAAGGATGGCCCCAACGAACGGGAGACGAAGAAATAATCACCGCCGGACGTAGGCATACCTGTAGCTAATTCGGCCGCACTGGCAGCGGTAATGATGCAAACGACGCCTGCAGCAATATAGGAAAAGATGGCCCCTGGCCCCGCCAGGGAAATTGCAATCCCCGACAACAAAAAAATGCCTGCGCCAATCATTGTGCCTGCGCCAATTGTTAATGCCGCCCAAAATCCAAGTTCCCGCCGTAGATGTTCCTGTGTACTCATAGCCTATTTCCCTTGTGTCATGACGATTTTGTTACCAGCGATTTTTATAACTTCTCGCGCTGCTCCAGAAATTGCCTTTCGGCACTGACCCCTCCCACTAGCCTCGTGCGGATTTGTTCAATTTTGGCATCGGAAAAGCTGACTACCGTTTAATCCGCGCCGCTTGGCTGCGTAGTTCCACAAAAATGGGGTGCAGGCAGATGATCACTTCGGCTAAACGGTGGCCAATTTGGGTTTGGTGGACGACGGTATACGGTTCCGCAGGCACCACTTCATACAGTTTGGCCCACCCTTTGTCCCACATTTCGGCTTCAAACGATTCCCCAGCGTGTCCTTAATCTCAAACAGATGGCGGCGAAACCCGTTGAGCAAAAAGCGGTTGAGCTGCTTGTCGCCAGATTCAAAATGGAAGCCAATTTCCCACGCTTCGCGCCGCGCCACGCGCGACAGCTCATAATGCAACCGCGTCTCGCCAAAGTGTACGTTGTTGTACAGTGCGTGGTAGGTTGCCCATCGGCGGAAACGACAATCAGCTTGCTGAGGCCGTCTTTTTCCAACTGGGTGCAGTACCGGCACAAGTTTAAATTGTGGAGGAGGAGCCTTCCTTCCTACACTAATGACATTGAGCATAGCTAACGGTAATTTTTTGCCACGTCATTGCGTAGATCAACGTAAATCGGGTGCAGGCATATGATGAATTCAGCCATACGAGTGGCGAGTCCTTCCTGGTAAGCCATGTTCAACTCTCCGGTAGGGTACACTTCATATATTTTCGTCCAGCCCTTATCCCACATTTCGGCTTCGACAGTAGGCCCCAAGACATCCTTGATTTCAAAAAGGTGGCGTCGGAACCCCATAAGCAGGTAACGATTTAGATTGCGGTCTCTAGCTTCACAATGGAACCCCAACTCCCAACCCGACCGATGTTTGGCTGAAGAAACTTCATAGTGGAGTCTGCGTTCACCATAATTGAATTGCGTCAGCCAACGATATGGTTGGTGAACCTGAATTCCTTGCAATGGCTCCGGCAAGCGGGCTATCACCAGTTCAGGGAGCGTTTTGAGAAATTGGGTATGGGAGAGTTTAGTCATTGCTGATCGGTATCATATCATCACCTAATTGACCGATCAAAGGTATCCGCCTTACTAAAAGTTTATGTTATAATGTGTGCAATTACTTTGGGATTATCTAAGGTTTTACACACATGGTGCAAAAACCTGATTATGATCGCCTTTATGAAACAGCCGAGGGGCAGGCGGGTTATTTCACATCCAAGCAAGCAAGAAAACATGGTTTTTCTTGGGAGCGGCTTTCGGATAATGTGAAACACGGCCGTTTCCTTCGTATATTTCGAGGAGTTTATCGTCTGTCGCATTTTCCCAGTATGGCTCATGAAGATTTGTTTGTAGCCTAGTTGCGAACAGGCCCCAATTCTATCATCTCTCATGAAAGTGCTTTAACGGTTTACGACCTCTCAGATGTTCTTCCCGGCGAAGTCCATGTGATTATACCTCGCACTGCATCCAGGCGGCGTCCGGGATTGCGCCTCCACACCAATCGCCTGAAGCCGGAGGAAATTACCAACCGGGAAGGATTGCAAGTTACAACGGCCGCACGTACCATTGCGGATGTAGCCATTGATGGTTTGGCCGAAGAACAAATCGTGCAAGCAATTCAAGAGGCACTACAACGTGGATTGACAACACGGAAAGAACTTATGGCTCAGGCAATGTATCAAGGTGGGCGAGCAAAGAGAATCATTCACCAAACGCTGAAAGGGGATGATCCGTTATGAGATATAAAAGTGGTTTCGCTTTTCGGCGAGCATTGGAAGATCGACTACGTAAGCAGAGCTTTCAATCTGGCACCCCCGCGCAATCAACAATTGACGATTTCGGCGGAACTAGGTATCAACTGCAATCATTCCTTGATGGACGCACGTTTGAAAACTTTCAGCTTGACGTTGGTGTTGGCGATCCCCTTGTCGATCCGGTCGAATATCTGCAAACAACAAATTTGTTGGCGTTTGCCGGTTTTCCGCCCACTGTGGTGCCTTGCTATCCTGTCACACAGCAGATTGCTGAAAAGCAACATGCCTGTACGCGAACCTTTCAATCTGGCGCGAGTACACGGATCAAGGATTATCTGGATATCCTTTTGCTAGCGGGCATGGGTGCGATTGACTGCCGTCGCCTGCAGGAAGCGATTCGTTCTACTTTTCTTGTCAGAGACACCCATCCTGTGCCGCCGAAGGGTTGGGAACGGCCGTTTCAGCGAACGGCAAGTGAAATACAGCTAGAATACACTTCGCTTGAAGAAGCAAACACAGCCATGGAAAAGTTTCTAAATCCGATATTGGGCAATGAGACTATCGGCATTTGGGATCCTCTCCGCCGGGCTTGGGAGTAGTTTACTTACATCAGGCTGAATGTGCCTGTTTGGATCAAAATCCCGCTGCCCCGACAAGTGTTAAAAACGGCCGTTTTTTTGCTACTCTAATGAGACCTTTGATGACGCTGTGCGATTTTAGCGCGAGGGCGACCTGCTTATTGAAAACTGGGTGCCGATCGACCTGATCGATCTCTGCCGTCAGATGGGCGTTGACCTCTTTGACCGCTTGCGTTACCAGGTTGAAATGCAAAAGGGGGGCACACCCTGGTTTGTGGGTCCGGGTTAAGATTTTTGATTGTAACTGACCGAACCGAAGGGTTTGCCTCAAGTAGAAACGTTACGAAGATACCAAACCTTTCGGGTCTACTTTTGGCAACTGTTACTCATGTCTGCAGACCCTCCTCAGATCAACACAACCAAAATACACAAGCCATGTAAAGGCACAAAAACCAAATAATAAAAGGCTACTTGAGCCAAATGACCACTTTGACAGATTCGTGTTCCTAACGAAGCAAAAGCGCGGTAAAAGAGGGTTAAAAGGAGTTAGTCAAGATATCGTTCGTTTTCTAGACCCATAATAGTGAGGTTGCGCTCTCAATTAAGATGCTTAGTTTTCTTACCAAAGCATATTGTAAAAAAGCATTTGCGATATTCTTCTAATTCCTACGATATGATCATCTAATCAAATAGAATAAAAATATCAGACTGTTATTTAACCTTCTGAATCATCTCCAATCATTTCCACAAACTACCCCACCATTTAATAGCATAGCCGCTAATTGTGTTTTTTCTTGCCTTTTTCACCATTTAGCTTCCACATCGAGGACATTTGCGACTAATTTTCTTGACTGACTCTCTTATCTGAGCAATGCTTTCCGCAATTTAGCCAGTTCATATAAGTTTAGCAATTGACATCCTCTATTATAATCCCTATAATTTGTTTTGTAATTACATAGTTACAAACGCCCATTGGATAGGTTGTTTAAGGAAAAACATTGGAGCCTGTTCAGCACATTTTGATTAATTGTTGCGTCTTTTAACAACAAAATCTTTTTCAGGTGACTATACTGCATCAGGCTAAATCACCAGCAGAACATATAGGATTGTACGTGATGCAAACAACCGAAACATTCATGAAATTTGTGTCCATTAATCAGTTGCAAAACAGAATGCGCTCCCTTGTTAAGGCGCGAGAGTTTGGCATTTTCGCCTTCTTAATAGCTGCCATCATCATCATTGGTGTTTTACGGCCGTCTTTCCTCTCACCGAACAATGTGTTTAATATGGGTCGCCAAATGGCGCAAATTACCATTATGGCCGTGGCGATGACATTTCTCATTACGGCGCAAGAACTCGATCTTTCCCTCGGTTCGACGTTTGGTTTTTGTACGCTTGGCATGGCTCTTTTGGCGAAAAACTTTGGTCTCGACCTCTGGGCTTCTTTTGGGGTAGCTATTCTTGCCGCAGTTGTTATCGGTTTTGTTAACGGCTTCATTACAACCCGTGGCGGCATACCGTCCTTCATTGTCACATTGGGCATGTTGTCTATCGTGCGCGGGCTAACCTTGCTGATGTCTCCTTGGCCCGTTTCTGGGCTGGAGCATCCGTCATTTTTTACTGTTCTGGCGGGGGATATCGGCAATATCTCAGTCCAAATATTGTGGATGATTGCCATCGCTGTGCTTGGCTCACTGGTCTTGAATAGAACCAATTACGGCTATCACGTCCGGGCAACTGGCAGCAATCGGGCGGCGGCTTTGCTGTCGGGCATCCCAGTGAATCGCGTGAAGATGGTCGCCTTCATCATTGTGTCCATTTCGGCTGCTCTGGCCGGGGCTTTGAGCTTTGCCCACCTAACTTCGATCTCTCCCACTTCAGGCGCTGGCCTTGAGCTAACGATTATTGCTGCTGTGGTCATTGGCGGCACCAACCTTTTTGGTGGTGAAGGCACGGTAATTGGAACTGTACTGGGTGCCGCTCTGCTTACAGTGATGCGCAACGGTGTTGTGCAGCTGGGCGGAGAGGGTCGTTTACAAGAAGCATTTCTAGGTGCAATTATCATCATTGCTGTTCTAATTCACACTCACCTGGGAAAACAGGGAGGGCGTATGGAGAAGTAGAGCGGTTATAATTTTGAGTTCAATTGTGGAAATTGGCTATAAGGGAGTCGGTTTCCAGTTTTGAAAAAGGATTTCTTTCTAAGGAGAGAGAAAAATGAAAAAGAGTCTGATTTTTGTATTCATACTCCTGCTGTTCACCTTGGTTGCTATGGGGTGTACATCTTCTGAAGGGGCCAGTGAGGCAGCGGCTGATGAAAGCACAACGGCCGTATCCGAACTAGAACCGCTGGAGATCATTTTTGTGACGCATGATCTTGGTGCCGGTATCTTTGCCCCAGTCCGTACAGGAATGGAGGATGCCTGCGAGTTAGTCGTGGCCAATTGTGAATTCCTTGGCCCACAATCTTATGATCCAGCAGAGCAAGTTAGCTTGATTGAAGCCGCAATTGCTAAAAACCCCGACGCAATTGTAACGACCCGCCCAGAACCTGGCACCTACAACGACGCCATCGAAAAAGCGCTAGATGCTAGCATATTAGTGATTGCTTTTAACACCAACGACCCCACGGCCGATGCCAGCCTGCCTGTTCCATTTGTAGGTCAGGATTTCACTAACTACGGTGTCGTATGGGCACAAGAAGTTATGAAAGATCTTCCTGATGGTGGCGATATTGTTATTACAGACTGCTGTCTTGGTCATTATGCGCTTGAAGAACGTAACCGTTCCTTTATCGAAACATTAGAGGAAGAAGGCGGCGAGAAATGGACTGTGCGCGATGTTCTGGATACTGGCGCCGATGAAACCACAATTTTTGGCGTTATTGAAGCGTATCATCAAGCAAATCCCGACGTTGATGGCATTTATGGCGTGGACTATTACAGTCACGTAATTGCCCAATATATCAAGAACAATGATCTACAAGATGAGCTGAAGACAGGTGGTTCAGACATGGGGCCTGGTAATTTGGATGGTCTTGAAAACGACTATGTTTCGTTTGCTCTAGGTCAAAATCCCTATCTGCAGGGCTTCTATCCGGTCATGATGGTCCATTTAAGTGAACGATTCGGCATCCGTCCCATTTCTATTGATACAGGAACAGATGTCGTAACGCCCGCAAATTTTAATGAATACAATCCAGAATATCGTTAGAAGTGTGCATTAGAGAATGTTGGGAGTAGGGGCGTGTATTCGTTAATCACCCCCTACCCCTTAGGTTTTCATCTATAGGTGCAATCCGGCAATGGATCACAAAGAGAACATCATAGAATTTTCTGGGATTACCAAAAATTTTGGCGGTGTGCGTGCATTGCAAGATGTTAGCTTTGCAGTGCCAGATCGCGAAATCCATGCGCTTGTTGGTGAAAATGGTGCTGGCAAGTCAACCCTCATTCGCATCTGTGGTGGGGTGCACGCACCAGATTTTGGCAAGATGGTTTTTGATGACGAGGTTGTTCAGTTCCGCAACGTTCAAGAGTCGCAACAAGCTGGCATCAGTATTGTCCATCAAGAAATACCTATCTGCCCCCACCTAACCGCTGCTGAAAATATCTATCTGGGACATGATCTGCCTAAGCGCAGAGGGCTGATTGATTGGCAGCAGGTTAACAACAATGCCAAGGCACTTTTTGATAGATTACAAGTAGATATTGATCCGAAATCTCTCACGTCAAATTTATCAATTGCTCAACAGCAAATGGTGGTCATTGCTCAGGCCCTTTCCCTAGATTCAAAATTGCTTATTATGGATGAGCCTACCTCAGCCTTGAACAAAGACGAAACCAGACGACTGTTTGCACTGCTGCGTAAACTCAAAGAGCAAGGTCTCACCATTATCTATGTCTCTCATCGACTTGAAGAAGTTTTTGAGATTGCCGATCGTATTACTGCCTTGCGCGATGGCCAATATATTGACACGATCGATCGAAAAGATGCAACGCCTGAAGCAGTCGTGCGCCTTATGGTCGGCCGTTCTGTTGATAGTGTCTTTCCTAAGCAATTTAACCATCTTAGTGAAGAGCCTTTATTAAGTGTGGAGCAATTATCTGTACCGGGCTTGTTCCGAGATGTAACCTTTGACCTTTATGGGGGTGAAGTGCTGGGGTTGGTTGGGCTGCAAGGGTCTGGAACCAGCGCGGTTCTTAGAGCTTTGTATGGGGTTCACCCCGAAGCAACAGGAGTGATTCAGGTCAGCGGCCAGCCTATCACCCTTAAAAATTCGCTTGATGCTATGCGGAATGGCATTGCCTACGTCCCTGCGGATCGTCAGGCCGAGGGCTTGTTTACCCATATGTCTGTGCGGGACAATACAGGCCTGCTGCTGCTGCGACAGTTGGCAAAATCATTGCGACTTATTCCCCTGAGCAAATTGAGTAAAGAGGTTGGGCTGCTTGTGCAGAAGTTTAGCATACGCACTGCTTCAACCGACGCGCCGATTACGAGCCTGTCTGGTGGAAACCAGCAGAAAGTTGTCATTGCCAGATCGCTCTCCAAAGAACCACTAATTATCCTATTAGATGATCCGACACGAGGAATTGATGTAGGGGCAAAATCTGAGGTACACAGCTTGCTTAATAAACTTACTGCACAGGGGTTTGGGGTCTTATTGGTCTCTTCAGAACTCCCAGAAGTGTTGGCGATGAGCGATCGCATTATTGTCATGTACCGTGGCGAAGTGCGCGGCGTTCTTAATCATAAAGAAAGTGATCATGAGATGGTGATGTCACTGGCTACTGGTGTTGAAGGAACGGCCGTTTCCTCCCACAGCCACACTATTCAACCAACTTCGGCTCCCAGCCGATGAATCGCTTAGAAACTATCCAAGAAAAAAAGAAGGGAAAAATGAGCAAAAATGGAACAACTGATATGACACCACGCGAACGAGTCTTAACTGCGCTTCGACACGAACAGCCGGACAGAGTGCCGGTTGATTTCCTGGCAACGCCAGAAATTTGGCAGCGTCTACTAGAAAAAGTCAAGCCCGATGTTACGGCCGTCGGCCACTCCGACTACTTCGATCCGGCCTGGGAGGCAATCTTGCGCCATTTTGAAGTAGATTGCCGGGTTCTCTCTTACGATCAATTTTTCAACCCGCCGGAATCGCTGCTACATGAGGGTGCCAAGATTGAATGGTGGGAAGCCTACAGCCGCTCGACCCCAAACCGTATGTGGCGTCAGCATTTACCGAGTGACGATTATTATGATTTGTGGAGCCACCACATACGGATTGTAGAAAATCAATCAGGCAATTATGAAGAGTTTGCCACCTGGCCTTTAAGCAGTGCCACTAGCATTGCCGAGCTTGAGCAACATCCATGGCCAGAGCCAGATTGGTGGGATTTTAGCCCGCTGCCGGGCATTATTGAGCAGTTGGACGCGCATGAGGAGTACCATGTTCGGTTCCGCATTGGCTCTGTGTTTGAGATTGCCTGGCAGCTACGAGGCATGCAAGAATTTTTGATGGATTTGCCGCTTAATCCGGAATTTCCTCAATATATCATGAACCGCCTGACCGACATTTATGTTGAAAATACTAGGCGCGTGCTAGACCTCGTTGGTGATCGGCTGGATATGGTCTACTTTTATGATGACGTGGCCACGCAAAACTCGCTGATGATTTCTAAGAAGATGTGGCGCGATTATGTACGGCCGTGTCACGTACGCATTATCAATGTGGCCAAAGAGTACGGCGTACCGGTCATGTACCATTGCGACGGTGCTCTTTATCCACTCCTGGCTGAAATTGTAGACATGGGTGTTGACTTATTGAACCCAGTTCAGGCAGACGCCAAAGGCATGGATCCACAACTATTGAAGTCAGAGTTTGGCGAGCGCCTTAGCTTTCATGGCGGCATAGACATCATCAAGACGCTGCCGCGCGGCACTGTGGACGACGTGAAGAATGAGGTAGCAGAGCGCATCCGGGTGTTGGGCAAAGATGGCGGCTATATTTTGGCTAGCTCACACCACATTCAGTCTGATACACCGTTGGAAAATGTCTTTGCCATGTATGACTTAGAAAATCGACTTTACAAATAAAACAGAAAGGATTTGATATGAGCCGCGAAGAAGAAATCTTAGATGGTCTTTACGAAAATACGTTAAATGGAATGGCCCCGCCGGTAGTTGAACTTACAAAAGAGGGGATCGCGTTAAATATGGACCCGATGGTTCTATTATTTGATGCTTTGATTCCAGCTTTGGAGGAAGTCGGCCGTTTGTTTGAAATTGGTGAATATTTCGTGCCAGAGATGCTCATCGCTGCCAAAGCCATGTCCGGAGCAATGGAAATTTTGCAGCCGCTGATCGCAGAAAGTGGCGCAGAACCCCTCGGCACTTTCCTGATGGGAACCGTTAAAGGCGATATTCATGATATTGGCAAAAATCTCTGTAATGTGATGTTAGAAGGTGCTGGGTTTAAGGTGATTGACATTGGCGTAAATGTCGCCCCAGAAACCTTTGTTGAAGCTATTAAGGAACATAAGCCGGATGCAGTCGGCATGAGTGCTTTTCTCACGACAACCATGCCCATGTTTATCACCAATATCGAGGCAATAGAGGAAGCGGGCTTGCGTGACCAAGTGAAGATTCTGGTCGGCGGTGCGCCTGTCACCCAAGAATATTGCGACACTGTAGGAGCGGACGGGTTTGCACCTGATGCGAACTCTTGCGTTCGGCTAACAAAGCAGCTACTAGGCATCCCTGCATAAACATTGAGCCAAGGAAATAAAATGGAAACGATACTTAGTTCCAAAACAAAAACCGTCATTATTGGACCAGAACGGCCGTTTACCATCATCGGCGAACGCATAAACCCCACCGGACGCAAGCTCCTGGCAAAAGAGATGGCCGCTGGTGACTTTAGCCGTGTTGAAAAAGATACCATCGCCCAGGTAGAGGCCGGAGCCCACATGCTTGACGTGAACGCGGGGATTCCCCTTGTTGACGAACCAGAAGTGCTGGCACAAACAATCAAACTCGTGCAATCGATCACCGACGTGCCTATCTGCATTGATTCCTCAGTGGTCGCTGCCTTGGCGCGGGGGCTGGAGGTTGTTGAAGGCAAAGCCCTTGTCAACTCCGTTACTGGTGAGGAAGAACGGCTGGAAGCGGTGCTGCCGCTGGTCAAAAAGCATAGTGCGGCCGTTATTGCCATCTCCAACGATGAAACAGGCATTTCCGAAGACCCGGATGTGCGCTTTGCCGTTGCCAAGAAGATCGTGGAACGTGCTATGGATCACGGCATTCCTAAGGAAGATGTGATCGTAGACCCGCTCATCATGCCTATTGGGGCACTTCCTACGGCTGGCCAGCAGGTGTTTAAGCTGCTGCGCCGCATCCGGGAAGAGCTTGGCGTCAATACGACAGGTGGGGCAAGCAATGTTTCCTTTGGGCTGCCCAATCGTCCCGCCATCAATGCTCACTTCCTCTCGATGGCTATTGCCTACGGTCTGACGTCGGCCATCACCAACCCGATTGAAGAATCGATTCGTGAATCTATCTATGCCGCCGATATGTTGGTTGGTCATGATGAAAACTGCATGAGCTGGATTCGTGCCAACCGAAAGCCTGCCGCTGATGGAAAAGCAACGTCAAGCGCGGCGCGTTCTCGTCGTCCACGCAATGTCTAAGACAACTTCAACGCAATCCCCCCTTGTCATTTTTATGCCGTCTGGTCGTCGTGGTCGGGTGGCGCAGGGCACGCCTGTTTTGGAAGCAGCCCGCCAGCTTGGTGTAGAAATTGAGAGTATTTGTGGCGGCCATCTAACTTGTAATAAATGCCGGGTGCGTGTGGAAAACGGCCGTTTCAGCAAACATGGCATTACCTCCAACGACAGCCACCTTTCCTCCATTAGGCAGGAAGAGCGCCTGGCCCTGGACAGGCTTAACAGCCCAGAGTGCCGCCTATCCTGCACGGCTCGGGTAGAAGATGATGTTCTTATCTATGTGCCAGAAGAAAGCCGAGGGCAAAAGCAGATCATCCGTAATCTGCTACAGAGCGAGCCATTACCATCAACCCAGCGGTTCGCCAATATTACATCGAGGTTGACCAGGCTGAACTGGGTGAACATCGCGGAGATTGGGGGCGGCTGCAGGATGCACTGGCAGCCAAATGGGGCTTGACCGATTTGCAAATTGAGCTGCGCGTGCTACGCACATTGCAAGCAACTTTGCGACAATGCAAGTGGAAAGTGACGGTCACAGTTTGGCATGAACGTGAAGTGATTGATGTACAGCCAGGTTATGTAGAAGGAACGTACGGCCTGGCTGTGGACATTGGCAGCACTACCGTTGCTGGCTACTTATGTGATCTGCGCACTGGCGAAATACTGGCAACAGAGTCGTTAATGAATCCTCAGGTAGTGTACGGCGAAGATTTGATGAGCCGTATTTCTTATGCAGTTGAGCACAGTGACGGGCTGGAAAGGATGCACAAAGCCATTATCGACACGCTGAACAAGCTGTCTGCTCAGGCTGCCCGCAGTGCAGGCATTCGTGCCCGCACTATTCACGAAGCTGTGTTTGTGGGCAATACAACAATGGTGCATTTGCTTTTGGGTATTCATCCGGTTGAATTAGGCGGTGCGCCTTTTGCGCTTGCTAATCGAGACGGCATGGATGTGAGTGCGCGTGAAATGGGACTTCGGCTACATCCTGGCGCACGGGTGCACGTGCTGCCTGCTGAAGCTGGGCATGTGGGCGCGGACAATGTCGGTGCGCTCATCGCCGAAGAGCCTTACAAACGGGATGAAATTACATTGTTAGTCGATGTGGGCACAAATGCTGAAATTGTGCTGGGCAATCGAGAATGGATGTTTAGTGCCTCTAGCCCGACCGGGCCAGCATTTGAGGGGGCGCAAATTAAGCACGGCATGCGCGCCGCGCCGGGAGCGATCGAGCGGGTGCGTGTTGACCCCATCAGCCAGGAGCCACGGTTTCGGGTTATTGGTGAAGAACGCTGGTCGGACGAATGGGATTTGTCACCGGAGGCGGCATTGTCTTCTCAACCAAAGATGCTGGCAGCCGGTATTTGCGGATCGGGGATTATTGAGGTGGTTGCGGAGTTGTTTTTGGCAGGGGTGTTGTTAGCAAACGGCCGTTTCAATCCCAACTGTCACTCACCACGCTTGCGATGGGATACGCCCCAGGGTGCCTACGAGTTGGCGACTGCCGAACAAACAACCAACGGTCAGCCCCTGCTTATTACGCAAAGCGACATGCGCAATATTCAGCTGGCGAAAGCGGCTCTGTACGCCGGAGCAAAACTCCTGATGAATCGCGCCAAAATTAAGCAGGTGGATAGAGTGATTCTAGCCGGTTCCTTCGGCAGCTACATTGATACTAAACACGCTATGATTTTGGGTCTTATTCCTAATTGTGACCTGGCTCATGTGCATGCTGTGGGCAATGCAGCCGGTGACGGCGCCAGAATTGCTTTGCTGAATAAACAAAAACGAACAGAAGCGCAAACGCTGGTTGAATGGGTAACGTATGTGGAAACGGCCGTAGACCCAATGTTTCAGGAGGAGTTTGCCAACGCCATTCATCTGCCGCATGCATCCGATCCTTATCCCCATATTGCCGAGCTGTTACCCAAACCACCTCCACTAGCTAACAACGGCACAAGCCGGCGAACGCGACAGACAGTTTTGAATCGGCAACCACAATCAGAATTGGCCAACGAACAATAAAAGGCAAAGCAAGAAATGGCTAAGTATCAGATAATATATTGGCGGGATATTCCGGCGCAGGTAAAGGTAGTGGCTGGACGACAACGTGTAGGACGGCCGTTATCCAAGCGATTTCCAGTAGCTATTGATGAAGCCGCTATGCGCTCCGGCAAAACTGAGTCCACTGACTATCTTGCTGAGTGGCGCAACAGCGACTGGCAAGAGCGGGATGGGGAAATCGAAGAAATTGCTGACGCGCTAGTCGATGAGCTCGAAGCAGACTACCCACCCCAGCGACTACGCACCCTCATCCAACAACACGGCCTGGAACAAACCTGAATAGTTAAGTTATTCAACAATGGGCGGAACATCGTTGTCTGCAATCATGCGACGACGTTCGATGTAAGCAGGAAGAGCTACTTGTCCTTCACCCATAAACCAAGCATTGGGATCCGTGCTGGCAACCAAAGCGATATTCGCCCAAGGATTAAATGAGCCAGAGCGTACCACTACTTTGGCACGATGAGCAATATCATCAACTAATTGCTCATGCGTCGTTAGCTTGAAAACTGCCCCGGATCCCGTGTAGATTTCCGTAAGTGATCGATAAAGCGGCTTGTTCATTTCCAGGATGTCACCGGCAAAGTGAACTTCTTCTACAAAAATTTCTTGCCGCAAGACACATAATATATCTAAGATGTCTGGCAGCCCTTCGTAAAAACCTAAGTCGATCCGGTTGGCGGCGGCAGGGATAGGAAATCCAGCATCGGTTACAAGCAAAATATCTGAATGCCCCAGGGTCGCCAATGCTTCTGCCAAACCTGGATGAAGAATACGATTGGGTCTCATAATTTTCTCCCTAATTCATGTAGTACAGTTGTTTAAGTGAGCCGAAGTTTGTCATAAAAATCCAACGAATAATTGCAGCTTGCTAAGCCGACCACCAAAATCCAACAAATGCAAACGAAGTTTGCGATTCCAGTAGCGTCATCCGTTCCTCTCCAAAAAGGCATCAACCTCAGCGCGATTATGGTATGAGGGTACGGTATCCCAACGTGTACAGCATAAACCAGCGACAGCATTGCCAAAGCGAGCTGCTTCAGCAACGGTGAGCCCTTCTAATAGGCCAGTCGCCAGGGAGGCGTTGAAGCTGTCTCCGGCGCCGTTGCTGTCAACAATATCGGCAATGGAAAATGCAGGAACCTCAGTAACGCTGTCTGCTGTCACAATCAGGCTGCCTCTCTCACCTAATGTGACCAACACAGTACGGCAGCCGCGCGCCAGCAGCTGCTTGGCCAGTTCAGCCTCATCCGCTTCATCACCAGGCATCATGCCCAGGCAAACACGGAGTTCTGTTTCGTTTGGGGTGAGAATATCAACGGCCGTTAAATCCACATCTCTTAAATCGTAAGCTGGAGCCGGGTTGAGAATGACCGTTGCCCCGGCATCATGTCCCACTTTTGCTGCGTGAAGAGCCGTCTCTAAGGGGATTTCTAGCTGAATTAAAACAACAGAATCATTGTTGATGATAGCGGCCGCTTCATCAACATCCTCAGGGGTGAATAACTGATTGGCACCTATATCAATGGTAATGATGTTGTGGCCGTCGGCCGATTTAATGATGAACCCCGCACCCGTCGCCAGCTCTTCATGGCTCTTCAAAAAGTCAATATTGACGCCTTCTTCAACCATTAAATCAGCAAATGCTTTGCCGAAGTCATCATCGCCAATGGAGCCGACAAAACGCACATCTGCCCCTAGCCGTGCGGCCTGCACAGCCATATCGGATCCCTTGCCCCCATAGGCGGTGCGGAAGTTCTTAGCCAGAATTGTTTCGCCCTTCGCAGGAATTCGCTCTGTATCCATTACCAGCGCCACAAGGTAACTGCCGATAATGACCAGTTGTCCGTTTGATTCAGTGGTCACAATGGTAACCCTCCTTTTAAGTCAAGCGCGTCACAGATTAAAATTGGAGAAACGTAAACTGTGACACCTCAAGGTTTGGCGGTTCATTCCGCTAAAATTTCTCTAAGAATGAACTGCCAAACACTTAATCTGGATATTCGTCGATTATTTTAGAGCCTGTGCTGCTGCCAATAAGCTCTGCGCCAGCATTTAGCAGTTCAATAGACCATTCGTAGCCATTTACTTTGCCAGAAGCCTTCACCCGGCTTTTTGTACCCTCGGTCACGGAACGGATCAAGCGCATATCTTCAACTGTAGCAGGTATACCACCTTCTCCCCATCCACTGGAGTTCTTGATCCAATGAACCTCGGCTTCCGTTAAGAGCTGGACTGCATGGCGCTTTTCTTCCTCGGAATAAAGGAAGCCAAATTCTAGCATGGCTTTTATTTCTCGTCCCTCGGCTGCCCTGACAAGTGCCGCCCCTTCCTCACGGAACTCATCATACATGCCAGAACGATAAAAGCCCATGTTGGGTTCATAATCGACCGTGTCTGCTCCCAAAGCGAAGCATTCACGAACGAGGGCAATCTTGGCATGTAGGCTTTCACCCCCCATTGGCAAGCCAATACAGGTTGCCACCTGAACATCTGTCCCTCGCAATATTTCTTTGGCCATTGGCACCCAGCACATCTGCACCATTGTGGCGTCAAATCCGTACTCGCCACACTTTTCAACGTGAGCAGCAATCTCTTCGCGCGAAGATTGTGGTCTGACGTTTGTAAACTGGATTAGCTTAGCCAGTTCCTTTTTGGACAATTGCCTCGCATCTACATATGGTTGGTTTACCATCCTCTTTTACCTCTTTTAAATCTTGTTATGTTGTTACAAAATTGACTTATTGTAACTATGTAATTACAAAGTATAGGCATTCTGGCCTATTTGTCAATACTTATAACAGAGAACAAAGAGCCTCATCATTCAGGTCAACCAATGTAAAATTAAGAAGGAAAAAATCCTTTAAATTGATCTGATAACTTCAGCATATTTTGCACATGCAAAGGGCGGCAGTTGGCATTTGGCATAAAAATACGTAAAATGATCGGGTAAATTGCCAATCATCCAGATGCGAAAATCTTTCGAAGATACAAAAGGCTTCTCTCTGCATCATAAGGCAGACAGTACAATGATTGAGCAATAGATCCGCAGCGGCTATTGGAAATACTTAACAGGTGTCAAGTGAGTCAAATAAACAAACCACCAAGCAAAGGATTGGAAGATATCACATCTTCTGATGTGATTGATAAAAACAGTCCCGTTCCGCTTCATCATCAGCTAGAACAATTTTTACGGGATGGTATTGACAACGGCCGTTTCCCGGCCAATGAAAGGTTACCAACGGAGCAAGAGCTGATGGCATTCTTTGGCTTAAGCCGCACACCTGTGCGCCAGGCCTTGGGCAAGTTAACCAATGCCGGTCTTGTCATTCGCAAGCGTTCATTAGGCACTGTTGTGCTGCCACAGCGCTTCGAAGAGCAGCTAAGCTCACTCTCTACATTTACCAAAGAAGTTGAAGGACGAGGTCAGGTACCCCGTGCCCACCTCGAGCAATTCAAGGTGCAAACGGCTGATCCAAAGCGTATCAAATATCTCAAACTTGCTCAGGGCGCAAAAGTTTATTTTATTCAGCGAGTGCGCTTCATTGACGATGTACCAGTTGGTGTACTGAACTCTTACATTCCTGTGGTTGTAGCCCCATACTTGCTGGAAACCGATTTCAAAGAGACTGGGTCTCAGCAATCCATTTATCACGTCCTTAGGCATCAGCACAATATCAAGTTGGTGCGTGCTACAGAAACCTTCAAAGCTGTCCTTCTCGACCGAAAAACGGCCGCACTCCTCAACCATCCTCCAGACAGCCCATTCCTCTTACGTAGCCGCATTGCCTATGATGAAACAAACAGACCCATTGCTTATGAAAATGGTTACTACAGTGTCTCTTATCGCATCGAGTGGATGGGAGAAGAGATCGCCAACGTTGCCAATTTCATGACTGATGATCAAATCGAGCTTCTCGACACTGAACATTAGAGGTTTTATCTAACCCCTTATTTTGCCTGCTCCATCAAGAACTCGTCATACACCAATGTGTGTATTTAGGTTTGTCGCGCTTTCTTACCCTTTTTCCCCAAACGCTTATACAAAAAGCTCAAGATTCCCTCTCAATAGTCGTTCATAGTTGACAAAACAAAAATAATGGCATTATAATGACAACATTACTTTGTAACTACATAGTTACAAAAATTTAGTTTTGCTATTTCATTCTGGTAGCAAAATACTGTCCCTTTGAAGAAGTTGTTTAGCTTGAGGTAGCAAGAGGAGAGCTTCATATGGCAAATTTTGAAATCAATTACAAGCCAACCATGCCCACCAACACAAATTTAGCAATTGGATGTATCGGCTCAGGCTTCATTATGCGCGATGTTCAGCTAGTTGCTTACAACAATGCAGGGTTAGACGTCGTTGCGATTGCCTCACGGACACCAGCCAATGCTCAAGCAGCCGCTGATGCCAGAGGAATTGACACCGTTTACGACACCTGGCAAGAGCTGCTCGACGATCAGCGTATTGCAATTTTGGATATTGCTTATCCGCCTGATCAACAGTTAGCAATCATACGTGAGGCAGTTAAACGCAAGCACATAAAAGGCATTTTGGCACAGAAACCGTTAGCTATGAACTACGAAGAAGCCAAAGAAGCCGTTGGCCTTTGCACTAATGCCGGGATTGTACTCTCTGTAAATCAGAACATGCGCTACGATCAATCGATGCGAGCGCTAAAATCCTTGCTTGATCAAGGGGTATTGGGTCAACCTGTCCTTGCAACCATAGAAATGCGGGCAATCCCTCATTGGCAACCATTTCTTGAAGAATATGATCGCTTAACGTTGCTCAATATGAGTATCCACCATCTCGATATTTTCCGGTTCTTGTTTGGCGACCCAGACAGAGTTTTTGCCAGTGTAACGCAAGATCCTCGAACAGGCTTTGAGCATAAAGACGGAATCGCACTTTACATTCTGGAATACGCGAACGGATTTAGAGCATCTGCCTGGGACGATGTCTGGACAGGTCCCGTACGAGAGGGAGCCGAAGGTGATATGTACATCAAGTGGCGAGTTGAAGGAACCGACGGTATGGCGCATGGAACGATAGGCTGGCCAAAGTATGGTGATAGTGATTCCCAAAGCACGCTGCAATTTAGTACCAAGCAGGAACCAAACATGTGGTTTACTCCCACTTGGCCTGAGGTTTGGTTCCCAGATGCCTTCATTGGCCCAATGGCTCAGCTTATTGAGGCTGTTCAAAACGGTGCAGAACCAGAGCTTTCAGGGGAAGATAACTTGAAGACGATGGCACTTATTGACGCAGCCTATCATTCTGCAGAAACCCATAATAGCGTACACATTGCTGACATGATGTAAGCAACAGGCTTATCTGTCTGGCGGATGAGAATTTGTAAAAGTGTTGTGATTTAAATCAATTTATATTGCTTGGAAAGGAGTTAAAAAATGAAGCTAGGTGTGATTAACTCAGTATTTTTCGGTACAGAGATCGATCCTTATGGTGAAGGGATTAAGCTAGTCAAGGAGATGGGTTTCGACACGATCGACGTCTATCCAGCCGACGGCGAGATTTCGGTCGAACAGATGGCAAACGTTAAGAAGTATTCGAAAGAATATGACATTCCAGTGCGTGCTGGTGTGGCCCTTATTTTTGGCTATTTCTCGCCTAATCGTCCTGTCCGCGAATTTGCCAAAAAACTCGGCCGTCAGCTAGTTGATATTTCTGCTGAAATGGGTGCTCACAATATGCTCATCGTCAATGGTGAATATTTTTGGCAGCTAGAAACTGGCTTTGATAAAGATTGGATATTTAACATGGCTGTAGAAGGCACTCGCGATTTGGGCGAACATGCAGCAAAGTGCGGTTTAAAGATTGCTGTAGAGCTTGAACCGTTCAAAATGTCAATCGTCAATAGCATTGACTCAATGGATGCGTTTTTAAGTGCCGTCGATCTCCCGGATACAGTAATGGCCAACGTAGACTGTTCACATTTACACCTTGCAGACATTTCCCCAACAGAAATTCAACGCTTGAAAGGTCGCATTGCTCATGTGCATATTTCAGATGCTATTGACAAGCATGGCGATTTACCACCGGGACGCGGCACAGCACCCATGCAAGAGTACATTGATCAACTGAAGATTGCTGGGTTTGATGGTACGGTCGCCTGTGAACTAGAGTGGCCTCCGGATCCCTCTAGAGAAGGTGTCTTGGCCTGGGTCAAAGAAGCAGGTGATGCCACGGCTCAACTCATGCGAAATGCGGGCGTGCGTGATTAACGCTGCTGCACATCAAGAGGTTTCAACCAGACAGGTAAGGTTGGTTAACCTTACCTGTCTACGTAGCAAACCACAGAATACACTTTGAAAACCGAAGGGCGATTTTTCTGTAGTTTGCTTAGATAAAAGCGGGAGAAACGGCTCTTCCTATTTCTAACTACTATTTTCCCGCTTTTACACAGTAAAGCTAGCCCCGAAGTATTTAGACAGACATATCGAGGAGAAGAAAATGTCAAGAAATGCAAAAATTCGTTATCTAGCACTGTTGTTAATCATTATGCTTCTCGCAGCAGCCTGCGGGGGTACGGAAGAGGCAGACCCAACCGTAGATGCCCCAGACACAGGTGGTGAGACAGAAACAAGTACGGAAGAGGAAACAACCGAAGAGACAACAATTGAAGATGGCCCTAAGTATCGTGTGGGCGTGTCCAATGGTTTTATCGGCAGCGAATGGCGCGGCCAGATGCTTAGCAATATGGAAGAAGTTGCTGACGAATTGGGTATTGAGCTGATTATCGAGAGTGGCGACGTTGATATTCAGGGACAAACGCAGCAAATTCAGAATTTACTCAATCAAGATATCGATGCGCTAATTGTCAACCCCAACTCGACAGACGCTCTCAATCCAATTTTGGAAGAAGCAGTAGAAAGCGGTATTCCCGTGATTGCCATCGACCAGGAGACGTCGGCCGAAGGTGTCGTTACAGTAACGATCGATCAAACCGAATGGGGTCGGATCATCTCCCGCGCGTTGTTTGAAATGATGGGCGGTGAAGGCGACATTGTGGTCATCGAAGGCTTTGTGGGTCACCCGGCAAACGAGTACCGGATGGTGGGCTTTGATGAAGTCTTAGCTGAGTATCCAGGTATCACCGTCGTTGGTCGCGACACGGGTCAATGGGACCAAGCGACGGGTCAGCAGGTGATGTCTGACTTCCTGGCCTCAATCCCAAATATCGATGGCGTGTGGACGCAGGACGGGATGGCAGTAGGTGCGCTGCGGGCTGTGCAAACCGCAAATCCTGATCAATGGCCAATTATGCTGGGCGAAGGCCGCGCTGGCTATTTGCAGCTATGGGATGAGGTGCGGCAGGAGAACCCGGACTTTACAGCATTTGCGGCCGTTAACCCGCCTGGGTTAGGTGCCAGTGGTCTGCGCGTTTTGTATGAAGTGTTAGAAGGTTGTGAAATTGATCAATCGAAATTGGAAGGTGGCTACAACAGCACCATCCATGTGCCCATCCCCTTCACAATCGATGAGAGTAACTTTGAGGAACTGCTGGCTGAATACCAGGATTTCCCCGAATCATACACGTTAGACGGCATTATCTCTCAAGCAGATGCCGCTTCTTACTGCGTCGGTGCTGCCAGTGGTGCCGCCGAAAGCGAGGAAGAAGCAGCTGAAGAAATGGAGATGGTCATGAGTCCAGATGGCGATCCATTCCGTATTGGGGTCTCCAATGGCTTTATCGGCAGCGAATGGCGCGGTCAGATGCTTAGCAATATGGAAGCCGTAGCTGACGAATTGGGTTTAGAATTGGTTATTGAAAGTGGTGACGTCGATATTCAAGGTCAAACGCAGCAAATCCAAAACTTGCTAAACCAGAACATTGATGCCTTGATTGTCAATCCTAACTCGACAGACGCACTGAACCCGATCCTCGAAGAAGCAGTAGAAAGCGGTATTCCTGTGATTGCCATTGATCAGGAAACATCAGCTCTAGGTGTTATTACTGTAACCATTGACCAGACGGAGTGGGGCAGAATTATTTCCCGCGCGTTGTTTGAAATGATGGGCGGCGAAGGTGACATAGTGGTCATCGAAGGCTTTGTGGGTCACCCGGCAAACGAGTACCGGATGGTGGGTTTTGATGAAGTCTTAGCTGAGTATCCGGACATCACTGTGGTAGGTCGTGACACGGGTCAATGGGACCAGGCGACGGGCCAGCAGGTGATGTCAGACTTCCTGGCTTCAATCCCAAATATCGATGGCGTATGGACGCAGGATGGTATGGCTGTAGGTGCCTTGCGGGCAGTACAAACCGCAAATCCTGATCAATGGCCGATCATGTTGGGTGAAGGCCGCGCTGGCTATTTGCAGCTATGGGATGAGGTGCGGCAGGAGAACCCGGACTTTACGGCGTTTGCGGCCGTTAACCCGCCGGGGTTAGGTGCCAGTGGTTTGCGCGTGATGTATGAAGTGTTGACTGGCTGCGAGATTGACGAATCAAAGCTGGAAGGTGGCTACAGCAGCACGATTCATGTGCCCATCCCTTTCACAATCGATGAGAGTAATTTTGAGGAACTGCTAGCCGAGTATCAGGATTTCCCCGAATCATACACGTTAGACGGCATTATTTCTCAAGAAGATGCCGCTTCTTACTGCCAATAAAGTAGCTGAATACTCATGACAGATGTATCGCTTTCAGCTCAACATATCGTCAAACGGTACGGTGGCGTAACCGCACTGGCTGACGGCAACCTGGAAATTAAGGCCGGTGAAGTCGTTGCGCTGTTGGGTGCCAATGGAAGCGGCAAGAGTACGTTGAGTAAGATCATCACAGGTGTAGTTGCCCCCGATGAGGGGCAGCTATTCCTGGATGATCAGCCGATGCAATTTGCTACACCGCAAGCCGCTACCAGATTGGGGATTAGTGCTGTTTATCAAGAACTCAGCCTTATCCCCGATATGAGTGTCGCGGAGAATATCTGGTTGGGGCATGAACCGCTGCGGTTCGGCTTAGGCCTAGATCAGAAGGCGATGCGCCAGCAGACGGAGGTGCTGCTTAATCTGTTTGAGGGCACCTTCCAGCCAGACTTGACGCCCGATGTCCCTGTCAGCACCCTTCCCCCTGATGAACGACAATTGGTCGAAATATTGAAGGCGTACAGCTTGAAGCCACGTCTGCTGATTCTTGATGAGGCGACGGCCAGCCTGGACGGGCGGCAAGTTGTGCGCTTATTTGAGTTGGTGAAACGGTGGATTGATGAGGGGATGGCCATTGTTTTTATTTCACACCGGATGAACGAGATTTTCCAGGTGGCTGATCGGGTGACTATTTTGACGAACGGCTGTACCGTGGGAACCATGCCGCTGAGTGAAACGAGTGAACAGGAAATTGTTGACTTAATGATTGAAGGTGCTATTCCGCCGGAGGAAACAACGGCCGCGAAACATACTGTTCCTGCCGACGCCCCGGTGCGCTTGCGCGTCAATAATTTGCGGACAAACGTTCTCAACGACGTGAGCCTGGAAGTGCGTGATGGAGAGCTGCTGGGCATCGGTGGCCTGCAGGGACAGGGACAAAACGATCTGCTTCTGGCTCTTTTTGGGGCTGTTCCTTACAGCGGTGACGTTACGCTTTCCGGCGAGCAAGTTCATTTTACACACCCGCGTCAGGCCATGGCCAAGGATGTGGCTTTTGTACCGGGCGACCGAACCGCAGAAGGTTTGCTACTCATTCGCTCCATCTTAGAGAATTTACAGCTGCCGTCATGGTCTAAATACGGCCGTCCCCTTAACATGAAAGACGCTGCCTCTTCCGCTCAAACCGTAGTCTCTAACCTCAAGTTGAAGATGAGTGCCCTTGATGCGCCGGTTAGCACATTGAGCGGTGGCAACGCCCAGAAAGTTGTCATTGGCAAATGGCTGCTGCGCCAGCCCAAACTGCTGCTGCTCAATGATCCGACCAAAGGCGTGGATGTTGGTGCCAAATCTGAATTTTACCAACTATTAATCGAACTGCGCCGTTCCGACACGGCCATTCTGTTTTACAGCAGCGATGATGAGGAACTGCTTGGCCTTTGTGATCGCATCCTCATCATGCATGATGGCAACATTCACACAGAATTAGCTGGTGAACGGTTGGATCGCAAGCATCTGGTAGCAGCCAGTTTAGGAGCGACCCACGAAAATGAACCAAACGAATAAGGAACCGCTATGTTGAATGGACGACGAACATCCCGCATTGCCAAAAGTCCTTTTCTCTCAGCACTGCTGTTGTTCGTGATTGCTTTGGCTGTTAACTTCTATTTGCAGCCCAATCTATTTGAACTGCGCGTGCTAAACAGCAACTTGCGCATTTTTTTACCGGCAATGCTCCTGGCGGCAGGTCAGGCTATTGTCGTCATCGGCGGCGGTGTTGATCTGTCTGTTGGCGCGATGGTGTCGATGATCAACGCCATCCTGGTAACGGTCATTTTGCCTGAATCAAGTCCATTCTTTGTCGTCATGGGTTTGCTGCTTGGCTGTGTTATCGGTATTGCTGCTGGGTCTTTAAATGGTCTAGCAATCTCTTATATGCGGCTCCAGCCAATCGTTACCACCTATGCCAGCAGCTTTATCTTCTCTGGCATTGCTCTGTGGGTTCTACCGAGGCCGGGGGGAAAAATGCCAGCAGATATTCCTCGTTTATATCGCTCCACACCGGGCAATATCCCCTTTGCCGTTTATATCACCGTTGGCATCATCCTCATCTGGCTGTTGATCCGCTCTATCCGCTATGGGCAGTATCTATTTGCAGTTGGCGGCAAGGCAGATGCTGCTTACGCTACGGGTGTTCCTGTTAGCCGCGTACGGTGGAGCACCTATGCCTTGTCTGGGCTGTTTGCCGCCCTTTCTGCTTTCGCGCTCACCATGAGCACCGGCACGGGCGATCCCAACATCGGCAATGCAATGACGCTGCCCTCTATTGTGGCTGTGGTTTTGGGCGGCATCAGCTTAAGCGGTGGCAAAGGAAGCGTTATTGGTGCTCTGCTGGGTGTTTTAATTCTAGGGCTGATTCGTAACATTATTTCCTTTGCCAATGTGCCCACATGGTGGCAAACACTTGTTGATGCGCTCATCATTTTGGCGGCTCTGGCTGGACCAGGCCTTATCCGCCTAATTCGTTCGCGCAACAGGGCAATGATTGAACAGGCAGCATCCACGTAAGAAGCAAGGACTTTATTTATGACTTCAGTAAGCAATACCGTTGAACGAAAACGGCCGCGTGTGAAATTGTCGCCTCCCATCATTGCCCTTTTGCTGGCGCTGCTGCTCTTTTTGGTTGGTGGCGTCATCAATCCAGACTTTCTCAACGCCGATCAAGCCATCAATATTGTTCGTCTGGCGGCTTTTTTAGGCATTATTGCCGCCGGGCAGACGCTGGTCATCATTAGCGGGGGTGAAGGCATAGACTTATCTGTCGGTGCCATTGTAACGCTGGGGGCAATAATTGTTTTCCGGGTTTCCAACGGACAAAACAGCCTGATCGTCGTAGGGTTTTTGGCCGCTATGGGTGTGGGAGCTTTTATTGGGCTGCTCAATGGCATTGGCATTACCTGGCTTAAGGTTCCCCCACTTGTGATGACGCTTGCTATGGCTGGAGTGGTGCAGGGAATCATTCTTATTGTGTCTCAAGGCACGTTTGAGGGTAAAGCTCCCTCTTTGCTCAGCGATCTAATATCTAATCCGCTGATTGGCATCGTGCCTGGCGTGTTGTTTATTTGGGCCTTGCTGGCGTTAGGCATGTGGCTATTGTTGGAACGTAGCGTTTACGGCAAACAGCTATTTGCTGTCGGTGTTAACCGACTTACGGCGCGATTATCTGGTGTGAATGTCCCCAGGACGATCATTGTTACCTATGCGCTGAGCGGCATGTTGGCCGCGTTTGGCGGGGCAATTCTGCTGGGCTTTACGCAGACGGTCTATTTTAACTTGGGTGTGCCTTATCTTTTCCCATCCATTGCTGCGGTGGTGGTTGGGGGCACATTGCTGTCCGGTGGCGTGGGCAGTTATTGGGGTACGATGTCTGGTGCGCTGGTGTTGACATTGATTTCCAGCTTGCTGCGCTCGATGCAGCTGCCAGAAGCGTACCAGTTGGTAATATTGGGCATTATTTTGTTGGCGCTTATTTCAGTATACGGCCGTCAGCGCAGCCTCCGCCAATAATTTTACAGCCATTAAACTGAAAATTATGTTTGTCGTAATTGGAACAACGACGGCTGATATCTTTGTTCGTGGCATGCCCACCTTTGCCGGGCTTGGGGACGGCTTTCAGGCAAACAACCTGGTCTTTTGCGATAAACCACTTCTGATCATCGTTGGCGGTAATGGTGCTAACAGTGCCTACGTGTTGGGCAGGCTCGATGTGGAAACTGCACTTTGCAGCACCATTGGGCAAGATGAGTTAGGCGATTGGCTGGCACAAAAACTGTTAACTCAAAACGTACGCCTTGAAGGATTATTACGTCATCCTAACAGAGCCACATCTTCATCCACCATCCTGCTAGATAACGCAGAAAACCAATCGGTATTTCATCACCTAGGGGCATCAGAAACGCTTGCATTAACGCCTATACATGAAAGCCTATTAGCGCGCGCCGCTGTGCTGTTGTGCAGTAGCTATACCTTATTGCCACATATGCGCTCTGGTGGTTTTTCTCGCGCATTGCGGCTTGCTCACGAGGCAGGGGGCATAACTGCACTTGATATCGGACCAGCGATCGGTGAGCCAGTGACTACATCTGAAATCAAATCACTGTTTCCCCAGCTTGACTACTTAATCGCCAACACACACGAGCTTAAAGAATGCACTCAGGCAAAAGATTGGGAAGACGCCTGCGCAAAGCTTTTAGGCGAAGGTTGTGCTTGCGTCGTGGCAAAACGAGGGGGTGAAGGTGTATCTTTACGGTCGCATCATGGCAACATCGATCTCCCTGCCATTCAAGTTTCGGGCAACATTTCGGTGGGCGCAGGCGACTCGTTCAATGCCGGATTTCTATATGCGTGCTGGAAGAAGCGATCGCCCCAGCAAGCACTTCAGTTTGGGAGCGTCGTGGCGGCAGCAGTTGTGGCTGGCCAGCAAGGTGTTTTTAGTGCGCCTTCTTTGGCTGAGGTGGAAGCAGCACTGGAGCAGAAGTAAGGTTGAAAACGGCCGTAAAAAATCAAAGTAATAAGGAAACCAAATGTCAATGACTCCGAAAGAACGCGTTTTAATGGCTGTTGCACATCAAGAGCCGGATAGAGTGCCCCTGGCCTTATGGGGAAGCTGGTACGGCGTTACAGACAAGCTCTATTTCAATATTTTGGACAGTTTGGGCTGGGAAGCTGTGGCTCCGTTCCGCCCAGGCAAGTTTCATTCAGTCAACTATTACGACGACCGCCTGTTAGAACAGCTTCATATTGACGTGCGACACGTCGATCCCGGCACGATTTCTGCTTACAGTAAAGTGAGAGCAGAGGGTACTGATGCCTTAGGTATTAAATGGGATACAAGCGGCCTCTACCGTACCGCCTGTGAGCACCCGGTCGAGCATTTCACCGTCGAGCAAATAATGGAATTCCCCATGCCCAACGCCGATGAGCTGATTGATCAAGACCAGATTTTGGAACGCGTAAAAACCATCAAGTCCTTAGGTGAAGAGTATGCTGTTGTGGGGCGGGCTGTTGCTTCTTATGGCTTTTTTGAAATGTCGCAATCTATGCGCAAGCATGAACAGCTATTTATAGATTTGGCTTTGGCTCCAGATATCGTATTTGCCTTACTTGAACGTCTCTATGATTTTTATGCCGCCATGATTGTCCGGTTTTTAGATATTGCTGGCGCGAGCATCGATATATTGGAACTGCCGGGAGATGATTTTGCTGGCAATTCTGGACCAATCATTTCTACTAAAATGTTCGATAAATTTTATAAACAAGCCTATGCTCGCATCATTCATTTGGTCAAGGAACACAGTCCACATATCAAGGTGATTTACCATTCAGATGGTGCAATGACTGCCTTCTTGTCGCGCCTGATTGAGATTGGCGCAGATATATTCCATTCGGCCGAACCTTTGCCTGCCTGGAACCTGGGGGAAATGAAAACACAATATGGCGATCATATTACATTCATGGGTGGGATCGATATTAAGGATGCACTGCCAGGTAGCAAGCAAGAAGTGATAGCTGAAGTAAAAAACCGCCTTGCAGAAATGGGATCTGGTGGAGGCTATATTTTGGCACCGTCTAATCATGTACAGTGGGATGTTCCACCTGAAAATGTGTTTACCCTTTATGAGAGTGCTCGCAAATACGGCCGTTACCCTTTGCAATTAGATAAAGGGTAGGGCTTTATTCCCCTTGGCTTGGTGGCGGAGGAAACATTCATCCGCGTGTTCTGCAGCGACTCCGGCAGCTGCGGAATCATGACGTCTGGCAAGGTTTGCAAAAACATCTTCTGGGATATCGTTTTCATTGGCGTCAGTTTACCCATAATACGGCCGTAAAACCACTCCTTCCCCGCTCAAACCAACCCTGTTTTTTCACGCAATTTATGCGTAGCAGTTCCCTATAATTGATTACAATGAACCCCGTTGAGCAGTGTGTTGTGATGAGAAGTGTCAGTTCTTTTTGCTAAACCGAATTGATGCAAACCGCTGCGGAGCCTAATAAGCATGTAACTATTAAAGACGATTTAGGGAAAAACCTATGTCTAATCAACTGATTGAAAGACAAGAAGCCCGCCTCGCCGCCCTCTACGAAGTGAGTTCCCAGTTAGGCAAGTCGCTCGATTTAGGGGAAGTGCTGAACCAAGTCATGGATTCCATTATCCAGCTCACCGGGGCAGAGCGCGGCTTTTTAATGTTGTACGATTCTGAAAAAGGTGACCTACAAACCCGTGCTGCGCGTAACTTTGACCAGGAAACGATCGAAGCGGATGCTACCAACATCAGCCGCACCGTCATCGAGCGGGCCATCCACACGGGCGAAGGCATCTTGTCTAGCAATGCCCAGGAAGATGACCGCTTCTCAGGCCGAGAGAGCGTGGTGGGCTACCAGCTACGCTCCATCATGTGTGCCCCGCTGCGCGTTCGCGGCCATACGCTGGGGGCTGTCTACGTAGACAATCGCCTCTTTAGCGGCGTCTTTGAGAAAGACGATCTTGGCCTGCTGGTGACCTTTGCCAATCAGGCAGCCATCGCCATTGAAAACGCCCGCCTCTTTACCCAAACCGACCAGGCTTTGGCTCGCCGCGTGGAAGAGCTTTCGCTCTTCCAGCGGATTGACCAGCAGCTCAACCGTTCGCTGGAGCTAAACCAGGTACTCAGCCTCTCGCTCAATTGGGCCATTGCCCTCACCAACGCGGCGGGCGGCTCCATTGGCCTGTTTGAAGAGCTTGAGAATGAAGATACGGGCATGTTAAACAGCCCACCCGTTCAAGTGTTGCGCCTGCTGGTTTTCCGGGGAGAGGAGGAACATAGCGAGGACCGTCTAGTTTCGCTGGACCATCCCATCGTGCAAAAGATCATGATAGACGGCCGTTCCATTCTCACCCATAATGTCTCTGAAGAAGAGTCCGTAGATGGCACCCCGGCCACAATGCAATTAGCTGTCCCCATTCAGCAGGATGGCACCATCACTGGGCTAATCACCTTGGAAACCCAGCAAAATATTGAGATTAACCGGGAAGATATTGCCTTTGTAGAGCGTTTGTCAGACCGAGCCGCAGTGGCTATTAAAAATGCCAAACTGTATGAGGCCATCCACGCGGCCAACAAAGCTAAAAGCGACTTTATCTCGTTGGTAGCGCATGAGCTGCGCGTACCGATGACCTCCATCAAGGGATACACCGATTTGATGAACGCGGGGCTGGCCGGGCCGTTAAGCGACCAGCAAAAGCAGTTTCTGGAAGTGATTCGCCGCAACCTCACCCGGATGACCTCGCTGATTAGTGACTTATCGGACATCAACCATATTGAAAGCGGCCGTATGAAGTTCGATTTACAGCCGTTTGACCTGCGCGAAGTGGTGGCTGACGTGGCGGACAGCCTGCGCGGGCGGATTGAAAATCGGCAGCAGACGCTGCATATTGACATTGAAGACGCTTTGCCGCCTGTATTTGCGGATTCCACCCGCATTGCCCAGGTAGTTTCTAACCTGATGAGCAACGCGAACAAATATACGCAGGACGGGGGTGAAATTGTGCTGCGGGCTTGGCCAAACGGCCGTTTTGCCTACGTCAGCATCCAGGACAACGGGATAGGTATTTCTGAAGAAAATCAGGAAAAGCTGTTTACCCAATTCTTCCGCGCCGAAGACAAAGAAGTACGCGAGCAAGCAGGCTGGGGGCTGGGGCTATCCATTGTACGCCGCATGGTTGAAGCTCAAAATGGTGAAATCACCTTTGAAACTGCCTTGGGGGAAGGAAGTACATTTACTTTTACCGTTCCTTTGGCTAATATGGAATAATGTACTATCGTAAAAGCCAATTAGGAAGGTGAATCGTGGAAGACAGCGCATCCGGCTTGAAATTATTACTAAGCTATGAAGTATTAGACACCAAACTGCAAGCGTACCAGCAATTTGTTATCCAGCAGTACGTACCTGCCATGCAAATGATGGGCTTCCAGGTAAGCGAAGTGTGGCATACGGCTTATGGCGAGGCACCCAACCGTCTTGTTGGCTTTGTTTGCCGTGACCGCCAAACAGTGGATGATTTGCTCGACAACGAGATGTGGCTCACGCTCAACAGCCAGCTAGAAGAGTACGTTACTGAGTTCTCCTATAAATTGGTGCCCTACCAGCGGGGCGTTTTCCAAATGTAATCAACTGTACAAGCACGCAGGTTTGCAGGTAGCAATTTCACCTGCGTACGTACTTACTTGCAGAGTCGCAAACCCTCCTCAATGAAAAAGCACAAACTCTTGCTATTTGATCAAATGAGCCGCCGAATGCGGGGTAAGCTGCTTTGGCTGGGCTTAACGCTGCTCGTTTTGGCCGTGGTGGACTTGATACGGCCGTTCCTCGGCCCCACCTTCTACTTGCTCTGGCTGGTCATCGGCCTGGTTGCTTTATTGTGGATTTACTACAGCATCCTGCTGCGCCGTACCGACATTTTTGTTGGCCCCAGCTACCTGCTGCTGCGTGGACCGCTGCGCGAAGTGAAGATTAGCTACGGCCGTATCGAAACCATCACCTCTACCCAAATGAGCCAACATTTCAACCTGAAGCAGCTCAAAGCGCGCGAACGCAGCCTGGTGAAGCCCGTTTTTGCGGCAACCTGCACCTTCATCAGCCTGAATAGCTGGCCAAAGTCGCTGCAAAAACGACGCACGCTTTGGTTCCCCCGCTTGCTGTTTGGCGTCCGCCGCGAAGGGTTGCTGCTCGTCTCGCCTAACTGGCTGACGCTCAACCGCGACATCGAAGAAGCCCGCCGCAAGTGGCACGATGCCCGCCGCCAGAAAAACCAAAAAGACGGCCGTTCTCTCGCCGCCCAAATCCTCGATTGGTAAGGATGCGTGAAACGTGAAAAATCTCACGCATCACGTTTCATACCCCAAACGTAGTTCAAACATCACCACACCATCCAGAATTCCTCTATTGCTGTGTGGCACAATAAAAGCTGATAATTTGTGGAGATACGGCCGTTTCTCCCACGGCATTGGAATGAAAAAGATGACAAACCTGAGATGGCTACTTGCTGGTTTACTGCTTTCAGTGGGTCTGGCAGCCTGCACGCCACCCGCTGACCCCGTTGTGGTGACGCGCCCGGTGATTGTTACAGAAATGGCAGCAACGGCCGTTCCCACCACCGGCACCGCCACACCTGCATCCACCCACACAGCCGCGCCAAGGCCCAGAGCAACCATCACCCCGCCGCCCACGCCGCTGCCAACGCCAACCCCGCTGCCCGCGCTGTCGCCGGAGGCTTTGGCCCAAATGGTAGCAGAAGGCTTGTCGTGGACGGCCGTTCCCGGCATGGATGGCTTTCCCCTGTGGCAGCTTTCTGACTTTGAGTATGGGTTACGCTACATGCCCTACGGCTACTGCGAATTTGGCCCCTACCGCTGGCTAACCGACGACCAACTTCTGCTTTTTCCCATCGTAGACCACACGAGCTGGTTTGAAGAGCCCACAATGGGCAAAGTCACCCAGCCCATTGTGTTTAACGCCGCCGCTGGCACCGCCTGGCTACCAGATACCCCGCGCACCGACGTTTGCGATCTGCCCGTCTGGTCAGCCACCCGCCAGCAGCTCATCGAAGCCAGCGACGGCGAAGTGCGCCTGCGCAACCTCGCGGGCAACGTGGTCGCCACCTATCCCGGTAGTATGCCCCTCTTCATCGCCCCCAGCGGCCAACGCCTGCTGGCTGGGCAAACCTGGATTGACCTGACCACCGGAGAACAGGTTCAGCTAGATGGCTGGCAGCGTGTAAAATTCCCTCGCCCTGCCTGGTCCAGCGACGAAACCGAAATCTTCGAATGCTGCTTTAGCTATGTAAACGTAGCTACCGGAGAAAGTTGGACGCGACAGGATTTGCCCGATTTGTGGGTGGGGGGCATTGGTGCGGCTCCTGGCTATTTTGGCTCTGCTAGTCACTGGGTGGCAGATGATGACTTGGTAATCATTGAACCCAACAACATCTCTTTTTTCAATGGGTCAGATCAACCAGCTTTGCCACTCATTGATCCTGCTTCAAAAACCATAATAAATATTGTCGAAGCGTTTGATTTGCCAACAAACTTATTTGATTGCTTTTCACAATTAACACCCATGAATTCCCAACTCTGGTTTAGCTGCATTCAGGTTTTAGATGATGGTTACACTAAGTCGCTTGGCGTCTCCTATTTGGTAGCGTTGCCTGAGCTGAATGCTACGACGTTCACCGGTGAATTTATTTTTCGCGGCTGGTCGGCAGACGGCCGTTTCTACAGCTACGACGAAATCACCGATCTCACCACCAACGAGGGCGCCACCTGGCTGGCACAGGTAAACGGAAACCAGTGGCAGATAGCCGCCGATCCGTTGGCAACCGAACCGCTTGAGCGGCAATATTGGCACCCAACCCAGCCGCTGGCCCTCATGCAAAGCGGCCGCAGCAACCGGCTGTTGCTAATTGACACCACCAGCCTCACCCGGCAGCTCGATTTTCCCTACGCTCTGGCCGATGTCGCCTGGCAGCCCAACGGCGACGGCATTGTCTTGTTAACTACCGACAATGCACTCTTTTGGCTAGACGAACTATTTGCCCCAGACAGCGAACCGCAGCGCATCGCACCTGATTTGGCTGAAATCAACAATGTGCGCTGGTCGCCAAATGGCCATCGGCTGGCGTTCATCAGTGGAAACAGCTTCTACGTGATTGATATGACAGATAATTAACGTTCACGACTGGCACACGACACGTAGCCCAAACAGTTATCAATCGCCCGCCAACCATCCAGAATCCTACGCCCCTGCCTGCTAAGATACCTTTTTGATAGTGCGTATTCCGTCATTTCCTACGCACTGTTTAGGAGAAAACAGTATGAAATTCAGTAAAACCATCGTGTTTTGTTTGATTATCTTGGGAATTGCTGCGTGCCGACCGGCCAGTAGTGGGCCACCGCAAGTAACGCCTACGGCCGTTCCCCCTACCACCACACCCGCTACCAATGAAGTCGAGGTAGCCGTCACCAGAATCGTCGTCACGGCCGAACCCACTGCCACGCCTGCTCCCTGCACCCCACTACCAACCGGGATGCACCTCGCCATCAGCATGGCTGAACAGGAACGCACCATTTTGATAAATGTTGAAGGCTTGCTGCCAGAAGATAAGCCGGTTGTGCTTTTGAACGGCCGTTCCGCCCAACATGGCAGCAGGATTGAATTTGCATTGGCCAATCCAGTTGGGGCAAACGGCCGTTACCAGGACAGTTATCACCTGGGCGAAAATGACATCATGGAATGGAGCGGCCAAATTATCCACCAGCGTGGGGCTGTCTGCTTTGAATTCACCTTGCCGCTTACCGAACCGCTGGTGCTGGAAGCTGCCGCTGAACCAGCAGCCACGCCGGAAGCTGCCACACCAAACCAAAGCAGCGGCACCAGTAACCAACCTGTTATTTCTGCCGACGGCAGCGTGATTGCCTTTACCTCGCTGGGCGCACTTACCCCCGGCAGTAATCCCGACTGGGCCGCCTACGCTTACGATGCCAGCAGCAACCAACTTGAGCTGCTCAGCATTCGGCACGATGGCCTGCCAGCATACGATGCAATCTATGCAGTCGCGCTGTCGGCAGACGGCCGTTTCGCCGCCTACTACTCCTTCGACGGGGAAACCACCCCCGAAGACCCCGATATTTGCACCGATGGCGACTGGAGCGAACCATGTGAAGATTTGTACATCTACGATCGGCAAACCGGGGAAATTGAGCGCATTCCGGTGGGGCGTTCCTCTGGTTTGGGCAAATCATACACCATTTCACTGTCAGCAGACGGCCGTTTCGTGGCCTACGAAGGGCTACAAATTTATGATCGAGAAACGGGCGAAATGCTCAACATCTTCACGGAGCCGCCCAACGGAGCTACCTTCGCCCCCGTTTTTGCCGCCAATGGCGACATTGCCTTTGTTTCTGGTGCCAGTAATTTGGTGCCCAACGACGTGAACGAGACATTCGACGTCTTTGTTTGGGAAGCCGTCACCGGGCAAATAAGCCGCGTTAGCATTGCCAGCGACGGCAGTGAAAGTGACGACGTGAGCGGGGCGCAGCCTCTTCATGAGGGGATTGGTGATTCCCTAACCATCTCGGCAGACGGCCGTTTCGTGGCCTTCACCTCTCTGGGAACTGGCCTAACAGCAGATGAATTAAGCCAATGCGACGACTATCGCGGCTTTACCCGCACCTGCTATGCCATCTACCTGCACGACCGGCAAACGGGCAAGACCCGACTGGTAATCAACGGGGATGGGGATAGCGCGCAGCCGTCGCTTTCGGCAGACGGCCGTTACCTGGTGTTTAGCTCCATGGCCCAAAATCTACTGCCCAACACGCCTCCCTGCGACGTTCCCGCGCTCACCGTTTGCGGCCACATCTACCTCCTGGATACGCAAACAGGTGAGCTGCAACTGCTCAGCCAATCGGTCAACGGTGATTGGGGTGATAGTGGCAGCACCCATCCACAAATATCGGCTGACGGCCGCATCATCACCTTCTCCTCAGACGCCAGTAACCTCGTGCCCAACGATACCAACGCCGTCAGCGACATCTTCCGCTACGACTCAACAACAGGAGAAATGGTTCGAGTAAGTTTGGTAAACCGGTAAATCATTGGCTCATCTGCCTTTATGTGACAGTCACTTTCGGTAGTGACTGTCACCTTGATGCACAAACGATCTTCTGGAGAATCTGCCGACGCCCAGGCAATGCGGCACAAAGCCTGTACCTACCTACATCAACAAAGTTTGGAAATTGAGGAAACGGCCGTACGCCAAGCCTACCTCGCCAGCTACACCCTCTAAATAGCCCCAGTTCACCCACCTGGAACAAAATCGATCCCCTTGACGTTATGAAGATGAAGGTCGAGATGCCCTCGGCCTTTTACTTTGAACGAACAAAAGGAGGTTTCAATCATGAAACTAAAAACGATTTTTACATTACTATTTCTACTTCTGGCAGCAGCTTGCAGCCCTGCTGGCGGTGAACCTGCAATCATCGAAGAACCAACCAGCGAACCGCAACCTTTGCCCGATCCAGGTGAAGCAATTCCAACCAAAACGCTCGCAGGTGAGGCAACGGTTGAAGCAATCAGCATCTTCATTATGGAGTCATTCCCGGTGCAGGTGCAGGTCAATGCAACCGGCTACTTAGGGGATGGCTGCACTACACTGGGTGAAATCAGCACAACCCTAGAAGGAAACATCTTTACGGTCAAAATTCCCACCGAGCGACCTGCCGATGCGCTTTGCACCCAGCAGCTTGTTGGGTTTGATGAAAACATTTCACTGGATGTGCTGGGTTTGCCTGCTGGCACCTACACCGTTGACGTGAATGGCGTCACCGACAGCTTCACTCTGGACATTGACAACATAGGCCACTCTCTGCCGGGCATGGACGACGACCCTGCTTCAGAACTTGGCCTGCCAGATGAAGACGTGGCTGAACTGCTGCGCCTTTCGTTGGAACGTGCCCTGGTTGGCCAGGAAATTCCTGACTATGCATTGTTGGCAGATCAACCAGAAATCATCCTGTCCACAGAAAATATTGATCCGGCTCTGCTACCAGAATTGGATGTCATCGCTCTGGTAACGATGACGCCAGAGGAAATTCAGGCAAAGGCAGATGCCGACGGTGATTTTCCATTCTTGCGGTTTCAGGGATTTACGGCCGTTTCTGACAACGAAGTGCGCGTATCCATGGGCAGCAGTTGGGCCGTGGGAGCCAATTCCGACATGATCTACCTGAGCGGTGGCGGCTTTACCATTAGCTACTCACGCACCATCAACGGCTGGGACGGCGAAGTAACAGAAATGTGGATTTCCTAACAGTGTAACCATTTCCAGGCACAGGCATCTAAGTAAAAAGAGTGGTGGGGAAACGGCCGTTTCCCCACCACAATTAAACTAAATCAAACCTGTTTTTACGGAGATGACTTCACAATGGAAATGATAATCGACTTCCCCGGTGGGGCGCGTGTAGATGCCCACTTTGGCCCTTTCACCGTTCCCACCGATCAACCATCTGCCAATGGCATGGCCTCTGCGCCAACGCCATTTGCCACCTTTTTAGCCTCCTTTGGCACCTGCGCCGGCATTTACGTGCTGGGCTTCTGCCAACAGCGCGGCATCTCAGCCGAAGGCATACGCCTGGTGCAAAGCCTGGAAGTGAACCGGATGACGGGCATGGTAAGCAAAATCAAGCTAGATATTCAGCTGCCACCCACTTTCCCGGAAAAATACAAAACGGCCGTTATTCGCGCCGCCGACCAATGTGCAGTGAAAAAGCATTTTGAGAACCCACCCACGTTTGAAATCCAGGCCAACGTCGCCGCAGAGTTGGCTGCCGCTTAACGTTTATCCTATCGTCATCACTCCCTCTGGGAAGGGACCAAAAAGCGAAAGACCCAAAAAAGGCAACCCGTTGTTGGTTGCCTTTTTTGCTGTCTCAGGATAGAGTGACGGGTATGGTAGAGCTGAATCAGGAAACGGCCGTTTCCACCCCAGAGATTGACGAAAGTAAACTAATTGCCCGAATCCAGGCTGGCGATAAATCCGCCTGCGACGACTGCATCGCTCTGCACACCCCAGCCCTCAAACGATTGCTGCTGCGCCTCCTGAATAATGAGCAGGATGCCGAGGATGTGCTGCAAGAAACCTTCCTCAATGCCTTTCGTGCCATCCACAACTTTGAAGGACGATCAAGCCTGAGCACCTGGCTCTATCGTATTGCCTACAACGCGGCCATGATGCGCCTACGCCGCCCCAAAGCCCATACCGTTTCTGTGGAAGAAACGTTGGACGAGACACCCGGCCACATTCCACGTCAGCTATTCGATTGGTGTTGTTTACCTGAAGAAACCTACGATGGTGAAGAGGTCCAAACACAGCTACGACAGGCCATCGCCGCCATGCCGGAATCCTTGCAAACTGTGTTTGTCCTGCGCGAATTAGAAGGCATGAGTACCGCCGAAACGGCCGACACACTTAATCTGACACCCAGTGCCACCAAAGTGCGCCTGCACCGCGCCCGCCATTGGCTGCGCGACACCCTCGGCCCCATTTTGGCTCCCCAATAAAGAATAGCCACAGAGTACGCAGAGGTTTGAGAGGTTTAGCAGCTCAAGTGATAATCTCTTTGCGCTACCTACCACCTATGAATTACCACTTCTCTATTTTCTCTGTGCCCTCTGTGGCCAAAAATCTAATAAGTCGGCAATTGCGGTTCTATCTCTTTGGCCCAGCGATTGATGCCGCCGTCCAAGTTCCACAGCTTCTTAAAGCCATGCGTTTGCAGTTCGCGCACAATGTCAGCACTTCGCGCTCCAGAGCGGCACTGCACCACAATCTCCTGAGCCGTATCTAGCTCATTTAGCCGGTTCACCACCTGCCCCTTGGGAATCAGGTGCGCGCCCAAATGGCTCAGGTTTGAGATGTCCCACTCATGCGGCTCTCTCACGTCCAGAATGTACAGATTGTCGCCTGCTTCCAACCGTGCCTTAAGCTGTGTGGGAGCCATCTGCGGCACGCTATCACCGTTGCTTTGCTCTGCTGCCGAAAAATGGCTGCGATCGTGGGCGGGCATCCCGCAGAATAGCTCGTAGTCGATCAACTCGGTGAGCGTGGGATTCTCGTTGCACACGGGGCAGTTGGGGTTTTTGCGCAGATTTACCTGGTCGAACTCCATGTTAAGAGCATCATACAGCAGCAAACGGCCGATCAATGGTTCGCCCTGACCCAAAATCAATTTAACCGCTTCCGTTGCCTGAATGGCACCAATGGTACCGGGCAAAATACCCAGCACGCCACCCTCGGCACAGCTAGGCACCAGCCCGGGTGGCGGCGGCTCTGGGAAGAGGCAACGGTAGCATGGTCCTTCCTCAGCGTAAAAGACAGAGGCTTGCCCCTCAAAGCGGAAAATGCTGCCGTACACATTGGGCTTGCCCAGCAGTACACACGCATCATTTGTCAGGTAGCGGGTGGGGAAGTTGTCTGTGCCGTCAATGATGATGTTATACGGCTCAAACAGTTCCAGGGCGTTATCAGAGGTCAACGGCACTTCGTAGGTATCTACCTGAATGTGCGGATTGATGTCTTGAATACGGTCTTTGGCACTGTCTAGCTTGGGTCGCCCGACGTCTTTGGTGCCGTGAATAATTTGGCGTTGCAGATTGGTATAGTCCACAACATCGTAATCCACCATGCCAATGCGACCAATGCCCGCTGCGGCCAAATACATCGCCAACGGTGAGCCAAGCCCACCTGCGCCAATCAGCAGGACGCTGGCGGCTTTGAGCTTCTTCTGCCCTTCCATGCCCACTTCTGGCATGATCAGGTGGCGACTGTACCGCTCGACTTCTTCGTGCGACAAACTCACATCGGCTAAGGCCGCTGGGTCAATTAAGGTTTTGCTACTCATAAAGGTCTCCGTTTAAGGAATAGAAATGTCTTAAAACGTACTATCAACAGATTTCGCAGATTACATGGATTTTTGCTTTAATCCACGCAACCTTTTTAATCTAGGACTTACGCAGTGAAGACTACAAAACGCTTATTCTCTCAAGGATTAACATCATTAGACCCAAGACTTTTGTAGTCTGGTTAGGGCGAGTGCGTAAGTCTTACAATCTTTGCTTGAATGTTTTCAAGAGCATTTGTGTTAATCATGTAATTTTAGGCCAGGTTGGCAACTTGCTGCGTGAGTTTGTGCGTATGGGTAAGACCGTAATTGATCTCACGCACGTCGCCTTGCTGGTCAATAAGAATCGTGGTGGGCAAGGTGAAAACGCCGTATTTTTCGGCCGTTTCCGGTTCCAACTCGGTATCAATTTTTTGCACGACCAACTCATTATGCCACTCGGCTAAAAGTTGTTCCAAATAGCGTGCCTGGCTGGGGCAGGCGGCGCAGCTATCGCTGGCAAAGTAAAGGATAGTGGGCGTTTGGGGCATAGCTTGCGCTGAGCCTGCCAAAGTAGCCGTTTCCATATCGCCCAACACCCGCACATGCCGCCGCTTAAAGGTAGCGTAGGCGGTCGTGCCAAGCATGATGAGTATCGTTGTGATGAGTAATCTTTCTATCATTTTTGAAGTATTCAGAGATCAGTTTTCAGTAGGTCAGTAAACTGAACAGTGATTACTGGCTCACTGATTACCGAATCGGTTTCACCCGAAAGCCGGGCAAGCCCAGCTTGTTCAGTTGGTAGTAAACAAAGCAGCCAGCGCAGAAGCCAAGGAACAGGTTGAGAGCCGCCAGCGTAACCACCAGCCAGACCAATCCCCAGCCAAGCAGGGGCAATCCAGCCGCCAGCGCAATTACCGCCAGGGCGACCACGACGCCACCGAAGCCCTGAGCAAAGCGATGCGGTTCCGGGTTATCAACAATCACGTCTGGCTTTACCAGCCCGGTGGGGCGCAGCCCGTGTTGATAAATGCGTTTGAAGAGAGATAGGCGGGGAACGGCCGTTCCCACCAGCATCACCAACCCTACAAACGCCGCCAGCCAAACCGCGTCCAGCACGAACGCCAGAATGCTTAAGCTAATAATAAATGCCTGATTCACTCGCAAAGCCGAGTGATCTACTTTTCGTTCTTTCGGAGTGCTCATCTCGTTTTCTCCATCCCTTTAACCTTGGCCACCGGCAATGGAGGGAATAATCATTAAGGTGTCGTTGTCGGCAACGGCCGTTTCTGGGCCATCTAAGTAACGCACATCTTCCTGATTCAGGTAGATGTTGACAAAGCTGCGTAGCTCATCTGCCTCAAACAGATGTTGGCGCAGGTCTGGGAACTGCTGTGTCAGGTCATTTAGGGCACTGCTCACATCATTGCCATTGACTGTGACGGTAGCGTTGTTGCCAGAATACGGCCGTAGCGGGGTAGGAATACGAATGGTAGGCATGGTTTACTCTCCTTTAGTTATCAGTTTCAACAATCTCTTCTTCAAAAAAGCCAGACCGATCTGCTGCCAGCTGCCATGACTGGCTGTAGGTCGGTTCGCCTTTTAACACCTGGGTAATCAAATAGGAATAGCCCGGCCAGCTAGCCCAAGCTAAATCACGCGGCGAAGCCACCGGCACATCATCTGGGTGGCTGTGGAAAATGCCAATCACGTCCAGACCAGCCATCATTGCTTCTAGCTCCACCTGCTGCCACGCATTGGGGTCGATGCTGAAGCGAATCGGTTTTTCAGCTTCGTCGGGCCACACATTCTCCATTGGGCGAATCTGCTGCACCACATTTTTGCCTGGCCCAGCCTGCCCCAGCAACAAGCCACAACCCTCAAACGGATAGGATGCCTGCCCGTGCGCTTTAATTGCCTCGTGAAGCTCCTTACTTAATGTCAGCATATTTTCTTCTAACCACAGATTTCGCAGATATTCTTATTGCCACAAAGTATCGCTCAAATATTTGAAGCCATTGTCGGGCAAGATGGTCACGACAACGCCTTCATCTAACGTTTTGGCCACGTTCAGGCTGGCAACCACGGCCGCGGCGGCAGAAATGCCCACAAACAGTCCTTCATTACGCGCCAAAAAGTGTGCCATTTTGTGAGCGTCTTCGGTACGAACAGTTACCTGCTCGTCTGGCACGCCCTCGTCATAAATACCTGGCTTGAGCGCAGAAGGCATATGCTTTAGCCCTTCAAGGCCATGAAAAGGGCCATCCGGCTGCATGGCCACCGTGCTAATGTTCGGATTAAACTGCTTCAAGCGACGGGTGGTACCAGTGAAAGTGCCGCTGGTGCCTAAACCGGCCACAAAATGAGTGATTTGGCCGTCTGTTTGCTGCCAAATTTCTGGGGCAGTGGTTTTGGTGTGCGCCTGCCAGTTAGCTGAATTGTTGTATTGGTTCGCGTAGTAGAGTGTGGGATCGGCAGCAGCCAATTCCCGGGCTACCAAAATCGCCCCGTCGGAACCTTCTAGCGGATCAGTAAGAATGAGTTCTGCACCGTACGCTTTGAGGATGGCGATGCGCTCGGGGCTGGCGTTGCTGGGTAAGGTGAGCTTGATTTGGTAGCCGCGCGCCGCGCCGAGCATGGCGTAAGCAATGCCCATGTTGCCAGAGGTTGAGTCTAGCAAGGTCATGCCAGGCTTTAGCTGTCCATTTTCTTCGGCTGTGCGGATGATATTGAGAGCAGCCCGGTCTTTGACGGAGCCGCTGGGGTTAAACCATTCTGCTTTAGCATAGATGGCAACGGTATTGGGGATGTGGTGAGCAACGGCCGTATTCCACAAGCGAATCAGCGGCGTGTTCCCAACCTGATCTTCTAAACGATTGGCAGACGTGGTGACGGATGAAAGGGGACGTGTGTTTTCTATTGTTGACAACATAATTGTAGGTGTTCCTGAAATTGTTTCTAATACAGGGGTAGCAGATTACTACCCAACAAAAAACGGTCGCAGCTAATTAGCTGGCGAGACAACAAGGAGAGCAAAACAATGCTCATTGTTGCTTCGCGAGGGTAGCTACCGACCGTTTGCGCATGAATGCGCTTGTAGAAACTTTTTCAGGTTCTCAAACGGTGGTTAGCACCCTCGCTCAATACACCTGCAATATTGTCCAATCATCATTATCACACTTTTGTTGGCAAGCTGCGCCGCAATTGGGCATTGTTCGGGTCAGGCGCAACTAGCTTACTGTTGAATCATTTGCGAGTATAGCAAAGCGATTGCGCGAGTCAAGTTAGAAAAAGATAAACGGACTCGCGTCAATTTTTCCTGCATGTACTTTAGATGGGGTATGTATGTGGGTTCTTACTTGTTTATTGGCCGAAGAGGGAAACGGCCGTTGCCGCACTGAACACAATCAGCATCTGACCAGGACCATAAGTAAGCCAAATCACATCCCCAATTAAGTAAAAGCTGGTGCCGTTAAACAGTTGAGTGGCAATGATCAAATCGCTGATGAGGAAGAGGGCAGCTCCGATGGCCAGCCAAGTAAATTGACCTTGCTGAATTGCCAGGCTGGTCGCTACGCCCGCCGTGCTGGCCAGCAGCAGCGCATAGGGCAGCGTGGCTTGGTGCAGCGTGGTGGGCTGCTGGCCACGATAAACGACAAAATACCAGGCGGCAGCCCCAATCATCCACCAAACAATGAGGCTGCCCCAGCGGGTCGTACCGTCGGTTAAACCAATCTGGTTGCCAAACCGCCAAATGCCGATGATGTAGGCAACGTGGCCGAGGCCAAAGGCGGCCATGCCGCCCAACACGTTCCGGCCGCCGGGCAGGACGCCTGCCATAAACAGATCGCCCAGAAAGCCAAAGGTCATGCCGATGGCCAGCCACAGCACAAAGCTGTTGACCTCGTTTTGGCGGGTAATGAAAAACCAGCTCCAGCCAGCCAGCACCAGTACGGCAGAGGAACTGAGTCGGGCCCATTTGGGCATTCGTTGGCTGGAATCGGCGGAACCAAACAGGAACCCACCAAACAGCAGCGCAGCCCACATGATGAGCAAGGCGATAAGCCAAATACGGGACGCTGGGTTTAGATAGGTGAACATGCAGGAATTGTACCGGGGAACGGCCGTTTGGTGAAGCATGAAAAGGTAAAATATTTTAGACGAAGAAACGAAGGAACAGAGAAACAAAGGAGGCCTGATAAACAGACGCTTCGTTCCTTTCATTCTTCGTGCCTTCGTATAAATTCTGGTACTTTCTTGCGCTTTGCAACTTTTTGGGCAGTTTCCGGTACACTCTGGTAGGACGCAAACCATGACGCTGACAGATGAGCAGCACCTGCTGCAACAGGCCAGGCAGAAAGACGAAACCAGCGCTGCCGCGTATGGAGAGCTGGTGCGTCGTTACCAAACGGCCGTGTTCAACACCGCGTATCGTCTGTTGGGTCGACGGGTAGAGGCGGAGGATGCTGCCCAGGAAGCGTTTTTGCGGGCGTATCGGGCGTTGGACAGGTTTGAATTGGGACGGCCGTTTGCCCCTTGGATCAAGCGCATCACCACCAATTTATGTTTAAACTGGCTGGAATCATCCAGAGCCAAAACGCAGTTATTGGCCGCCGATATGTCGCGGAATGACCAGCCCGTGAGCCTGGATGATTGGGCGCAATCAGCCCCATCGCCAGAACAAACGTTGGTTCGCGCCGAACAATCGACCCAGTTGCATCAGGCGATTTTGGCTCTGCCGCCGCGCTATCGTGTCGCCATTGAGCTGCGCCATTTTCAGGAGCTGAGCTATGATGAAATGGCTGCGATGATGGAACGGCCGCTCAGCAGCGTCAAAAGCGATCTGTTTCGGGCAAGAAAGATGCTGGCAGAGAAGATGAAAGAGAGTGCTTAACCATGAAAGAGTTTGACGAAGATTTACTGCATGAATATCTAGATGGCACGCTGGATGAGCAAACTCGGCAGGCTATTGAAGCCCATCTGGCTAATTCGCCAGAGGCGCGGGCGCGGCTAGCCGAGCTGGAAGCGTTGTTTAGCGACCTGGATGCCCTGCCGGAGCTGCCGCTGGCAACTGATTTATCAGCGCGGGTGGTGGCAGAAATTGGGCAAGAAACGGCCGTTGCTCGACTGCCGCGCTGGCTGTGGGGCTTGATGCTGGGGCAGGTAGCCATTGCCCTGCTTTTGCTAGGGAATGTGTGGTCGTCGCTGCTGGCTTGGTGGGGAAACGGCCGTGCCATCGCCATAGATTGGTTTGCTACCTTGCAACTGTCCACACTGAGTTGGTTGAATGAATTTTGGGCGGGGGTAACGGCCGTTTGGCAGCAGCCTGCCTTGCCCAATCTCATCTTTGATTTGCCCACCGCACAGTGGGCGTTGCTGTTCGGCCTGGCACTCGTCGTTTGGCTAGCAGGCAACCGCCTCATGTTTACATCTGATTAGCCACAGAGGTCAAAGAGATTAAAGAGATTTTACTGATTACTGACTTACCGATTACTGGTCGCGAAGCGGTCGCTCTGCGACATTACCGTCCCACGGGAGGTTCACATGGCTGAAGGGCTACAACTTACAATCATCGTTTTGTTTAGCTGGGGGACGCTGGCTGCGCTGCTGGTGCTGCTGCCTGCTTTGCTGCCAGGGCGCGTAGCGCGGGCGCAGCAGGTGGCAAAGAACAGTCCGGGGCGTTCGTTTGTCATTGGGCTGGTGAACTTCCTCTTTTTTGGTGTATTGATTGCGATCTTTTCTCAGGGTGGGGAGTTGGGTGGCCTCATTGCGGCGATCATTTTTCTGCTGCTGCTGGCGGTTACGGCCGTTGGCCTATCAGCTATTAATCAGATCGTCCAAACCCGTCTGTATCCGAAGGATGAGGGGGTGAAGGTGGGGTTGAAAACGGCCGTGCTGCTCATCGCTGGAGGATTGGTGCCGCTGCTGGGTTGGTTTGTCGTCGCGCCCATCTTGCTGCTCATTGGCCTGGGCGCGGGCATCATTGCCCTGGTACGCCGGAAAACCAGCCCGGCGCAGGGTACCGAACTGCCATTTTAAGAAGTTCAACTTTTGCCAGAAGTTGAACCTCTTTCTTAGTCCAGACGACGGTAGATACCACCGCTGCGGGTCATCAGGCTATGATCGATGAGGGAGCGGCGCAGGGTGGCCACATCTTCGTGAAAGTCGAGCAGGATGAAGTTGACCTCTTTTTCTGTGTATTCCCGATCTGGCTCAAACTCCTGCACGATGAGTTCCAGAATGACCTGGAGCTTTTTAAGCTGGGCAGGCAAGCGAATCAGTCGGCCCCGCTTAAAGAAGGTGTTGAGCACCTTTTGCTTATAAGCATCGGTTTGAACTTTGGCCGTTAGACTGAGCTGAGACAAACGAATTACTTCCCCCAGCGGCTTCTTGAGCACATCCCCCACCAACGAATAAATCTGGTAATACTGGTCCTTGGTAGACGTCAGCAGGCCAGCTTCTGCCAGTTTACTGAGGTGATGGGAGACGGTGGCAGGCTTCAGGTTCAAAATCGCGGCCAGCTCTTCGCCATGACGCGGTTTTTGCTGGATGAGGTTCATCATCAGCAGCCGCGCCGGATGGCCCAACGCTTTGAACAGTTGGGCGCGTTCTTCCAGATTGAGCTCGGCCGTTGATTTACTCACTGCTTTGACTCCTTTTGCCGGTAGCCCGCTGGTAGGCCATCTCAAAAATGCTCTTGGCGTGTTGGATTGTGCTCAATTTGATCTGCTCTTTGATCAGATGTTCCCGGTCGTTCATCGCCTTGAGCAGCTCAATCTCGTTCTGGCTGTGGGTAATGATGGTGCTAATGATGTGGTGAAATCCTTTGGCAATTTTGTCGGCCTCAGACAAATCTGACGCAAATATTTCCTCATATGCTTTCATAGACATGGTCAACCTCTTGCTTTGAAGTTTTCAAAATCATTTCTTGATTATTTAATTTAATAATTATCTAATTGAAATATACGATCTATTTTTAACTTTGTCAAACAGAATAGCTTCCCAATTGTCAGAATACAAAAGTCTGCGAGACTTTTGTATTCTTGTGGAAATGAGCCAACAAATTACTCAATTGCCCAATTACCCAATACAATTACGCCATGTCCGAGCAAGTTCAGATCGCTGGCTCTGTGGAGCGCATTACCTACTATAACGAGGAAAATGGGTACACCGTGCTGCGGCTTAAGCCCGACTCGCGGGGAATGTTGCCCTTTCGCTATGCCAGCGGACGAGAGGCACTCATCACTGTGGTAGGCAATTTGCCAGAGGTGCAGCCGGGCGAATGGCTGAAGCTGACGGGCAAATGGGGCAATCATCCCAAACACGGCCGTCAATTTCTGGCCGAATTTTGCGAACAGTCGCTGCCCGCCACCATCGAGGGCATCAAGCGGTATCTTGGCTCGGGCATGATTCGCGGCGTAGGCAAGGTGATGGCCGAACGCATCGTGCAGCACTTTGGCGAAGAGACGTTGGACGTCATCGAATACGAGCCGGAGCGATTGCAAACGGTGCTAGGCATTGGCCGCAAGCGCGTGGGGCAAATTATGAAGGCGTGGGAGGAGCAGCGGGCCATCAAGGACGTGATGATCTTTTTGCAGTCGCACGGCGTTTCTACCAATCTGGCGACCAAAATATACAAAAAATATGGCGACACCTCCCTGGCCATTGTGCAAAACACGCCGTACAAGTTGGTGCAGGACGTGTACGGCATTGGCTTCAAAACGGCCGATAAAATTGCCCAGGCGTTGGGGTTAGCTGCCGACGATCCAGGCCGCATTGAGGCGGGCATCGCCTACACGCTCAACCGCATGGCGGAGGATGGCCACGTTTACATGCCGCAGGAAGAGTTGGAACCAGAAGCGGCCGAAATTTTGGGATTGGCGGCGGAGAAGGTAACGGCCGTTATCGATCATTTAGAAACGAGCGATTTTATCAAACGGGAGACGCTGCGATATCCGGTGAGCGGTGAACCGTCAGCAGTAAACAGTGGTCAGTATTCAGTAATCGGTGAAGAGAAGCCAATTTACAATGCGGGAACACCAGCGGTGCGGGAAGAGCGGGCAGTCTACCTGACGCCGTTTTACTATTCTGAAGTGGGGGTTACGCAGCGCATCCAGCGCTTGCTAGACCATCCTACCAGTCGATTGGCTACTCTGCGGAATCAAAATGCCGGCCATCAATCGAAAATCCAAAATCGAAAATCAGAAATCCAGTTGGCTCCTCAGCAGCTCCACGCCATCCAAACGGCCGTTACCCACAAAGTCACCATTCTCACCGGCGGCCCAGGCACGGGCAAAACCACCACCATGCGGGCTTTGTTGGATTTGCTAGACAGGCATCGCCTCACTTACGCACTCGCCTCCCCCACGGGCCGCGCGGCCAAGCGGCTGGCGGAGGCAACCGGGCGTGAAGCCAAAACGGTCCATCGCTTGCTGGAGTTCAAGCCGGGGGAAGGATTCGGCCGTTCCGAAAGCAATCCGCTCGACGCTGATATGGTGATTATTGACGAAGCCTCGATGCTGGATTTGCTGCTGACGCACAACCTGCTCAAAGCGATTTCGCCAGACAGCCATTTGCTGCTGGTAGGGGATGTGGATCAGCTTCCCAGCGTGGGCGCGGGGGACATACTGGGGGATTTGATCGATTCGGGGAAAACGGCCGTTGTTCGCCTGCAAACCATCTTTCGTCAGGCGTCCGATTCGCTCATCATCAGCAACGCCCACCTGATCAACGAAGGCAAAATGCCGCAAACCAGTCCAGAGGCCAACGACTTCTTCATTTTTGTGAAGGAAGACTCCGCCGAAGCGGCCGAACTGCTCGTAGATGTAGTTAGAAACCGGGTGCCGCTCAAGTTCAAGCTCGATCCGCTGGACGATATTCAAGTGCTGGCACCAATGTACAACGGTGCGGTGGGTGTGAACAATTTGAATCTGCTGCTGCAAGCCGCGCTTAATCCAGGGGCCAAGCGCAAAGCGGAGCGCAAGCTGGGTGGGCGGCTGTTCCGCGTGGGCGACAAGGTGATGCAGACGGTGAACAACTATGACAAAAACGTCTACAACGGCGACATCGGCCGCGTCACGGCGATGGACATTTTGCAGCAAAATCTAACCGTCAGTATTGATGGTGCGCCAGTCGTGTACGACTTTTTGGAGGTGGATGAGCTGGTTCACGCCTACGCTATCTCCGTGCATAAAAGCCAGGGGGCAGAGTACCCGTGTGTAGTCATGCCGGTGGCCACCCAGCACTACCTCATGTTGCAGCGGAATTTATTGTATACGGCCGTTACTCGTGCCAAAAAGCTGGTCATCCTCGTCGGCACCCGCAAAGCGATCCGCATCGCCGTCAAAAACGACAAAACCACCCAACGCCACACCGCCCTCGACTGGAGATTAAACCGTTAACCATTTGCTTGCGGTACCTCTCTCGTAGCCCAATCGTCCAACTCAACCATCTTGTTTTCGGTATGCTTGCTTTGGATTGAGCCATTATCTTCTTCATCTGGCTCAAAAGGAGCAGATAGTGTGAAGCGTTTGTTGATTGTCGTGTTTTGCTTGGTTTTAGTGGGCTGTTTGCCTGAAAGTGCTTCAGAACCGGTGACGGTTGCAGCTATTCGTGTTCAGCCTACCGAAACGGCCGCTCCTACAGCAACAACCCTCCCCTCCCCGTTGCCCCCACCCACAGACGCCCCCTCACCAACGGCCGTTCCCACCAAAACAAGCCTGCCAATACCGCCACAACGAGAAATGGTAGACAGTCTGACGGCCGTATCCGCCAATGCCATCGCCTACGTGCAGAACAAACAGCTTTTCATACGCACCTTGCCCGATAGCGACATCGTACCAGTGTATACCGAGCCATGCCCGGAAGGCAGCTACTGCTCTCTGAATTACCTCAAGTGGTCGCCCGACGGGCAGTTTTTACTCTACACCTATTACAATGGCGAAAGCAGCAGTCTGCGCCTGAGCGACCGGCAGGGCAAGGTACAAATCATCGATGATGTCGGGTTTATTCGCCCCGGTGATTGGTCGCCAGACGGCCGTGCCATTGCCTACATAAAACAAACCGATACCTTCATTGAGCCATCGGATTTTGACCCGCTGGGCAGTTGGCTGTTTGAAGTTTGGACCATGCCTGTTGCCGAAGATGGCAGCCTGGGCACGCCCCAATTAGAAGGAACTAGGCAAATGCCTGGGGGTGGCTGTGGCGGCGGCGGCCGTTCGCTCAGCGAAGTGCTTTATGAAAACGAGGGTGGCACCTCTTACGGTTACCTGATGGGCGTTACCGAGTGGACCGCGCAGAATATTCTGCTTTACACTGTCGACTGTACCAATATCGGCATCGGCCGTTTTGATATGACCACTGGCACCGAACTACCGGGGTTTGACCGACCTTTGCGCAATTTGGTGCTAAACGCCAGCGAAGACCGCTGGTATGCCGTCACCGGTAACGCCTGGAGTCGGGATGATTTAGAGAGTAATCAGTTGGTTACCGGCACGCCAGACTCCACAGAAGTTACAGTAATTCCCACAACTGCCAAAGTGGAGCTGATTTTCATCGGCCAAACCAGTGGCACAATTTATTACACAGAGCGCAATCCCCTAGGGCGGGAATCCTTGGACAGCCAGGGACTGTATTTTGCGTTTTACGAATCGGCACTGTGGCGCATCCAGTCGGATGGCTCTGGCGAAGAACGATTGCTATTTGGAGAAGATGATCATGCCTATGCTCAGGTACGCGAAACGGCCGTTGGCGACCTCATCTTTGTGTGGGTAGAAAATGAACGGCCGTTGTTTGCCGCCGCCCAGGTCGTGGAAGGCAATCCAGACAGGCTGCAAGCATACACCCCTCAACGCCACATCATGCAGCTCCCGGCCAACGGCGGCGACCCGGTCATGATTTTAAGCAACGCAGGGCAACCTACGTTATCGTTGCCCTGATAGCTTGGCATATTTTTATAGGCTCACGCAAAGTCGCAAAGCAATGAGAATATACTTTGCGACTTTGCGTGAAAATTTTCTTACGTATTTTAGACTCAGAGGGTGCATTTACTTGTTGTTTACCACACAAGATTACAAAAGTCTGGCCTTGCAAAGCTGCTGGTGCAGACGTGAAGACTTTTGTAATCTCCTACAAAACTTTTGACCGCACCCCGCCCCAGATTGAGTCTTCCAAATCAGGGGCATTCTGTTTACAATATTTCCATGCCAAAAGAACGCCTCGACCGCCTCTACTTCGTCTCATCCTGGGATGACAAGTTCAACGATTATCAATTTTTGCTGGGTAAATATGCCAATCTATTTTTGTTCCGCTACAACGTGAAGGATATTGTCACTGATGACATTGATATTCTCATTCGGCGCAAGGTGGGGGAGGTGGCGACTATGCTGCCCTACACGCCATTTTTGGTGGAGCAAACCAACCTGAACATCCGGGCCTGGCGCAATTTGCCCGGAAATGTGACGGGGCTGTTTATGGGCAACGTGGGGGCAGATGGCATTTGCAAGATGCTGGAACCTTTTGTAGACCGCACGGCGACGGCCGTTACCAAACTAGCCTACCATGCCCCAGACGGCCGTGTGCGGGTGTTTACCGGTACGCTGCCAGGAACCATCGCCCCAGAGCCGCGCGGTAGCCACATTTTTGGCTGGGATGCCATCTTCATCCCCAATGGCCACAACCGCACGCTGGCCCAAATGACGATGGAGCAGCGCAACAATATTTCTACCCGGAAACTGGCGGTAGCGGAATTTTATACGGCCGTTCTCCACGAAGAACAGGCCGACACCTTGCTGCAAAACCGCATCCGCTTGAAAGAGCTCATGGTGCGCTACTTCAACAAGGAAGAGCTAGAAGACCTCTGCTTTGACCTGGGCATTGATAAGGACAACCTGCCCAACGCCACCAAGCCAGAACTGGCAAAAGAGATCATCCTCTACTGCGAGAGGCATGATAAGCTAGATAGCCTGCTGGAAATTTGCCGCAAGCAGCGCCCCCACGCCGAATGGCCTGAAGAATTGTAATTTAGCCACAGATTTCGCGGATTTCGCAGATTATTTGTTTTTAATCTGCGTGCGAACTCTGTGGATAAATCCTTGCTGCCATTGAGAAATCAATCCTGGTATAGAAAGGCAACAAGCGCATCAATCTCTGTTTCGCTGAGGTGCAGGTTCGGCATAGTCGTGTCTGCTTTGAGGTCAGAGGGGTTTGCTAACCAGAGGGCCACATATTCGGGCGAACGTTTGACAAAGGTTAAGTCTGGCCCAATCTCGAGTAAATTTTCAGCCAGTGCCACATTTTCATTGGTGTGGCACTGGATGCACCCTTTGGCCACAAACAACGCTTCGCCCATCATCTCTGGCGCAATGGCGGGCACAGGTGTGGTTGCACTTTCGGCCAACGCTGCCTGGGGCATTTGGGCGTGCAGCACAAACCCAATGAGGCTCATGGTGCCTAAAAAAGCTGCCACTACCAGCCGTTGCCGCTTCGGCTGGCGCGTCCAGCCGTAAAAACAAACAATTGCCGCTGCGGCTGCCGACCAACCCAGCACAAGATTCCAGGGAACGGCCGTTCCACTCCCCACTTCTTCCATCACACCGGCAACGCCATTGACGGTTAATGGCGGCATGGGGTAAACGGCCGTAAACGCTTCAATCTCCCACTGCCATGCCCCTGCCATCGGTAAAACCAGGGTTGCCGTGTAATAACCAGGCCGCTTCATCGGTTCAGCCTTTACAGCGACTTGTTCGCCGCTGGCCGAATGCACTGCCCGCACCTCCGTAAACAGATCACTGCCCACAACTGGCGTTTGACCATGCTGCAACAAAAGAAATTCAACAGTGAACGGCCGTTCCGCCACCACTTCTTCCGGCAATTCAGACAAGGTCAACGTCGCCCAGCCCCCGGCCCGCGCCGCATCTGCCCAGGCAAACAAACCAATCAGCAAAAATAAACCCAGGTCATCATCAATTTTTTACGCATCACAAAACTCCTTCCTGTAGTTTTGGCGGCGCAGAAAGAATCTGCGGCTACGGCTTATTCAACAATTTTTAGTGATTCAGCAATCCGCAAAGCGTCTTCCAGCGAATCTGCACCTTCCAAGCGGTAAGTCACGTTGCCTTCCCACCAAATCAGCACGCTCCCTTCCACAAACAGCCATTCTTCAACCGCGCCAGCCGTCAGCGCACTATCCTGCAAACGGAAGTAGTGCGGCCCATCGAGCCAAAATGCCTGGCTGCCGTTCACTACCGTCATTTCCAGCATCTCGCTCCCTTTGTACGCATACTCCGGCACGAAGATTTGGTACAAACTCAGCCCAATTTGCTGCGGGTCTGCCTCGTCGCGCCAGAGGAAGATAACGGCCGTATCCCACACCGGCTCTTCATGCAGCAACACATCATCCGGTGGTGGCAACTCGGTGGGCAATACCAAATTGGAGAACCGCGCCATCGCCTCATCCAGCGTAATGGGAACGGTAAACGCGGGAAGTTGCTCGTTCAGCAGCGGCGGTATTTGGTCAACGGCCGTTTCTTCACCCACCAAAATCGTCATCCCCCCAGCCCGCAAAATTTGCACCAAGGCAGCACGCACGCTGGGCACGGCCAACAAGCTGGCCACCAGCAGCAGCCCCGCCAATGCCCAGGCAACCCGCCTGGATTGTCGGGCGTTCGCTGGCGGATTGGTGAGCCACGGCCGTACCCGGCCAGCAATGTCCGGCGTCGGTGGGTAATCAAACCTTACTGCCCACTGCTTAATCTGCTTTTCGTAAGAACTGTTTGTCTCGTTCATTAATTACCAATTGCTCAGTTACTCAATTACTTCCTTCAAATCAACAAAATCCGCCTCAATCACACCCTTCAACTGCCTCAAGGCACGGTGCAGACGGGATTTCACCGTGCCAGGCGGAATGTTGAGGGCCACGGCCGTTTCCGCCTCAGACAGTTCCAAAAAGTAGCGCAAATAAATCACCTCTTGCGCGTTGGGGCGCAATTGTTGCACCGCCCGCCAAAGCCGGGCCGACTCATTTCCGTTCACCGAGTCTGGTATAGCCACAGGTTCCTGCTGCTGCCAGTACCGCGTCACCATTGACCAATATCGAGACAAACTGCGCAGCCGATTCTTGGACAAATTGCGGCTGATTTGTAGCAACCAGGGGCGCAACGGCCGTTCCGCATCAAACCGCTCTAACGATAAAAACGCCCGCACAAACGTCTCCTGGGCCACATCTTCCGCATCGGCAGCATTGTGCAGCAGCAAATATGCCAACCGGAACACAGCCTCTTGATGCTGGCGAACCAACAATTCCCAAGCGGCCGTATCGCCCTGGCGAGCTTGCTGAATTAACGTTTTGTTGGCGGTCTCCATCGTTCCAGAACGTGCCATCTATCTACAATACACCGTTCTCCCCCATCGGTTCCATTTTTAAACACAAATGCCACGAATAGGCGAATAACACAAATCACCCCTTTACATTCGTCAGATTTGCGATTAACCTTGCGAACATTTGTTCCGAATCAACCTCCCGCGTATAATCGACAGACAGACAAAAAGCACCATCCGCTTGCCCAACCCCTTCTTTTTCTCTGTGTTCTCTGTGGCAAAAAAAGGAGAATCTCATGCCCCAACTCACCCTCACCCGACAGGAACTGCGCAGAGTAGCCATCAGTCGCCAGCACCTTACCAAGCAGAAGCCTCCCACCATGCTAGACGTGATCCGCGATTTGGGCTGCGTACAGCTAGACCCCATTCGCGCCGTGGAGCGCACTCATTTGCTGGTGCTGTGGAGCCGCCTGGGTAATTTTGAGGAGGCCGAGTTAGAAAAGCTGCGCTGGCAAGAGAAAGCTCTGTTTGAATATTGGGCACACGCCGCCTCGATGGTGCTAACCGAAGAATACCGGGTGTTTAACTGGGGGATGCGCCAGCGGCGGGAAGACAAACGTCGCGCCACAAGATATCAAAAATGGTTCGACAAGCATCCTGGCCTGTACGAACTCAAAGACCACATTCTGAACAGATTACGTCGGGAAGGGCCGCTTTTTTCGCGCGACATTGAAACCGGGGATGAGCTGCGCTATGAGTCTCGCTGGTCAAGCGGCCGTTTCGTGGGCTTTATCCTCGACTATTTGTGGACCAACGGGGCGATCACCGTGACTGAGCGGGTGGGCAACCAGCGACGGTGGGGCTTGCTACCGGAGTGGCTGCCAGCGGGAACGCCTCAAGAAGAATGGACGGCCGAACAAACCTGTCGCTCCGCCGCCCAAAAAGCAATCCGCGCCCTGGGTGCAGCGACGGCCAAGCAGATCAAGGTGCATTACACGCGCGGAATGTATCCAGGGTTAACGGCCGTCCTCAACCAACTTATCAAAGAAGACATTCTCATCCCCGTCACGGTCGCTGATCTTGGCGATGATTACTACCTGCACGCCGACGACCTGCCGCTGCTGCGCCAGCTCCAAAATGGGGATTGGCAGCCCCGCACAACCCTACTTTCCCCCTTTGACAACCTCATCTGTGACCGTGACCGCACCGAAGCGTTGTGGGACTTTTACTTCCGCATTGAAATTTACGTGCCAGCTGCCAAGCGGGAGTACGGTTACTACGTGTTGCCTATTTTGTACGGGGACAAGCTCATTGGTCGCATTAACCCCAAAATGGATCGCAAAAGCAACACGCTGCACATTCATAACGTCTACGCCGAGCCAAACGCACCCAAATTCAAGAAGACGGTGCGCGAAATTGGCCAAGCTGTCACCTCTCTGGCTAAATTTTTGGGGGCAAAACAGATTGAATTGGGGCATGTGCCAGAGGCGTGGTCTACGCTCAGGCAGCTTGTTTAAGAAGACGATGTCCCATATGCCCGGCCTGGCCAATGCGGGAGGTGGCGCGATCGATGCCAACGGCCGTTTTCACCTTAATCGTTTCTGGCACGCCCCGTGCAGCATGAATCGTAATCTTCATATGGCTCAACGCCTCGCGGGACAGTTCTGCCAGACCAGCCTGGTTGCGCACCAGCACGCCAATCCCCTGCTGCTCAATGAGATCAAACAGAGAGACAAAGCGGATGGTGGCGTTGTAATCGGTGCGCAAAATCTCCAGCGAAAAATCATCCAACAAAAAAACAATCGGCGTACCTGGTTGGCGAGGTAACGTTTGCAGGAAAGTAGCCCACTCATTTTCTAGCAGCGGGGCGCGGACGGCCGTATCAAACGCCATTCTCACAAAAAGCACCTCCCCAATTTGCTGCTGTTGGTAGGCAAGTTGCTCAAACTGTGCCACAGGCTGCGCTTGCAGGTGATCAAAAATAGCCCAGGCAGGGTCTTCTGGCTGCACCACGGCCTCGGCAGGCGTGCCTGCCCGTAAATCAATGCCTGCAAAGGTGTAAACGTGTGGTGGCACCTGCCGCTCTTCGAGCTGGGCAAAGCGGCTTTGGTTCGAGGTACCAATGACCAGTAAGCCGTGCTGCGCCAAAATGGGCAGCGTGGGCGAGTAGCCAGTCATCTCCACCTCATCGGCAAAGATGAGCCGCATGGGCAGCAGCGTTTCTTGCACAAACGCCGTGCGGTCTGCCGCAACCAGCCCGTGGGTTGCCCGATCCCAGGTGTAAAAGTGCAGCAGATCGGTCCACTTTTTTACGGAGAGCAGGCTGATGGCACGGCCGTTCAGCAGTCGCTTGGTCACATAATATTCATGCGCACCTTTGTGCATGACTGGCTGGATGTTGTCTGGCAAGTTGAAGGTGCGGCGCAGCACCAAATCTAACACGTTGAGGAAGGTGGTTTTGCCCGTGCCGGGTTCACCGCAGATGATGATGGGGGCAGGTGGTGTGATTGCGGACGGCCGTTTTGCACCCCCATTTTTGTCCAGAGGCAGCCATTTACGCCAGCCATTTGGTTCATGTTCCACCGCTGGCCGGGGCGTTTGCAAAAACGAGATGATCTGGCTCAAGATTTCTCGGTGCGTGTCTGTAAACTTGGTGGGATCGAGTCCGGCGGAAACGGCCGTTGCTTCAATTTCCTGCCAAATAATTTCTAAATCTTGCACAATGTGTTTGTCATTCCGGTGTCCAATTATGTTGAAAATCTGCGTTAATCTATGGCTTTTTCAATAACCTCATTATTCATAAACGATTGGGCTTGCAGATAGGCTAACACTTTTTGCGAAAATTCCTGGTATGATGCTTTTGTGTACTTCACCACCGTATAAATCTGCGCCAAATTTTCCACGCCAGACTCTTCTACCATCCGCCGCAGACGCGGGAAGGTCATGTACCGTTCCCACCCTTTGACGTTGCGCTCTTCGTAAATCTGGGCAATGTCGTCATCGCTCTCGGCGCGGTACGTCTCCTGATGCACCAGCCCTGCCAGCGGCAGACGGTCACGCGGGGCCGGGTCTTCTGCTGGGTAGCCCAGCGAGAAACCCGCCACTGGCACCACGTTGGGCGGCACCTGCAAAATCCGGCCGATCTCGTCGCAGTTGGCCAGCGTGCTGCCCATGTAGCAAATGCCCAGCCCCCGCGCCTCGGCCGCCAGGGCCACATTTTGCGACACCAGCACGGTGTCAATGGTGGCAATCATGAAGCTCATGAAGTTGTCAAAATTATCCGGTGCGTCATTTAGCTTGAGCCAGCGACGCATTCGGTGAAAATCGGCGCAAAAGGTGAGCAGCACGGGGGCATCCAGCACCATGCTTTGTTCCATATGCGGTTTGTAAAGCCGCTCGCGCAACGCTCTGTCGCGGGTGACGATAATCGAATACGTTTGCATATTGCCCGATGAGGAGGCGCGAATGCCAGCGGCCAAAATTTCGTTGAGCAAATCATCTGGCACAGGGTCTGGTTTGTAAGCGCGAATCGAGCGGTGTTGATTGATGCTCTCTAAAATGTCCATGTGGCAACTCTCCCAATTGTTGATGCCGCAATTGTGACGCAGGGAGTCATCTCAGGCAACCACCCTTTGTAAGAGAATCCAACCTGAGTGGTGCATGAGAGCGAGAACGGGGTTGGTCACAACGGCCGTATTCCATGTCACAATCAAGGTAGGCATGGTGTTTAGAGGATTGATGACGCAAAACCATGACTAAATTGGGAGTTAATTATGCAATCACGCAAACGATTATTAAGTATTTTACTGGCGTTGGTGGTGCTGGCCGGAACGGCCGTTGCCATTGGCGCGTTTGTCATTCCCTCCGCCGAGGATTTGCTGGTGCAGTCGCTGGAAACCAGCCAAACCATCACCGATGGTCACGCCATTGTTGAACTGTCAGTAGACATTCCTGACCAGGAAATGAGCGGCACCGTGGAAGCATGGGGCCGCCTGGACGCTGGCCCCAACGGCGAGCCAGCCTTCCGCGTTGAAGTGCTCACGGCCAATGAAGCCGACCTCATCGGCACCATCGCCGTGAGCGACGGCACCCAGTTCTGGGTGTGGAACCCTACCGAAAACGTAGTGCTGGTGGGCCAGTTTGAAGAACTGTACGAACGCTTCGCCGCAGAAATGGCCGGACAGGAATTTGACCATGATCTGGATGGGTATGAAGGCGAATTTGACGAGGAAGCGATTCCAGAAACGCCAGAAGAAGCGGTCACCATGTTGCTGGAATATTTTACGGCGGAACGGGCTGGTTCGGATGTGGTTGGTAACTCAGACGTAAACACCATCCGCCTCATTCCCATCCCAGAGCAAATGCCAGAAGAAGTGCGTGCGGCAGGTGGTCTGCTTAACGTTTGGCTGCGTGACGGCGACAGTGCGCCGGTGGGCATTGAGTATGTAGACAGTGCCCTCGGTTCTGGCGTGGCGCGTGCCACCTTTCTGGAACTCAACCAGGGGATCGACGATTCCGTTTTCACCTTCACCATTCCTGAGGGAGCAACGGTGATTGACGCGGCCGAAATTGAGCTGCCAGATTATGATGAACTGGAAGAGGCTGCTGCCGTCGAGCCAGACTTTGAGCTATTGGCTCCGACCCGTCTGCCCGGTGAGGCCACCCTGCGCGAAACCACGAATGTGCGCGGCGCAATTGTGGAGCGGTATGGTTTGCCAAACGGCCGTTCCTTCACCATTGCCCAGGGTCGTACCGATGTGAACCTCACTCCCGATGAGGGTGGTGAAACCGTCACCGTGCGTGGCGTGGACGGCATGTTGTACACCGATGCAGAGGACGGCCGTACGTTGCTCAACTGGTCCGAAGGCGACATCCAATACTGGATTGGCGGCGACCTGACCGGGGAAGAGGCGTTAGCGATTGCGGAATCGCTCCAGTAAGTCAGTAAACAGTATTCAGTAATCGGTACGTTCAAACTGATTACTGAATACTGACCACCGAATACCGATCCCTATGACCGATCCAATCAAACTCACTAATCTCGCCCGCCAATTTGAGCGCGGCGGCATGGATGTGCAGGCACTGCGCGGCGTCGATTTGTCGATTGAACCGGGTGAATTTGTGGCCCTGGTTGGCCCCTCCGGTTCTGGCAAATCGACCTTGCTCAACCTGCTGGGCGGGCTAGACCGTGCCTCGGCGGGAGAGCTGTGGCTTAACGGCACCGCCCTGCACACCGCCACCGAAGCCGACCGCACCCTGCACCGTCGCCAGCGCATCGGCTTTATTTTCCAGAGCTTTAACCTGCTGCCTCGGCTAACGGCCGTTGAAAATGTAGCTATTCCCCTCATGCTCTCTGGCGTTGGCGTAGATGAGCGGGAAGCACGCGCCAAAGCATTGCTGAAAAAAGTAGGGCTTGGCCATCGGCTGGACCATTACCCCACTGAACTTTCCGGGGGTGAGCAGCAGCGAACGGCCGTTGCCCGCGCTCTCATCCACAACCCCAGCCTCATCCTGGCGGACGAACCCACCGGCAACCTCGATTCCAAAACGGGCGAAGAGGTGATGGCTCTGCTGCAAGAACTGAACCGCGAGCAAGGCATCACCCTCATCGTCGTTACCCACGACGAAGAGGTGGCCGCCTACGCCGACCGCATCGTCAAGCTGCGCGACGGGGACATTGTGGAAGAAGTGGCTGGCTCCGGCCGATCTTCGAACCCCGCTGTGGCCGGTGTCCCCACCGAGCCACAATCCGGCACGGTCAGGAGACCAGTCGGAGCAGGCCTGCAATTTAGCGACATCATCCGCCAAGCACTCAGCAACCTGCGCCGCCGCCCGGTGCGCAACGTGCTGACGGCTGGCGGCGTCCTCATTGGCATTGTCACCCTGGTGGCGATGGTTTCCTTTGGCGTGGGCGTGCAGCGCGAGGTGCAGCGCAACTTCGAGAGCATTGGCCTGGAAAACCTGTTCGTCCGCCCCATTTATGAGGAACCCGACGCCTTTGATCCGTTCGCTGAGCCGGAACCGGAGTCACCAATTACGCCCGAACTTGTGGCCCAAATTGAGCAAATCCCAGACGTTGTGAATGTGACGCCTGAGCTACAGCTGCCGTTCAGTATTGACATCGCCCTCACCTACGGAGACACCTCACTACCCATCCGTGTAACTGACGGCAATGAACCAGAGTTCAGCTTTGGCACTGACCCGGAACCGTTGGCTGGCTCTTTTTTGGATGATCGCGCCTCTGAGGGAACGGTGCTGGTGAATGGCTTAGCCGATTCGCTGCTGGCTGAGGGCGAATCGTATGACAGCCTGATCGGTGAGGAAATTATTTTGACGGTGCAACTGCCGCGCGGCGAGACGGAAACGTTCACCAGCGAGATCATGGGGGTTCGCGATGGTTTTGGCGGCAGCATCATCGAGCTGGGACTGGCCGAGCGGGAAGCGATTTTGGCCTGGTGGTTCAACGAGCCAAATATCTTACAAACGGAAGGATACAATGGCTTGATTGTGCAAACGACGGATTTGGGGGCGATTACGGCCGTATCCACCGAAATCGAAGAGCTAGGCCTACAAACCCAATCGCTGGAAGCGATTTTGAACGTAGCCAACCAGGTGCTGGGGCTGATGCAGGCATTGCTTGGCTCTGTGGGTGGGCTGGCCCTGCTAGTTGCTGCCCTCGGCGTGGCTAACACCATGATGATGGCCATCTACGAGCGCACCCGCGAGATTGGCGTACTCAAGGCATTGGGGGCATCAGCGCGGGAGATTCGAGCCTTGTTCACGGTGGAAGCAGCCATGCTGGGGCTGCTGGGCGGCTTCTTTGGCCTTATTTTCGGCACGCTGCTGGGGCGGCTGGTTGACTGGATTGGCCACCGCTTCCTCATAGCTGAAGGCATCACCGGTATTGGCCAACTTTCCGTCGTGCCGTGGTGGTTGGCCATCGGCGCGATGGCGTTCGCCACCTTCATTGGCATTGTGGCCGGACTGTATCCCGCCGCCCGCGCCGCCAAGCTGGACCCGGTAGCGGCTTTGCGCCATGAATAAACCGTAGCCGTAGTTTCTCATAGCGCGGAACGAATCCGCGGCTACGTGAGTGGGGCAAACAGATCCACGATATTGTCGTCGGGGTCTTTGACTTGGGCGTAACGCTGGCCCCAAAAGGCATCCCAGGGCGGTTTGTGGCTACCGTAGCCCGCCGTGACCACGTCTGTATGCAGTTTGTCTACCTCGGCCGGGCTGTCGCATAAAAAGGCGAGGCCCATGCGGTGGCCAACTGGCGTTTCCCACGCATCGTTAAAGCTCAAAATCACGTCCAGCGTGTCCCAAGCCAGCCGCAGGCCGCCGGACAGCGTGATTTCCACATGCCCCTCACTATCCATCTCCGCCGGTATGTCCAGCCCCAGCAGCCGATAAAATTGCAGCGACGCAGCCATATCTTTTACAACCAGTCCAAATAAATCCAATTTTGCCATCGGAAAATCCTCCGTTGTCTGTGGTTAAGCAAAGACGTGTTCATTCACCAGCGGCAATCGCTTCCGGCACGGTAAATAATGTTCCATCTACCTTGTTCAAGGTAATGGTGTGAAAATCTAGCACAAAATCGCCGCTGCTGTCTGTGGCGGTGACCTTGCGGGGCAGCTGGATGCCGTCAACCATTTGCCACTCGTTGAAGACGGTTTGTACCGTCTCCCCTGCCTCACCATTTGGATTGACGATGACAAAACCAGCCATTAAGCCTGTGGTCAAGTCAAAGTAGAGGGTGCAGGGCTTCTCCAGTTCGTCGATGGCTTGAATGGTAGCACACTGCTTTCCGGCAAAGCTGGCTGCTGTGCCAACCGCCATTTGATCAAAACGTTCTGGCAAAGTGAGGGGCATCATCTGAAATTCATGGCCGCGCAGCATGGCGATGCTGGCCTTTGCAAGGCGGCGTAAATCGCCAGTTTGGGGATCAGCACCCCAGGCATATTCGCCATTGATGATGGCACGAAAGGGCGGGTTGCCGGGCCACGTTTGCTCAAAATGCAATCGCTGCCCACGGGCTGACCGAATTTCTGTGGTGTAATTGCCGTGTGGTGAGGTGCAATTGGCAATGGCGTGGATCGACTGGATGGCAACGGCCGTTTCCTCACCACCCATCGCCTCAATCAGCTTCCTGATCAATTGTTCAGCAGTTTGGGTCATCTTTCACCTCCAAGCGGATTGCATAAGAAAATCAGGTTTTCAGGAGCTGGCGGGGTCCAACTGATTATTGCGCCGAATTTGCGCGAATTAACACGAAATTTGCGTAAATTAGATGCGAATCCCCTGAAATCTCAAAGAGTCAAAAAATCTCTTGCAAAAGAACATCTGTGCTGAATTTTACCCCACACTTCCATTTACACAAGGCCAAACGCACGGACGGGGAAAGTACCAAACGCTTTCACCTTCACCGGCACCGCAAAAAAGCGGAAGTTGTCGTCGGGGAGAGCATAGAGGTTGGTGAGATGCTCAGCAATGGGGATGTCGTGGTGCAGCAGCGTGGAATGGACAGGACGCGTGCCGTCGTCCGTATCGTCGATGTTGTAGGAGTCGATACCCACCATTGCGACCCCGGCTTTTTGCAGTGTAACGGCCGTTTCCGCCGTCAAAAAGGAGTGCCCCTCAAAATATTGCTCACTGTTCCAATGCTGCGACCAGCCGGTGTGAAATAGGACGGCTTTCCCCTGTAAATTTGTTCCTGGCAGCAGATCGGGGTGGAGGGAACGGCCGTAGCCCTCTGGCACGCGAATTACCACACAATCCAAATTTGCCAGCGAACTGAGCGGCAATTCGGACAAATCCTTGCCGTCGGCGTACCGATGGAAAGGTGCATCCACGTAGGTGCCCGTGTTGGCTACCATCTCAATTTTGCCAATATGGAACTCTGTGCCTTCTGCATAATGTTCTCGCGACGCTTCTCGGCTAATAAAATCGCAGATTATTGGCGCGGGCAACCCTTTGTAGGTAACCACGCCCTGTTTTACGATGTGGCTCACGTCAATCAATTTTCCGCTCATATATTGATTCCTTATTGATAGTTAAAAGATAGGAAACGGCCGTTTGAACCCCATATAATTTGTGATACGCTACGAACCATGCAGCATTGCTGTGGAACATTTATGGAGCAGGAAGACAGCCAATGAACAGAAAAAAGAGTTTACCAACGAATGTGATGGGCTACACCATTGGCGAGGAAATTGCCAACAGCATTACGCATGGCATTGGTGCCGCCCTCAGCATTGCTGGCCTAACCTTGCTCGTGTCGTTGGCCGTCATTTATGGCGACGTGTGGCGCGTGGTGAGCTTTAGCATTTACGGCGGCAGCCTGGTGCTACTTTATCTTTGCTCCACGCTTTACCACAGCATTCAGCACCCCAAAGTGAAGCGCGTTCTGCGTATTTTTGACCATTCCGCTATTTACTTACTGATTGCCGGAACGTACACACCATTTACGCTGGTGAGTATGCGCGGCCCCTGGGGCTGGTCGCTCTTTAGCGTGGTGTGGGGATTGGCTTTAATTGGCATCGCCTTCAAAACCGTGTTTATTGGCAAGTATGAGAAGTGGGCAACAGTTGCTTATGTGTTGATGGGCTGGCTGGTGGTAATTGCCTTTAAGCAAATGCTGGTGTCTGTGCCGCCCGGTGGCATTGTTTGGATGGTTGTGGGCGGCCTGATTTACACGGTTGGCGTGCTGTTTTACGCTTGGGAAAAGCTACCGTACAACCACGCCATCTGGCATCTGTTTGTGCTGGGCGGCTCAACCTGCCACTTCTTTGCCGTACTGCTCCACGTGCTGCCGACACAATAGAAAAATTGACATGGTTCATTTTGGATAAAATCATCTTTACAAATTTTGTAAAGTTCAGCCGCAATCGGGGGCGTCGCCTCGGCGCTTCGCGCCTGGCGACGCTGGATAGGGTGGTTTTTCACTTTTTGGGGGTGAGACACCCCCAAAAAGTGAAAAAACCCCAAAAGTTTCCCCGCACGGGGTGCGAAGCACCCTCGTGCGGGCGGTCACTGCGGCAACAAATTTGCAAAGGAAAGTTGTGTTGATGTGAACCATGCCGAAAAATTAAAGTCCCTCGCGGGTTTCCCGAACGAGCTGATCTACAACTGCTTTGAGTGCATCTTCCCGGTTTTCGTCGCCGCCGTTGGCATTGTAGGTAGCAATCTGCCGATCGGCACTGGTGCCATTTTTGAGGATCGTCCGCACATATTCGACCTCTTGCCGACTGCCCAAATCATCAACCACATCATCCAGGAAATCTAGTAGCTCATCCATCAGTTTCGGGAAGGCAACCGACTCCTGAATGCCGAAATCTATCAATTCATCGTTGATGCCGTAGCGCACGGCACGCCACTTGTTTTCTGTAATGTGCATGTGGCGATATTGCCGCCAAGACATATTTTGGCGGCGCAGCTTGATCAGCTTGGCACAGATTGCCTGGAAGAGGGCGGCAATGCACACAGCTTCATCCACTTTTGTACAAATGTCGGTAATGCGAAACTCTAGCGTGTCGAAGACAGGGTGCGGCCGTATATCCCACCAAATTTTAGCGCGCGTATCATCTTTGCCAAAGGCTCCCACCATACCCAGAGTGCGCTCATAGCTTTGGTACTCGCCCCAGGAGTTAAATGAGTGGGGAATGCCCGTGCGCGGCAGCGATTCAAAGACTACGCTGCGGTAGGAGCGCAAGCCGGTGTTACGGCCGTGCCAAAATGGCGAACTGGTAGAAAGTGCCAACAGATGTGGGATAAAGTAGCGTGCTTGGTTCATAATCTCCATCATCAGATTTTTGGATTCCAAATCGTTACCAAATCCCACATGCACGTGCATCCCAAAAATAAGCAGCCGCTTGGCAACCCCCTGCATGTCGTCCAACAGTTCCTTGTACCGTACCCCTTCCGTAATTGATTGCTCATCCCATCGCGCAAACGGATGCGTGGACGCAGCCACAATTGCCAAGCCGTTTTGCTTTGCCAACTCACACACGGCCCGCCGCAGCCGCACAACTTCTTGCCGGATTTCGCCAATGTTCTGGCAAACATTGCTACCAACTTCCACCTGCGACTGCATCAATTCTGGCATTAAACCAAGACTCACTTCTCGCTGCCGATCCTGCGACAAAAATTCCGAGATGTACGCGTGGAGATTACGGGTTTTGGGATCGATAATTTGATACTCTTCCTCAATTCCCATGGTAAGAGGTGGGGTGGGTACAGACATTTTTTTCTCCTAATTTTGTGGACACAATTACGTATGTGCGAGTTACTGAGTGGATTATAAAGTGAGTCGGGAAAAGTAGGCAAGTGGTGCAAGTTGCAGGTGGCAGTAAAGACTTCCATACTTGCAACTTGCCACCTGCAATATTCATGCCCAATTTCGCAAAAATTCGACGAGTAAGCGCACGCCGTAGCCAGTGCCACCGCCCGGCGTGTAGGCGTTGCCTTTGTCACTAAAAGCCATTCCGGCAATATCCAGATGCACCCAGGGATAATCAGTAAACTGTTTGAGGAACATGGCAGAGGTCGCCACGCCGCCAAAACGGCCGCCGCTGTTCTTAATATCAGCTACATCAGATTTGATCGCTTCTTTGTAATCGTCCCACAGGGGCAGGGGCCAGACGCGCTCGTGTACGGCCGTTCCTGCCATTACCAACTTATCCCGCAATTTATCATCTGTGCTAAACAAACCAGCCGCCATTCCCTTGCCTAAAGCCACCACACACGAACCCGTCAGCGTTGCCAAATCAATAACCGCTTTGGGGTTGTAGCGCGTGGCGTAGACCAGCCCATCGGCCAACACCATGCGCCCTTCGGCATCTGTGGAGATGATTTCGATGGTGGTACCGTTGCTGGCGGTGATCACGTCCGCCGGGCGGTAAGCGTTGGCATCTGGCATGTTCTCGGTGCACGGTGCAATGCCGATAACGCGCAGCGGTAGGTCCATCGCGCCCACAGCTTTCATTGCACCCAAAACGGCCGCTGCGCCCCCCATATCAGATTTCATCAACCCCATATTGGCCGAGGGCTTAATCGAAATGCCGCCTGTATCGAAGGTGATGCCCTTGCCTACCAGCACAATCGTATCCAAATCTTCTCGCTCGGCGTTATGTTCCAGCACGATGAATTTGGGCGGTTCGCCTGCCCCTTTGGCCACCGCCAAAAAGCCCCCCATCTTGCGCTCGGCAGCCCAGGCACGATCCCCAACGATGAGTTTGAGGTTGTGATCATTGGCAATGGAAACGGCCGTATCTGCCATTTTAGTCGGGGTGGCCACATTGGGCGGCATGTTGACCAAATCGCGGGCAATCGTCACCCCGGCCACAATTGCCTGTGCCTGGGTGCTGCCCGCTTCGATAGCGGCCACTTTACTGCCGTCAAACTCCACAACCGTTAGCGACTCAACCTCGTGCGGTGGTTCTGGCTCTTGTTTGGTGGCGGCAAAGCGGTAGGTAGCCAATAAACTGCCTTCCACCGTCGCCTGCGCTGCGACCGTCACATCTAAACCGCCGATGCCCGCGCCATGTACAATCGTGGCGACGTTTTTGGCCTTGAGCTTGTGTGCCTGCTTAATGCCGTGCGCCGCCGCCTGCCGCACGCCTTCCAGATTGAAGTCATCACGCTTGCCCAAACCCACGACCAAAACGCGCGTCGCCGCCATCGCCCCTCGCGGGTACAGTACGCTAACTTCGCCTGCCTTGCCCGTTAGGTCGCCGCTGGCAATCAGTTCGCTAATTGCGCCACCTAAAGCTCGGTCTACTGCGCCTGTTGCGCCGCTGGGCGTTGTCACGTCATCAAACAGGTTCACGATGAGGGTTTCCACCTCGCTGGTTTGGATTTCACCTTGCTGAATTTTTATCTCCATTTGCTGCTCCTTTGGGAAAATTTTGATGCAAAATTGTATCGTGCCATCCGGCAAAACAGTAGACAGTTATCTAATCTTTGTTATCCTTTACAATCATCTTTCTTAACAATCATCTTTATTGAAGCAAGCGTAAGTCAAGTTGGCACATTTTGCCACTGTTTAAGGAGTTAATCATGAAATTGTTGGTCATTGGCGGAACGCGATTTTTGGGAAGAGCCATTGTGGATGCGGCTTTGACAAAGGGGTATGAGATCACGCTATTTAATCGAGGTCAGAGCAACCCAAGTTTGTACTCCGGACAGGTGGAAACGCTGGTTGGGGATCGAGATGGGGGACTGGCTGTGCTGAACGGCCGTTCCTGGGATGCCGTCATTGATACCTGTGGCTACGTCCCCCGGCTGGTGCGTGATTCAGCTACCTTGCTCGCTGATGCCGTGAAACAGTATGTCTTTATCTCCAGCATTTCGGTCTACCCATTCGAATCTATGCGTGAACCGGGTTTGGCGGAGGATACGGCCGTTGGCACCATGAAAGATGAAACAGTAGAAGAAGTCAACGGCGAGACGTATGGGCCGCTGAAAGCATTGTGCGAGCGAGCGGCCGAAGCCGCCATGCCGGGGCGCGTTTTGAACGTGCGTGCCGGGCTCATCGTGGGGCCGCACGACCAATCGGACCGGTTTACCTATTGGCCCCATCGCGTGGCCCAAGGTGGCGAACTGCTGGTCCCGGACTCGCCAGATTACCCGACGCAGTTCATTGATGTCCGCGATTTGGCTTTGTGGATTTTGCACATGATTGAGCAGCAAAAATGTGGCGATTACAACGTGACCGGACAGGCGGGGGCGGTGACGCTGGGCGATGTGCTGACTACAAGCCGGGACATCTCTGGCAGTGATGCCACCTTTACCTGGGTGGACGAGCCATTTTTAACCGAACATGAGGTCTCAACGTGGACGGATTTACCGCTGTGGGTGGGCAGTGAGCTGCCGGGGTTTAATCTGGTAAATTGTGACAAAGCCTTTGCCGATGGGTTGGCGATACGGCCGTTGGCCGAAACCATCCGCGACACCCTGACCTGGCAAGCCACCCGCCCCACAGACCACGAATGGCGTGCCGGATTAAAGCGTGAGCAGGAAGCCGAATTGCTGCAAAAGTGGCATAATCGCACATCTGAATAAAATTTTTGGCCACAGATGAACGCGGATTTTACGGATTGCTTTCTTATCTGTGCAAATCAGTGTCAATCTGTGTCCCATTCTAAAAATATGTTGCAGAAAGAAGATGCGGGGATTGTTTATTTTGAGTTTGAGAGCTTCGGGGCGTATGGCCGTATTCAGCACGCCATCTTCTCTCGGCAAGGCGGGGTTAGCCAACCGCCACACGATTCGTTGAATTTGAGCGTAAGCGTACCGGATGCGAAAACGGCCGTCTATGCCAATCGGGCCAAAGCGTTTGGGCTGTTTGGGCGGCAAAACAATACGGTCGTCCACGCCCACCTGGTGCACGGCAGCGACGTCGCCTGCGTAACGCAGGCCAACAACGGCACCTGGATGGAGCATGTCGATGCCATCATCACTAACCAGCCAGGCTGTGGCTTGACGATGAACTTTGCCGACTGCACCCCCATCATGCTGGTCGATCCGGTACAGCACGCCATTGGGCTGGGCCACGCAGGCTGGAAAGGCACCGTGGTTGATTTACCCGGCGCGATGGTGCGGGCCATGCAGCAGCAGTTTGGCAGCCATCCGGCCGATTTGCTGACGGGGATTGGCCCCTGCATTAGCTGGGAGAATTATGAGGTGGCTGAGCCGCTCGTTAGTGAAGTAAAAGCTGCTTTTCCTGAGTGGGAATTGTTGTTGCGAAAACCGGAGGGGAAGGGAAACGGCCGTTACCATTACGATCTCCCTGAAGCGAACCGCCAGCGATTGCTGGCAGCAGGTGTTCGCCAAATCGAGATGCCTGGCCTCTGCACCGCCAATCGCACCGACCTCTTCTTCTCTCACCGCGCCGAAAAAGGCAAAACCGGCCGCTTCGGCTCCATTTTTGTGCTATTGCCCTAACTTCACCTAGCATCAATAAGTCTCACGCAAAGCCGCAAAGGATGTTCTTAGAACCTTTGCGCCTTCGCATGATATTTTCTTGTATAAACCACAAGCGTTTCGTTAAGACGATAATATCCTGTAGAGGTTTGAACGGCCGTCCTTGCCAACTTGTTCAACAACATCACATCGGGCCAGTGTGTACGTAATGCGCTGAGCCATGTTGAGGCGAATCTTGGCGAGTTTAGCAAGCTGCTTGTTGGTAAATGGCTGGGGCAAATCGGGCGGCAGCAGGGTAAGCAGGTCGGTGGACGTGGCGAAGGTGTGCATTCCCATCACGTCCAGCAGCCGATGATCGTGCAGGCTCCACCCTTTGCGCCGCCAGCTTCCCTGGCCATCGTCACGCCAAATTTCTTCTTGCTGGGTCAGCACCGCGCCAACCACTAAGTTAGGATGTGGCAACAGGTGCGGAATGCGCATTAGTTCGGAGAAGATGTCCAGCAGTTGCCCTTTTTTAGGTGATTTGCGGCGGCTGATTGGCTGGCCAACGGCCGTTTCCCGCACAATCCACTTCTCCTGGGCAATGGGATGCAGCAGCAGCACCGGATGATTGTCCAGCAGGCGTGCCAGCTTGCGCTTCATGGCCCCAAAGTGGCGCGTCTGAATCTCAACGAGCTGCTCGCCGCGCACAATGTCAATGACAAAACCATCTACCTTTACTTCAAACTGGTCGGTGGCACGGCCGTACCACGCCTTGATGCCCGCATGTAGCGATTTTTCAGCCAATGTTCCGATCTTGTTCATAGATTTTAGCCACGGATTTCGCGGATTTTCACAGATTTCTTTTTTGATCTGCGGGAATCTGCGAAATCTGTGGATATTTTTTTACGGTTTGTAGAGTCCCCAATCATCCAGAAACCAGCCATTGTTTTCGATGGCCCAACGGCCGCGCATGGCAGCACCGATTTCAACAGTTTGGGGGCTGGTAATGGTAAATGTCGTCTGAACACGGTTTTTCTGGCCAAATTGGGGCAGCAGCCAGCCAGTCGTGCCGTTGCCCGCAATCAGCTTCACCTCGCCGGAAAGCGGGTCTGGTGCCCAGATTTTTTGGCCATTGTCATACCCCACTACCAAATCGGGGAACACGTGGATAACGAGGATGTAGGTGCCAGGTTGCAGGAACATCTCAGTTGTCAACTCAAACTGAACGGCCCCAAACCCCTTGAAAACCTTCACCGTCTGATCGCCATCCCAAATGAACAAATCGTGTTCCTCAGGCGGCAAAAACGCCGAAGACAGCACCCGCATCTCTGGCCTTACCCACACATTCCAAGGGTCTGGGTCCAGTTCATTCTCGCCTTCAGCATAGGCAAACTGCCATCCTTCAGGAATTTGCAATTCTGGCACATTGTCTATGTGGTACCAACCTTGCTCAAACGAGCCGTTTGGTAGCAAATTTGGCCCTAACGAGGGATGTAAAATCAAGGGCAGATATACGGTTTCATTTTCACCAGCATTCGCAAGTTGAGAACGGCCGTTTACCATCACTATCATCGTCAAAAGCAGCAACAATGGCATGCTCAATCGTTTGAAATGTATCATAGTCTCTCCAAGATGGAGCAGATTTTAGCAGAATTTGACGCTGCTTGACCAAACTGGGCAAGCCTGCTAATCTGTGGCACCATTTGTCATAATGTTTTATGCGTGATTGGAGGAGTGGTCCCATGAGCGAAGCAGATGTTACTCACAACGAAAACGAAGAAATTGAAGAACAATCAGCCGTGGCAAACGAACCAGATCTGATTTTGGTGGATGACGAACCAGAAAATGAGAGGCAGAGTGAACTCATTAAGTTTGCGCTTTTGGCAGTTGTACTGTTGGGGGCCGCGCTGATTATTGGGTTATTACGGCCGTACATCTTTGGCAAAGTTATCCCCGCCATTTTGGGCGAAGCTCAGCCCGCCGCCACCATCATCAACACAGAAGCTGAAGCTGAAACACTGAAGCCAGAAGTAGAAGAAGAAAATGAAGCAGCCGCTGGTGAAGCAGAAACCGTTGAAGAAGCTGAGTCAGATGCAGAAGAGGCGAATGAAGACGATGCAGAAGCAAGTGAGGACCCTGTTAACCCGGAAGATTTCCCAACGGCCGTACCTGCCCAAACGCATACCGTCCAACCCGGTGAAACCCTCACCGCGATTGCCCGGCATTATGGCGTCACCGTCCAGGCCATCGTTGAAGCCAACCAAATCAGCAATCCAGACCGGGTCACTGCGGGCACAAAGCTGACAATCCCAGAAGGGCAGTAATCAGTTCTGTTCAAAGCTGATACCGAATGTGGATCGCTAACCTACCGTTTCCGGCCACGTTTGGGTTTTACGCCACCGCGATAGCTAGGCACTTCCAGCAAAAAGAAGGTGCAGCGGCTGCCGTCCAGCATGCGCGTCGCCAGGCGTGGATCAATTTCATCAATGGGTGTGGCCGTGGTAATGACTGTGGGCAGCCGGGCATTGTAGCGGTAATTAAAAAGCTGGTATAGCTTCTCACGCGCCCAAGACGTGGCACTTTCCGTCCCCAAATCATCCAAAATCAGCAGCGGGGCTGTTTTTACCTCGTCAAACCGCTTGTCGTAGCGCATGCCGCTCGCCGGATTAAACGTTGCCCGCAAATGATCCAGCAAATCCGGTACCAAAATAAAAAGCACCGGCTCGCCCTTCTTTTGCATCTCGTTGGCAATAGCAGCGGCCAGATGGGTTTTGCCGTTGCCAAAGGCAACGCTATTAAGCACCAGCCAATCTGTTGGTGCTTCAGCAAAATCGCGGGCGGTTTCCAGCGCGTTGCGTAGGTTGCTTGCCTGGCCGCGAGGCAGTTCCCGCTCCCGCAAATCAAAATTATCAAACGTTTTGTCGTGGTGCAAGCTCAGGGTAGACAGTTCTGACTGTTCCTGATCAACCCCTGCCCGGCGGAAGTCTGGCGCGGCAATGTGAATGATCTGCACCAGGCTAGGATCTACCATGCGCGAGCGTATGCGAATTTCAATTGCTTCAAGCTCTAAATTTGTGGTGACGACCGTCGCCAGGCGGCTGTTGTAGCGGTGGTTGAATATCTGATACAGTTTTTCTTGCGCCCAGTCGCTGTTGCTTTGCGCCCCCAAATCATCCAGGATGAGCAGGGGCGTGTTGCGAATTTGCTCAAATCGTTCATCGTACCCTGTTGGGGAATTGGGGCTAAAGGTGGCTCGCAAATGATCTAGCAAATCTGGCGTGTTCACAAAAAGAGCAGGATGCCCCATCGCAATACGTTGGTTGGCAATGGCTGCTGCCAAATGTGTTTTACCGCAACCATAACCGCCCTTTAGTACCAGCCACCCTTCCGGATTTTTAGCATAAGCGAGTGTGCGGTCGTAAGCTAACTTCAGGTTAAGTTGCTTGCCGGGGGTAAGGCCATGCCCATCGGGTAGGAAGGCATCAAAGGTGCAATCTTGCAAGGCACCCAGTTGGCTCAACTTGAGCAAGCTATCAATGCGAGCCATTTCGCGCTCGGCGGCGCGGCAGCTACAGGCCACCGCCCGTCCGAAGCGGGGATCCACTGGCGGCACATCGGGAATCACGTACCCTAGGCCACCGCAGTGGGGGCAATCTGGTTGCCCCAGGCCACCTGCCGCTGCGGAATCATCGGGAGCATCACCGCTTGATGATGTCACGATATTCATCTGGGACTGATTGGCGTAGCTCTTTTTGAGTATCTCGCCGGCCGATTCCATCTTTCTTTCCTTCCTGTCGCCATCTTTCTAAAATGGCAATGATGTAGCGCCACTTGCGGACGTTGTTAGCAACGGCCGTTTCGATTGCTTCCTCTATCCACCGGACGGGGTAGGTCTGCTCGGCGTCGCGCAGTTCGTCGGCCACCATCGGCGTGAGGGGTCCAATGTTTTGTTCGTAGAGGATGAAGATATTCGGCCGTTCCACCAGCAGCGTAATTGGCTCATCTTCATCTGGGTTGGGCCGCCACTCCCCTTTGGTAATGCCCTCAAAAGCCGCCCGCCCTTTTTCTGTGTTGAAAAAGTAGAGGTCCATTTTGCCATCGGCACTCTCGATGTTGACGTGTAAAAAGGTACCCCGCGCCACCGCCCGCTCGATGCCGTCCATCAACGCTTCGGTGGCGATGGCGGTGGTTGCCCCTAGCCCCTTCACAAACTCCGTATCGTTCAAAAAGTCGGTCAGGCGCAGGTAGCGCACCTTGCCATCTTTCTGACCCATCGCCCAAAACGCATACAGCGTCACCTTTAGTTCCGCGATGTTATCGATGTGGGGCAGCAAGTCGCTAAAAAAAAGGTTTGGCACGATGGTAGTGCGCAATTTTCCATCTGGGAAGCCGGGGAAACCTTTCATAATGGTTAATTGTTAATTGTTAATGGTTAATTGTCAATGTGCGCTAACTAACATCTCTCATAACCTTGCCCTGATTTTGGGAAGCACTACGTCAAGTAATTTTGTAGCAACATCCAAGGGTGAGATTGAGTAATATAATTCTCAGATTTCAAAATGTTCTAATATTATTCTAGCAGCATCTTGCGGAGATAGTGTTGTATTATCAATGATCAGGGAGTCAGTATCAGGTATCACTTGATGATTCTTCTGTGCCAATTGCCGCTCCAATGCTTCGATTGTATTAATTTTTCCAACAGCTTTCCGATCATTTTGGAGTACTCGCTTCTTGAGTTCTTCTCTTGAGCAAAAAACATGAACATACCAAGTCTCAACATCATGCTTTTTACACAATTCCCTCAACCTGTACAAATATGGCTGAAAGTCAGGATGTGAATAAGCCCAGGTGAAGATTACGCCAGAGATATTCCCTTTGGCTGCATGCTCTAATGCCAGAATACGTACATCCCAGACAAGATCACCAAATTCAACCATGCCGAAGTCAAAGAATGTTTTGGCTACATCCACACTAACATGGTTGTGAAACAAACAGAATCCAGTCACTTTGGCGAGTTCTCTCGCAATTGTTAGTTTTCCGGTCGCTTCCGATCCATAAATGATGATAAGTTTCATTTGTTTGTAACACTTGATGAAGCCACCCAATTACAAATTAATTTCTTGGCGTTGCAGGTTGCGGAAGGTGGCGAGTTTGCTGTGCCAGTAGAGGTCTACTACTCCGGTGGGGCCGTTGCGGTGTTTGGCAATGGCGAGCTCAGCGATATTCGGCCGTTCTGTGGTATCTGGATTGTAATATTCATCCCGATAAATAAACATCACAATGTCTGCATCCTGCTCAATACTGCCGGAGTCACGAAGGTCAGAAAGTTGGGGGTGCTTATCTTGCCGTTGCTCCACGGCACGGCTGAGCTGAGCCGCAGCCAGCACCGGTACGTCCAGCTCACGCGCCAGCCCTTTGAGGCTGCGTGAAATCTCGCTAATTTCCATGACGCGGTTGTTGCTGGTATGTTCGGCCGTCATTAATTGCAAATAATCAATAATAACCAGGTCCAGGCCATGTTCTGCATAGAGGCGGCGGCACTTGGTACGGAGCTGGTTAGGCGTAATTGAGGGCGTATCATCAATAAAAATGCGCGTTTCAGACAAACGGCCGATCGCCTCCATAAAAATAGGCAGTTCATGCTCATGCAGTTGGCCGCGCCGCAGCCGCTGCGAGTCGATACGTGTTTCGGAAGCAATCATGCGCTGCACAAGCTGCTCTCCGGACATTTCCAGGTTGAACATAGCTACCCGCTTGCCGTACCGCATCGCGGCCGTTAGCGCGATGGCGTTTTGCAAACTGGTCTTCCCCATACCGGGCCGCGCCGCTAAAATGAGCAGGTCGGAGCGATTCAGGCCACCCAGCAACCGATCCAGGTCAGTAAAGCCGGTAGGCACGCCAATAACGTCGTCCCCCTGCTCCATCAGCCTCTGAACGCGATCCAAATATTCGCCTGCAATTTGCTTAACCGGCACTAAATCCCGCGTAGTTCGCTGCTCGCTAATGCTAAACAGGGCCGTCTCAGCGCGGTCTATGACGACATTGATGTCTTCTGCTTCGTCATAGGCCAGGTTAGCAATGGTGCCAGCCGCGCCGATGAGCTTACGCCGCAAAGCGGCCGCTTCTACCAGCTTGCCGTAGTTACGCGCATTAATCGCCGTTGGCACCGCATTGATGAGGCTGATTACATACGCCTCGCCGCCCACTTCTTCAAGCTGTTCGCGCCGCCGCAACTCTTCAGTGAGCGTCACAAAATCCAATGGCTCTCGCCGTTCACTCAGACCGAGAATGGCTTCATATATCCATTTGTTGGCCGTGCGATAGAACGCCTCAGGACGCAAGAAGTTGGAAACTTCAAACAGCGCATCTGGGTCGATGAGCAGCGAGCCAAGGACGGCTTCTTCAGCTTCCAAACTGTGGGGGGGCAAGCGTTCAACTGTACTCATGGACTTGTTTTGGCCACAGAGAACACAGAGGATTTTGAGGGTCTCAAGTTCTCTGCTTCTCTGTAGCTGGCAGAAAAATTGTGTGAATAAAAACGTGAAATGCACGTTTGGCGCATTTCACGTCTAAAAGTTGTGGTTTTGATTGTTTGCTTGGTTACCAAAAACTATTCGTCGAAGTCTTCAAAATCGAGTGTATCAACGAAGTCTGTAAAAATGTCAAGCGTTTCGCCATCGGGTGCTTCGCCACTAGAAGATTCTTCTTGCAAAATGTCTGGCTCTGGCAAGACGCCGACTTCGTCCATCACGTCCTGGTTTACAAAGACGGGCACTTTTACGCGCACGGCCAGGGCAATGGCATCAGAGGAACGGCTGTCGATCTCTTTCATCTCGCCGTTCACATCAATAAAAAGACTGGCGTAGAATACGCCTTCATTCAATGCTTTAATTAGCACGTGGGACACTTTGCCGCCCATTTCAGAGATAACATTTTTCAGCAAATCATGGGTAACAGGGCGGGCCATTTCTACGTCTTGTAACTCAATGGTGATGGCATCCGCTTCGTAGGGGCCAATCCAGATGGGCAGTTGGCGTTCACTATCAGTTTCTTTGAGCACCACGATGCGATGTTGGGAAACAAGGCTAATGCGGATGCTGTCTACGACAACTTCGATCATGTTTTTCCTCTTTCGGGGGCACGTGTCGGTGTTTTGCTGGTTGATGACAAGTGCCTGAAACTTCGTAAGAACAGTGATTTCTGTACTGTTCAACTGTATGGCATTGTAGCATAAAGTAAAAATTTATCCATGCTGCCACAGGCAAAAAAGCTGGCGATTGGCTAGTTGGAAAGTATCCAGTTTTGGCCAGATAAGGTGAGGGATAGTTGGGTAAGTACGGCCGTTCCCCAACCAGTCACCTGTACTTCCGCATACTCACCCTCCAGACTAACCGACTGCACTTCATACCCCTGTTCAGTGAGGGAGCGCACTAGACTCAGGTGGCTGGCAGCTAACGGATCAATAAACACGCCATCGTTGTCTAGCACACGGGTGATGCTGTCTAGCAGCACATTGGCTTTGTTGTAATCCCCCATGCGTAAAGCAGCATCGGCAGCTTGCAGCATGACTTCTAAAGTCACATTGATCTCTGCTTGAGGATGGCGCGTCAGATCAGCTGGATTGCCCTCGGTTTGCAGTGCGCCCGGGTACGGCAACCAGGCGGTTAGAAAATATGCTGTTGGATCATAAAAGCGTTGATAGCGACGCATGACGTTAAAGTAGCGAACTGTGGTTTGAAGATCGATTAACTCGGCACGATTTTCGGGCAGATTGGCCAGGAAGGCGAGCCAGTTCGCCTCGGCCTCGGCCAGCGTCAGGTCATAATATTGCTGTAAATTGAGATCAACTGCTTGGGACAAAGTGTTTGCATCTTCGGCGGTTACGTCAGCATAAAATGCTTTGAATTGAGGAAAACCATAGGTGTCAACGAGGTAGGCGACAAATCCGGCAGCTTCCAAATAGCCTATTTCGTGCTGTACCGGATAAAAATTGTCGATAAGCTGTGCCAGGGGAACGTATTGATCCAGTGCCACCAAAGCGGCTGAGCGTTGGTGAATATTCTCTGTTTTGTAATGCCCTCCCGTGCCCCAAACGGCCATTCCTTCGGCCAAGAACGGGATGCGCTCAGGGGCAAATTGGCGGTCGAGGATATGGACGGCTTCATGCACCAATATTTGCTCAAAGCCCTGGCTGGCGTAATGCCGATCCAGGTAGGAAACGACCATGGCATTGCCGGCATACCCACCTTGCCCAATCACCCGATCAATCAGGTAGACATCCAGTTTGCGGCCGGGCACTTCTTCTAAACGAGCGGCAGCTTGGGCAACGGCCGTTTCTACTGTCATTAATATTTCAGGCAAATCCCGGTAAGCGGCCGTGCCGCTAACCACATGCACATTGCAGCAGTTGGTTTCGGCCGTCACCCAGGTGGCACCCCGTTCGTTTGGGGGTAAGTTTTGCGGATCGCGCACCGGAACGGTGAGCACGACTTCATTGTTATCCCGGTTTTCATCCCCCTCACTAATTTCATCATATCGGTCCAGAATGATATGCACAAGCTGGTCGCCTATTTCACCGGTGGTGTCCCAGGCCCATTCAAAAAGCCCTACAGAATCTCCGGCCAAATTTCGGGCACTGAGCGTCCCCTTGGCAACGTCCTGGTAATTTACCAGCACATGCACAGTGACAGATTGTGGGTTCACATTGCTCGGCACGTGCGCCAAAATTTGGAAGGTGACGCGATCCCCGGCAAAAAGTTCTGGCACAGGGTACAGAAAAATATCGTCGGCCTCGATTGAGAGGTCTGCTTCAGGGGGCGCGGCCGTTTCAGTCGGTGGTGGTGGGGGGGCTGTATTCGTTGGGGGAATGGCAATGGTGGGAACGGCTGTATCCAAAGCGGGAGTATGGGTGCTGGGAACGGCCGTTGGTGGCAGCACCTCGGGGGTAGCCGCACCCGCCCCGGCACAGCCAACCAGCAGCAGAAAGACACCTAGACTAATCAAAATCACAAACTTCTTTGCCATTACAAACCCATTACGCAATGTGAAAACGTTTTTTACATACCATCTCTAATTTTAACGAGTGGCCGGAACGGCCGTTCCTCAATTCGGTTTATGCTCAGAAATTATTAAGAAACGCAGTAAAAATTACCCGCTTTTACCCAAAAAGATTGCGCCAAAAGCTGCGCCAACTGTGCAAGAGGCGTTGGAAAAGGTTAGGTTGGGGCGGTGGCGGGAACGAATCATCATCTGGCGGGGGCGATGGTGGTTCGATAGGGTCTGGCGTTGGCGTTGGGTCTGGTGGAGACGGCCGTTGTGCTGGCATGAGCACATTCAGCCGACTAAGCACCGGTTGCAGTTCGCAAGCGAGTGCATGTTCCGGGGCATTGCCCACCTCTCCCGCAAAATGCAGCCCAATCGCCTTGCCGCTGTCCTCATCCACCCAAATGGAGCCTGAATCGCCCCCCATGCTAATTTCTACATTGCCTGCCCCAAGGCGAGGCACAATGCGCACAACATCCTGAATAAGGCGTACGCCTGCCGCACCATAGTTGATGGAAGTTGTCATTTGCACACCATCAATGAAGCCTTTGGTATGTTCGGTGGTACGGCCGCTTTTCCAAACCAACATGCCCAAAATGGGTGTCGTTACATCTTCAATGGCATCGTCATCCACCGTTGCGCCGAGCAGGTCGCGTGCGTTGGTCAGTTGAGCGACGGCTGCATCATATGGCCCTAGCTCAAAGCGGCTCAACGTGGCAAAGGTATCGCCACTGTTGCCGCCGTCTAATGCCCCTGGTTGCCAAATGGGTTCACCCACGGCCGCACCCGGCGATCCGGCAAAAACGTGCCAGTTGCTCAAAGCCATTGGCACTAGCGTAGTGGCATCGTACACTTTGGCACCAAGCGTACCCGCCGTGATGCGCGGATTCCCAGCACTGACACCTAACGGAATGGGATCGTAGCGGGCCTTGCGGGCTTCAGGGGCAGCCTCTAGTTGGGAACTGCCGGGCAGCAATTGAAGGCCATACTCCGCCTGGATCACGTCCACTGGAATGCCCTCAATTTCTTCTGGGAATAATTCAGCTTCGGTCAGATCAGCCTCTGGCCGTTTTTGGGAGACATGCACTCGGATAGAGAGCCTGCCAGTCATTAATCCTTGTGACCATTTGAAGCCAAGATCAACGGCCGTTACGCCTTCACGCGCTAACCAATCTTCACGAACAGAATTAAGTACGGCCGTTGCTTGCGCCATTTGTTCAGGGCTAAACGTTGTCATGGGATTACTCCTTTTTTTGCGGCACTCCAATGGAATGGAGCCATTATACAGCTAATTGCAGCAGGTCAAGACAGGAATGCGTATATTTGTATGAACGGGCACCTTAGACTTTTTCCTGTAGATTTCAGGCCAAAATTAAACGGGGGCGATTAATTTCTGTGTATGATCACGAGAGCGCAAAATGAATCCTGTCGGCATAAGACCGAGCTATACACAACTTTTTATCGCACCCAAATTAAACAGTACCCTTGCCAGCTCTTGTTACTTTTTGTATGCTACCCGTGTAATTGCCATTGGTCGCTCATTTTTGGCATCTATTCAGGATAGTTGTAATGAAATTTTGTCGTAGTATCTATTGAATTTTTGGGGCAAAGGTTCCTTACCCTTAGATTTTCTATGCTGCGTCACGGTTGTTAGTTCCGTATTGTCTGTCCATTTGTATCTGTATCCTCCAGCCAGTGGAGGGCTTGTGATGGTGGTTCCATAGCAGTAACAATGAAACGGCCGTCATCATCCAAGAGGTGTACCGTGTTCGAACGTCCAAATTTCCCCAATGTCTACACCACCCGACACATCACCTGTGTAAGCTGCAAAGAGAAGTTTGCCGTTACTGAAGGGGGCAGTGGTGATTGGCGGGTGCTACCCAACGTGCCCAACACTGTTAATCTATACTATGAGCCGCAGCGACAGCAACGTCCGGTGGTACCAACGCCGCGTCAGGCGCAGCAGCTGCCGGGCCGCATCAACGAACAGCAACCCTTTGAATTTACGCCGTATGCCGTCAACTGCCCCCGCTGCGGTGCCGATAATCGCAATTGGCTCGCGTTACTCCAGACCAATAATCAGGGCATGCAGCAGCGCTTCCCGGTAGTGCGTCTGGCTAACTATGTGTTGTGGTCTTTTGTCGCACTCGCTTTGACCTTGATTTTCTTTATGGATATTCACCTGGGCAAAGCTGCTGTTCTTTTGGTAGCAATACCAGCAGCCATTTTTGGCACCATTTGGGAGCTGACTCGTGAATGGAGTGGCTTACGGGAAAACCAACACGTGAAAAAAGTGCTTCCCAAAAGAAGAAGCAAGGAAACCGAACTTTGGATACGAGGTGGTATTCTTATTTTCTTATTTACGATTGTTTTCCCAATTATATTTTTTTCATTAGCCCCTACATCCTTCCGCATATTTCTGGAACTTGCCCAAGATTCCCCGGAAAGTGAAGTTGATGAGGCAGCAACGGCCGTCTCCCTGTCTGTAAATCAGCAAATAGATGCTACTCAAGATGAGTTCGCCGATATAGCCGGACAGATGCAAGATTTGCTAGATGAGCTACCCAGCGAAGATTTGCCTTCAGTGGAAGCAGAAATTGATACATTATCTGATAGGCTAGCTGATACAGTGGTTGCATCAGAAACTGCTCTGGAACAAATTCAAGCTGAAAGTGAAACTGCTATTCAAGTGCGACGCACTGCAGAATTAGACGCCATAACAGAGGCACGTAAAAATGCAATTGAAGGTTTGAAGGGCGATCTTGTTGCTAATTTAGGCTTTCTGACTGTGTGGGGAGTTAGTGTGGGAATCCCAACCCTTGTTGCGGTTTTCATTGGCATGGCTGCTGTCAAGCAGTTTGTGGGGCAGGTTGATAGAGAATTACCACCTCCTGTTTTTCATAGCGTAGCAAACATGACACGACTGGTCACTTGGGAAGCGCGCCAGGCATTGGAAGTTGGCAATCAGCATTTTGATATTCAATGGATGTCAGTAAACCGCAACGACTCAGGCGGACTCGATTTGGTTGGTTTGTTTCGCGATCCGCCAGAATTCAATACGTTTGGCCAAGCCATAGGGAACCAAGTACGTGCTCAAAAACATACCATTCACACTGACATGTGGTGCCGTGTTAAAGAAGCCAAAATTGAAGATGTGATGGTGCCCGTGCCAGCAGGTGCACCTGCTGGCATCATGCATATGCCAGTTGCGGCTCAGCACGATGCCCCCGCCAATGTTCGCATTCGTTTGCCTGAACGATAAACAAACTGCCAAGCGGCCGTATCCCACCCCAACTTCCCGGATACGGCCGTTTCCCACTTTCCCATTCTTCCCAATCGCGTATAATCAAGCTGGAACCCAAACCAAGTTCAGACTTAACAGAATTCATACCCATAGACATGCAAACAGCCTATTTGCTGGCTTGTTTTGTATGGATTCACCTCAGATATTTCACGGAAACAAGCCATCTTAAAAGATGCCGTGACAAGAGACCAAGGAGAACCAAACCATGAGCTATCTCAATATTAAAGTACCCAATGGTGAAAAAATCACCTACGCCAACGGCCAGCTAAACGTCCCCGACAATCCTATCGTTGCTTACATCGAAGGCGATGGCATTGGCGTAGACATCACCCCCGCTTCGCTGCACGTGTGGAATTCGGCCGTAGAAAAAGCGTACGGCGGCAAGCGCAAAATTGCCTGGATGGAAATCTACTCCGGTGAAAAAGCAGCCAGCCTGTACGATGGCAACTACATGCCAGAAGAAACCTTCGACGCCATGCGCGAATTCGTTGTCGGCATCAAAGGCCCCCTTACCACTCCGGTCGGCGGTGGCTTCCGCAGCCTGAATGTGACCTTGCGCCAAGTACTTGATCTATACGCCTGCGTTCGCCCCGTACGCTACATCCCCGGCACCCCCAGCCCAATGGCACGCCCAGAGCTAATGGACATCGTCCTCTTCCGCGAAAATACAGAAGACGTATATTCTGGCGTGGAATTTGTGGCCAACTCTAATGAAGCCAACAAGCTCATTGCTTTCTTGCGGGATGAATTGGGCAAAACCGTACGCGACGCATCTGCAATCGGCATCAAGCCAGTGAGCGAATTTGGCACCAAGCGACTGGTTCGCCAGGCAATGCAATATGCCATCGACCACGACCGCAGCTCTGTAAGCCTGGTCCACAAAGGCAATATTATGAAGTTCACTGAAGGGGCTTTCCGCGATTGGGGCTACGAGCTGGCGCGTGATGAGTTTGGTGCCGAGCCCTGGGAAGGCGGCCCCTGGCACATCATGAAGAACCCCAACACGGGCAAAGAGATCGTCATCAAGGATGTGATTGCTGACAACATGCTGCAACAGCTACTCACCCGCACCAAAGATTATGACGTGATCGCTACCCTCAACCTCAATGGCGACTACATGAGCGATGCGGCTGCGGCCCAGGTAGGCGGTTTGGGCATGGCCCCCGGCGGCAATATTGGTGATGGCGTGGCCCTGTTTGAGGCAACGCACGGCACGGCACCCAAGTACGCTGGCAAAGACCAGGTGAATCCTGGCAGCCTCATCCTAAGCGGCGTAATGATGCTGGAGTATATGGGCTGGATCGAAGCTGGTGAAATGATTGTGGAAGCAATGACCAAAACGATTCAGAACAAGACGGTGACCTACGACTTGCACCGCCAAATTGAAGGGGCCACCAAGCTGAAATGCTCCGAGTTTGCGCAAGCAATTGTAGACAATATGTAATTCATCTCCAGGTAGAGGCGTTGCAATGCAGCGTCTCTACCTTTCAACAACGGCCGTTTCCAAAGGCACGGCCAGGCAAAGCGTGCCATCCTGCAGGCACACATCTAATATCCCCTCAAACGTACCAACAGCTTCCCCCACAAATTGCAAAGTAACTGTCGTTGAACCATCGACAGGAATTTCCTGCTCAAATGTAACCATTGTAAAGCGAGACAAGGGCAGTGTTTTCAGCTCAGTGTATGCAGGTTCGGAGCGATTCAACGGCACATTGTCCAAATAGCCCGTAGCAATATCAATGCTGTGCAAGGTTTGGCTGGCGGTAATCAAGTTCGTCAGATGCAGGGTCACCTCAAAAGGCTCGCCAAGCACCACTTGGGCTGGTGCATCTAGCTGTACATCAACCGATGTTGGCTCTTGCAGCACCCCACCCCAAAAGATACGGGCAGTTAGCAAGATGACGGCCGTTCCCCCCAAACAAAGCATCAACAATAATAATAGCAATTTCATTACGCGTACCCGGTTTCTCATGCACTTTTTTGCCTTTGAGCCAAACCACCAGCCCGTCAATTTCTCCGTTTTGCGCAGATGGTACAGTAAAATCGGCGAGGCATGTACGGCCGTTGCCAAATTAGGACTTGCATTGCACCCAAAACCCCGTTATAGTACCAATAGGTCACCATAATGACGCCAAAAAGATACCGATTTTTCTGTTTTCAGCTTGCTCATTTGCCAAGCAGGATGTACACTCTTTTATTATTATAGGAAGATGAGTAATCAAAAAGTAGCCTGCATCTACTCAACTCAAAAATCTTCTTTCACCAAATCGGTAGTTAAAAATCTATGACCACACCCATACTTGAAGTATCTGACCTGGTAACTCGGTTTTACACCGAAGACGGCATTGTTCATGCAGTCAATGGCATCAGCTATACCCTAAAAGAAGGGGAGTCGATGGCAATTGTTGGGGAAAGCGGTTCTGGCAAATCTGTCGGTGTCCTCTCCATTATGGGACTCATTCCAGACCCGCCTGGAAAAGTGGAAGCTGGCGAAGTCCTGTACAACGGCCGTGATCTGCTTAAGCTATCTGCTGGTGAAATGCGTCAGATACGTGGGCGTGACCTGGCCATGATCTTCCAGGACCCCATGACCTCCCTCAACCCGGTCCTTACTGTAGGTCAACAACTTACCGAAGCCCTCCGTCTTCACCTGGCTATGGATGAAGAAAAAGCCAACGAGCGTGCTGCCGAGCTGCTCAGAATTGTAGGTATTCCCGATTCAGCCGATCGACTAAAAGATTTTCCCCATCAATTTTCTGGTGGTCAGCGGCAGCGCATTATGATTGCCATGGCTCTTAGCTGCAATCCCTCTATTTTGATTGCAGATGAGCCTACAACGGCCCTGGATGTCACTATTCAGGCTCAAATTGTAGATTTGGTCAAGCGGCTGCAAGATGAGCTTGGCATGGCTATCATTTGGATCACACACGACTTAGGCATCGTGGCTGGCATGGTAGATAAGGTTTCAGTCATGTATGCTGGATTCATTATTGAACAAGGTCCAGTGCATGATGTCTACAAAAAAACCAGCCACCCTTACACGCTCGGTTTGCTGGAATCAATCCCCAAAATTGACGAAAAAGAAAAAACAAGACTGTACACTATCAAAGGGTTACCCCCCGATTTGCTTCAGGAGCCAAATAGCTGTCCTTTTGCCCCGCGTTGCCCTTTCGTCATAGACAAATGCCTTCAGGAAAATCCGCCGCTCAAACCGGTGGCACCAAATCATTCGGTAGCGTGTTGGCGTTGGGAAGAAGTTCGTGAACAAAGCTTAGTTGGAGCAACTGCATGACAGAATCAGAAAACGGCCGTCACAATCGTGAAGTTCTCATTGAAGTAAATGATCTAAAAAAGCATTTCCCCATACGGCGGGGCGTTCTAAAAAGGCAAGTTGGGGCCATTCGTGCCGTGGACGGCATTTCCTTTGAAATTTACAAAGGCGAAACCTTGGGGCTTGTAGGTGAAAGTGGCTGTGGTAAATCTACCGCTGGCCGCACTATTTTACAGCTGTACGAACCCACAGAAGGTTCCGTATTTTATGAAAGGAAATCTTTAACGGAATTAAACCGTGAGCAAATGCGCCGCGCCCGCCGCCACATGCAGATGATTTTCCAAGACCCCTATGCTTCGCTCAACCCACGCATGACTGTAGGCAACATTGTCAGCGAACCATTAGCTATTCACGGTATCGGCGACTCCAAGAGCCGCAAAGCACGTGTAGAGGAACTGCTTGCATTAGTAGGTCTAAATCCGTATTTTATCAGCCGTTACCCGCACGAATTTTCCGGCGGGCAGCGTCAGCGTATAGGCATTGCCCGCGCCTTAGCGACAAATCCCTCTTTTATTGTGGCCGATGAGCCTATTTCTGCCTTGGATGTTTCCATTCAAGCCCAGGTAGTTAACCTGCTAGATGATCTCAAGCAAGAACTTGGTTTGACGTATCTGTTTATTGCCCATGATTTATCGATGGTGCGATACATCAGCGATCGCGTAGCAGTTATGTATTTAGGCAAAATTGTGGAGCTGGGCGACCGGAATGATGTGTACGATCATCCCCTTCATCCTTACACACAAGCCCTTCTCTCCGCGATTCCCTTACCTGATCCTGACAAAGAAGAGAAACGACAACGCATCATTTTGGAGGGGGATGTCCCTAGCCCGGATAATCCACCCGCTGGTTGTCGCTTTCACCCACGCTGCATACATGCCACTGATATTTGCCGCAAAGAAGACCCAGTTTTTCGGCCGTTGGGCAAGTCCGAGCATGTGCACATGGTAGCCTGTCACCACGCCGAAAACTTTTTATAGTATGTCATTGCCAATTAAGTAAACCGCACACGCCCCTCAAAAAGAGAACTTCTGGTAAATGATGCGGCTTACTTTCAAGAGAAAAGAAGGGAAATTTGGAACGATTCAGTTTCCGAAAACTCGTTTTCTCCACTAACCTTTGCAAATTTGTGAAGAGTTTGAAGATTGTGTGATCAACAGCAATTGGAAAGGAGGTTGTAGATATAGAAAAGTTCAAACACTAGAACCATTTTTTTGCAAACAATTGTGATATTCAGAGGAGGAATATACAAACAATGAACACAAAAAAACGAATTGGGTTATTTGCGGCAATGATGGCCATGTTTGCCATCATTGTTGTCGCATGTTCCCCACAAACTGTTGAGGTACCCGTCGAGGTCACCCGTGTCATTACAGAAACGGTCACAGAGGTTGTAGAAGGTGAAGCGGTTGAGGTAGAAGTCACCCGTGTTGTTACCGAAACTGTCATTGAGACAGTTGAGGTTGAAGCTGGGGGCGAAGAAGCTGGCCCAACTGGTGCTCCTGATCCTTCCATCTACACCTACATGACCTTTGGTGACATTGACACAATGGATCCTAACTTAATCTATGACACCGCCAGTGGTACATTGGCTTTGAATGTCATGGAGCCTCTCATCACCTACAACGGTGCAGACCCGACAACTTTCGTTCCCGCCCTGGCGGTGGAAGTTCCGAGCACCGAAAATGGGCTGATTTCTGAAGACGGCCTGTCCTACACGTTCAACATTCGTGAAGGTGTTACTTTCCATGAGGGTGGCACGCTAGAGGCTAGCGACGTAGCATATACCTTCCAGCGTGGGCTGCTGCAATCTGATCCAAACAGTGCCCAATGGCTGCTTTTGGAACCGATTATGGGCTATAACCAAACGTTTGACATCACCGAAGAAATTGCTGAAGGTGCCTACGCAGGTGATCCCGAAGGTCTGGTTGCCAATGCTTCCGCGGAAGAATTAGTCGCTGTTTGTGAAAAAGTACAGGCTGCTGTGGTTGCTGACAATGATGCAAGCACGGTTACGTTTAACCTCGCGCAGCCTTGGGGACCTTTCCTGGCTAGTATCGCTCCGGCTTGGGGTTCAATTCTGGATATGGAATGGGCTATTGAGCAAGGTGCCTGGGATGGTAGCTGCGACACTTGGCAGAACTTCTACGCACCTGGTTCTGAGAATTCCGAGTTAACGGCCGTTATGAACGGCACCGGCCCGTATCGTCTGGAAAGCTGGACACCTGGTGAAGGCTGGGTCTTGGTTGCTAACGAAAACTACTGGCGTGGTGATGACCAACCCGTTTGGGAAGGTGGCCCCGCTGGGCAGCCAGCTATCGGCACCATCGTCCAACGGCAAGTTGATGAATGGGGTACCCGTTTTGCAGCCCTGCAGGCTGGCGACATCGAAAACGCCGCTGTACCGCAAGCGAATCGTCCACAGGCCGATCAATTTGTTGGTGAATTCTGTGACTTCCGCACAGGTGAATGTGAACCCAACCCAGAGAATCCCAATGGACCTCTGCGGAAATGGGGTGACCTGCCGCAGGTATCTCGTACTGACGTCTTTATGACCTTTGATGTTGGCGAGGATTCCCCCTACATTGGTAGTGGTGAGCTAGACGGCAACGGCATTCCGCCGAACTTCTTCAGCGACATCAACGTCCGTCGCGCAATGAACTACTGCTTCGACTACGAAGCGTACATCACCGACGCACAAAATGGTGAAGGCGTGCGCAACAATGGGCCAATCATCCTTGATATGTTGGGCTACAATCCCGACGGCCCAATGTACGAAACTGACCTAGATGCTTGCGCTGCTGAACTGGAACAAGCCTGGGGCGGCGTCTTACCAGAAACGGGCTTCCGCTTCCAGATTGCCTACAATACAGGTAACGTTTCCCGCCAGACCGCCGGTGCGATTCTGCAAGCCAACCTGCGCTCCATCAACCCACTGTATCAAGTTGAGATCGTTGGCCTGCCGTGGCCCACATTCTTACGCTCCTTCCGTGCCTCTCAGGTACCGATGATTGCTAGTGGCTGGTTGGAAGACATCCATGACCCGCACAACTGGGTACAGCCCTTTACGGTCGGCACCTATGCTGGTCGCCAACAGTTACCGCAAGAAATCTTGGACCAGTTTACTGCATTAGTAAACGCTGGTGTAGAAACTGCAGATCCAGCAGAACGTGAGCAGATCTACTTTGAATTGCAGCAACTGCACCATGATCTGGCTATTCAGATTACCTTGTCCCAAGGCACAGGTGCCCGTTATGAGCAACGTTGGGTAGAAAATTGGTACTACAACCCAATCACATCTGGTACCTACTTCTATGCACTGAGTCTAGCTAGCGAATAATCGCTTAGCATAACCTTTGTAGGGGCGGTTCGCGAACCGCCCCTACATAATGATTAAAGCAAGCCTGGTGTAGATTTGTAGATGATCACAACTCTTCAGCAGAATTGTTTTAATGGAATGGAAGCAAATCCTAGAAAAAACAAGAGGCTTTTATGACTGCTTACATCATCCGCCGTTTGCTCATTATGCCACTCATTATGTTTGGGGTGACGATACTTATTTTTAGTATGCTCCAAATTTTGGGGCCTGTGGAACGCTCTGCCCTGTACGTGCGTGATATTCCCAAAACCCAATCACAGGTCGATGCCATTATTCGCCGCTATGGGCTAGATGAGCCTATCCATGTGCAATATTGGAATTGGATGACCGGTCAGATTGATCCTGAAACCGGGGAGCGTATTGGGGGGGTTTTGCGGGGAGATCTCGGTTTTTCGCGCACAGGGCGGGAACCAGTTATTGAT